>DASTVO010000001.1:0-10076 GCA_035759075.1 Actinomycetes bacterium
CGGCTGGGGCGTCCCAGTAGACGCAGCCCGCCGCGGCGAGGACCAGCACGGCGCGCAGCACGTCGGCGGCGACCATGACGGTCTTGCGCGAGATCCGGTCGGCCAGGGCGGCGCCGAACGGTGTGAGGACAGCGCCCAGGGTGAGACGGACCGTGCCCCATATGCCGACGGCCATGGCACCGCCGACGTCGTAGGCCCACACCGCGATGGCGGTGGCGTAGGCCCAGTCGCCGATCATGGAGCCGGCGAGGGCGACGTTCAGCCGTCGCAGCGCCGGGTTGCGGAAGACCGTCGCGAGCGAGGTCCTGGTCTCTCGAACAGCGCCGCCGACCGATGCCATGCCCACCCCAGACGATCACCGCACCGACGTACGGACCAGCGGAGCGTACTGGGAAATCCAAGATCCACAATGGGTGCCCCCGGTAGGATTCGAACCTACGCTCCCGCCTCCGGAGGGCGGTGCTCTATCCCCTGAGCTACGGGGGCTCGGGCACGCCGAGGCTACCAGCCGGTCGATACCGCCACGGCCTGCCGTCGGTCCCGCGTAGCCTCGGCCGCGTGAGCGAGAGCTTGGGCCGAGTCCTCGTCGTCGACGACAGCGACGTCATCCGTGCGCTCATCACGGTCAACCTCGAGATGGAGGGCTTCGAGGTCGTCACGGCCGTGGACGGCCAGGACGCGCTGGACAAGGTTCTCGAGGTCGCGCCGGACGTCATGACCATCGACGTGAAGATGCCGCGGCTGGACGGGTTCGACACGGTGGCGCGGCTGCGCGCCGACCCCCGCACCTCACACCTCAAGGTCGTGATGGTGACCGCCTGCGCGCAGGAGTCGGATCTCCGGCGGGGGCAGGCGGTGGGCGTCGACGCGTACGTCACCAAGCCGTTCGACCCGTCCACGCTGGTGCGCACCATCCGGGACCTGGCCGAGAAGAAGGCCTCGTGACCAGCCTCGATAGCCTTCCCCGGTGACCCCCGCCGAGCTCTCGTCCACCGTCCGCGCCGCCGTCCAGGCGGCTGTCGACGCCGGCACCCTGACCGTCCCGGTGCCCGACGAGGTGCGCGTGGAGCGACCCAAGGTCAAGGAGCACGGCGACTACGCGACATCCATCGCGCTCCAGCTGGCCAAGCCCGCCGGGCGGCCGCCCCGGGACGTCGCCGAGGCCGTCGCGGCCGAGCTCCGCGGCGCCGAGGGCATCGCGAAGGTCGAGGTCGCCGGTCCTGGCTTCCTGAACATCACGCTCGACTCGGCTGCTCAGGGCGAGCTGGCCCGCACCGTGGTCCACGCCGGCGAGCGCTACGGCCGGACCTCGACGCTGGCCGGTCAGAAGCTCAACCTGGAGTTCGTCTCGGCCAACCCGACCGGCCCGCTGCACCTGGGCCACGTCCGGTGGGCGGCCGTCGGCGACGCCCTCGGGAGGGTCCTGCAGGCCGCCGGCGCCGAGGTCACCACCGAGTACTACTTCAACGACGCCGGCATCCAGGTCGACAATTACGCCGCCTCGCTCGACGCGGCCGCCCGGGGGCTGCCGACCCCGGAGAACGGCTACGGCGGGGCCTACATCGGGGAGATCGCCGCAGGCGTCGTCGACCGCAACCCGGGCCTGCTCGACCAGCCCGACGAGAAGCGGCTCGAGGTCTTCCGCGTCGACGGCCTCGACCTGATGTTCCAGGAGATCCGGCAGTCGCTGGCCGACTTCCACGTCAACTTCGACGTGTACTTCAACGAGAAGCTCCTGCACGACAAGGGCGAGCTCGACGAGGCAGTGGCGCGGCTGCGCGAGAAGGGCCACATCTACGAGCAGGACGGCGCCGTCTGGCTGCGCACCACGACGTTCGGCGACGACAAGGACCGGGTCGTCGTCAAGAGCGACGGCTCGTGGACGTACTTCGCCGCCGACTGCGCCTACTACCTGGACAAGCGCAAGCGGGGCTTCGACCGGTCCCTCTACATGCTCGGCGCGGACCACCACGGCTACGTCGGACGGCTGCGCGCTCTGGCGGCCTGCTTCGACGACGACCCAGACAAGTACCTCGAGGTGCTGATCGGCCAGTTCGTCAACCTCTTCCGCGACGGACAGCCGGTACGCCTGAGCAAGCGCGCCGGGACGATGGTCACCCTCGAGGAGCTGGTCGAGGCGATCGGAGCGGACGCCGGCCGGTACGCCCTCGCCCGCTACTCCACCGACTCGCCGATCGACCTCGACCTCGACCTGTGGGCCCGGCGCACCAACGACAACCCGGTCTTCTACGTGCAGTACGCGCACGCCCGGGTGTCCAGCCTGCTGCGCAACGCCAAGGACCTCGGCGTCGAGCTCGGCGAGCTGCACCCCGAGCTGCTCGAGCACGACCGCGAGGGCGACCTGCTCGGGGCGCTGGGCGAGTACCCCCGGGTCGTCGCAACCGCCGCCGAGCTGCGCGAGGTGCACCGGGTCGCGCGGTACCTGGAGCAGCTGGCCGGGACGTACCACCGGTTCTACGACGTCTGCCGGGTCCTGCCCCGCGGCGACGAGGAGGTCACCGACCTCCATCACGCGCGGCTCTGGCTGGTGGAGGCGACCCGGGTGGTGCTGGCCAACGGCCTCGGCCTGCTCGGCGTCACCGCCCCCGAACGGATGTAGACGCGTCGTGCGCGTCCACCCGGCCGGCCCGCGCTCGGGCGAGCTCGCCCACGAGCACGGCCTCGGTGCCCCGCCGTCCGACCTCAACGCCCTGGACCCCGCGGTCTGGCCGGTCGGGATGACCCGCGCTCCCGGAGGTCACCTGCTCCTGCGCGGCCACGACGTGCGCGACCTGGTGGCCGAGCACGGTTCGCCGGCCTTCCTGCTCGACGAGGCCGACTTCCGGGGGCGCTGCGCCGCCTACCACGACGCCTTCCCCGGCGCCGACGTCTACTACGCGGCCAAGGCGTTCCTCACCGTCGCGGTGGCGCGCTGGGTCCAGGAGGAGGGACTGCGCCTCGACGTGTGCACCGGAGGCGAGCTCGCGGTCGCGCTGCGCGCCGAGGTGCCAGGGGAGCGGATCCTGTTCCACGGCAACAACAAGTCGACGGCCGAGCTGCGGGTCGCGCTCGACGCCGGGGTGGGACGCATCGTCGTCGACTCGTTCGACGAGATCGAGCGGCTGGCGGTGCTGTGCGCCGACCGCCCGCGTCCGCAGCCGGTGCTGGTGCGCGCGACCGTGGGGGTCGAGGCGCACACGCATGAGTTCATCGCGACCGCGCACGAGGACCAGAAGTTCGGGTTCTCGCTGGCGGACGGGCAGGTGCACGAGGCCGTACGCCGGGTGCTGGCCGCCCCAGGGCTCGAGCTGCTCGGGCTGCACTCCCACATCGGCTCGCAGATCTTCGACACCGCCGGGTTCGAGGTCGCCGCCCACCGCGCGGTCGGCGCGCTCGCCGAGCTGCGCGACGAGCACGGCCGGGAGCTGCCCGAGCTGAACCTCGGTGGTGGTCTCGGCATCGCCTACGTCACCGGCGACGACCCGCTGGTGCCCGCCGAGATCGGCCGCTCGCTGCGCAGCATCGTGGAGCGCGAGTGCGCCGGCTACGGCCTACAGGTGCCCCACCTCGCCGTCGAGCCCGGCCGGGCCATCGCGGGACCGGGCACCGTCACGGTCTACGAGGTCGGCACGGTGAAGCCGGTCGAGGGCCTGCGCACGTACGTCTCGGTCGACGGCGGGATGAGTGACAACGTCCGCACCGCGCTCTACGACGCCGACTACACGGTGACGCTCGCGTCGCGCTCCTCCGACGCCGCGCCGATGCTCTCGCGCGTGGTCGGCAAGCACTGCGAGAGCGGTGACGTCGTGGTCAAGGACGCCTGGCTGCCCGCCGACCTCGCGCCGGGCGACCTGCTCGCCGTCGCGGCGACCGGGGCCTACTGCCGGTCGATGGCCTCGACCTACAACCACGTGCCGCGTCCTCCGGTGGTCGCCGTCACCGGGGCGGGCACCCGGGTCCTGCTGCGCCGGGAGACCCCCGAGGACCTGATGTCCCTCGACGCCGGTTGACCATTCGCGTCCGGCGCTGGACGGTTGCCCCATGCGGATCGGGGTGCTCGGCACCGGGACGGTCGGCACGACGCTGGCGAGCCGGTTCGTCGGGCTCGGGCACGACGTCGTCATGGGCTCCCGGTCGGCCACGAACGAGAAGGCGGCCGGGTGGGCCGCCCAGCACGCCGAGCGGGCCGCGGCCGGCACCTTCGCCGACGCCGCGGCTCACGGCGAGATCGTCGTCAACGCGACCGCCGGCACCTCCTCGCTGGCCGCGCTGGAGGCCGCCGGCGCCGGGAACCTGGCCGGCAAGGTGCTCGTCGACGTGGCCAACCCGATCGCCGGCTACGGTCCACCGATCTCGCTCGAACCCGTCGGGGACGACAGTCTCGCCGAGCGCATCCAGCGGACGTTCCCGGATGCCAGGGTCGTGAAGACGCTGAACACCGTCACCGCCGCGGTGATGGTGTCCCCGGAAGCCCTGGGCACCGCCCATGACGTCTTCCTCGCGGGCGAGGACGCCGAGGCCAAGGCCACCGTTCGCGGGTTGCTGCGGGAGATGGGCTGGGCGGAGGAGAACATCCGCGACGTCGGGGGCATCGCCGCAGCTCGGGGCCTGGAGATGTACCTCGTCCTGTGGGTGACCCTCGCCGGCAGCCTCGGCCGGTACGACTTCAACATCCACGTCGTCACACCCGGGGCCGTCTGACAGGCTTGCCCCCATGGCTCGGTCCGGCTCGCTGAAGGTCGCGTTGCTCGGCTGCGGCGTGGTCGGCAGCGAGGTGGCACGTCTCCTGGTCACCCACGCCGACGACCTCGCCGCGCGGGTCGGGCGCCCGCTCGAGCTCGCGGGCATCGCGGTCCGCCGCCCGGGCCGGGCCCGGGGCGACCTGCCGGTCGACCCGTCGCTGTTCACCGCGGACGCCGAGGCGCTGGTCGCCCGCGAGGACGTCGACGTCGTCGTGGAGGTCATCGGCGGGCTGGAACCGGCGCGTGGGCTGATCCTGTCGGCGCTGGAGAACGGCGCGTCGGTCGTGACGGCGAACAAGGCGTTGCTCGCCGAGGACGGCGCGACCCTGTTCGAGGCCGCCGAGAAGCAGGGCGTCGACCTGTACTACGAGGCGGCGGTCGCGGGGGCCATCCCGCTGCTGCGCCCGCTGCGCGAGTCGCTGGCTGGCGACCGGGTGCGCCGCGTGCTCGGCATCGTCAACGGCACGACCAACTTCATCCTGACCCGCATGACCGAGAGCGGCGCGGGCTTCGCCGAAGCGCTGGAGGAGGCCCAGGCGCTGGGCTACGCGGAGGCCGACCCAACCGCCGACGTCGAGGGCTTCGACGCCGCGGCGAAGGCAGCGATCCTCGCCGCGCTGGCGTTCCACACCCGGGTCACCGCGGCCGACGTGCACCGCGAGGGCATGACCGGCGTGACAGCCGCCGACGTGGCCAGCGCGCGGGAGATGGGCTGCGTCGTCAAGCTGCTCGCGATCGCCGAGCTCTCCGCGGACGGCCGGTCCGTCGGCGTCCGGGCTCATCCGGCGATGATCCCGGTGACCCATCCGCTGGCCGCGGTCCGGGAGGCCTTCAACGCGGTCTTCGTCGAGTGCGAGGCCGCCGGCGAGCTGATGTTCTACGGGCAGGGGGCCGGCGGGGCGCCGACCGCCAGCGCGGTGCTGGGCGACGTCGTCGCCGTCGCCCGCCACAAGGTCTCCGGCGGTCGCGGGCCGGGGGAGTCGGCCTACGCCGACGTGCGGGTCCGGCCGATCGGCGAGACGCTGACCCGGTACCACGTCAGCCTCGACGTCGACGACCGCTCCGGAGTGCTCGCCCAGGTGGCGACGGCGTTCGCCGGCCACGGGGTGTCGATCGAGACGGTCCGGCAGGAGAAGCACGGCACGGACGACGCGGTCCTGGTCATCGTCACCCACGAGGCGCCGGACGCCGCGCTGTCCGCGACCGTCGAGACCCTCCGGGGGCTCGACGTGGTGCGCGGGGTCCTCAGCGTCATGCGCGTGGAGGGCCGGTGACGGCGCGGCTGTGGCGCGGGGTCGTCGCCGAGTACGCGGACCGGCTGCCGGTCAGCGACGCCACCCCGGTCGTCACCCTCGGCGAGGGCGGAACACCGCTGGTGCACGCCGAGCACCTCTCCGACCTGACCGGCTGCGAGGTCCACCTGAAGGTCGAGGGCGCCAACCCGACCGGGTCGTTCAAGGACCGTGGCATGACGATGGCGATCTCCAAGGCCGTCGAGGAGGGCTCCTCGGCCGTCATCTGCGCGAGCACCGGCAACACCAGCGCCTCGGCCGCCGCGTACGCGACGAAGGCCGGCCTCGACTGCGTCGTCCTCGTCCCGCACGGCCGCATCGCGGCAGGCAAGCTGGCCCAGGCGCTGGTGCACGACGCCCGGCTGCTGCAGGTCCAGGGCGGGTTCGACGACTGTCTGCGGCTGGCCCGCGAGCTCGCCGAGCGCAGCCCGGTCTCGCTGGTGAACTCGGTGAACCGGTTCCGCATCGAGGGGCAGAAGACCGCCGCGTTCGAGGTGGTCGACGCGCTCGGTCGGGCCCCGGACATCCACTGCCTGCCGGTGGGCAACGCGGGCAACATCACCGCGTACTGGCTGGGCTACGTCGAGTACGCGGCAGAGGGGCTGTGCACGCAGCCCCGGATGTGGGGCTTCCAGGCCGCCGGCGCCGCGCCGCTGGTGCTCGGCCACCCGGTCGAGGACCCGGAGACCGTCGCCACCGCGATCCGCATCGGCCGTCCCGCGTCCTGGGACGGTGCCGTCGCCGCGCGCGAGGAGTCCAAGGGCCGCATCGACGCCGTGACCGACGAGGCGATCCTGTCGGCCCAGCGGCTGCTCTCGGCCCGTGAAGGCGTCTTCGTCGAGCCGGCCAGCGCCGCCTCGGTCGCCGGTCTGCTGCAGTGCTTCGAGCAGGGCGAGCTCGAGCCCGGGCAGGTCGTCGTGTGCACGGTCACCGGGAACGGGCTGAAGGACACCGAGACCGCGCTGTCCCAGCTGACTGTTCGCAGCGACACCGTGCCGGCCGACGTCCACGCCGCCGCGGCCGCCCTCGGCCTGCCCGCGTGACCCCGACACCGCACGCCGAGGTGACGGTGACGGTCCCGGCGACCAGCGCCAACCTCGGGCCGGGTTTCGACGCCCTCGGTCTGGCGCTGTCGCTGCGCGACGAGGTGCGGGTCCGGCTGGAGCAGCCGTCGGCGCCGGAGGTGACAGTGCACGTGGACGGTGAGGGCGCGGGCGCGGTGCCGCGCGACGGCTCGCACCTCGTCGTCCGCGCCTTCCACGCGGTGTACGACCGGCTGGGGCTGTCGCGTCCGCACCTGTCCATGTGGTGCACCAACCGGGTCCCGCACGGCCGCGGCCTCGGCTCGTCGGCGGCCGCCGCGGTCGCCGGCGTGCTGGCCGCGCAGGTGCTCTCGCGCACCGGCCGGGACGACGAGGCTGCTCTCGCCGTCGCCGGCGGCATCGAGGGTCACCCCGACAACGCGGCCGCCTGCCTGCTGGGCGGGCTGACCGTCGCGTGGACCGAGGAGGAGGGGCCGCGGGCCGTACGGGCGGAGCCGGTGGCGGGACTGCGGGCCACCGTCCTGGTGCCCGCCACCGAGCTCTCGACGGAGACCGCGCGGGGGCTGCTGCCGGCGACGGTCCCGCACGCGGACGCGGCGCACTCCGCGGGACGAGCCGCCCTGCTGGTCGAGGCGCTCACCCGGCGCCCGGACCTGCTGCTGCCCGCGACCGAGGACCGGCTGCACCAGCGGTACCGGGCGGACGCGATGCCGGCCACCAGCTCGCTCGTCGACGAGCTGCGCGGCCGCGGCCTGGCGGCGACGGTGTCCGGAGCCGGACCGAGCGTCCTCGTCCTCGGCCCGTCCGGCTCGCCGCCCGTCGAGGCGCCGCCGGGATGGACCGCGCTGGACCTGGCGGTCGACACCCGCGGAGCCGAGGTGTCGGACCGCGCCTCGGGCTGACGGACCGGCGCGACACGCAGAGTTGTGGCGTCCGGGACTACCGCCGGCGGAGATGGTGTTACGCTCGCCACTGCACCAGAAAGCCATCGAAGGTGGCTCGGTGCTCCGCCACGCATCGCGCGCGCTCTTGGCGCACGCCGCCCTCGGGCGTCCTGTGGCCTCCCACCCCGACCGCCTGTGAAGCCCTCGCAGCAGCGAACCGGGTGAGGCCTCGGACATGCACGCGGAGCCGGGAGCCACGGACCGGTCGCCCGACGGTGAGCAACCCCCCTGCGGATCTCGTCTCCTCGAGACGACACGCAGGGCATGGGGACCTGTCGATCAGGAAGGACCAGTCAGTGTCCGACAGCACCGATCTCCTGGACACGCCCGCAGCGGGCGAGGGAGACACCACGGCGAGCAAGCCCGCACGGAAGCCGACCCGCAAGGGCGGCGGCCTCTCGGGCATGGTGCTCGCCGAGCTCCAGGCCCTTGCCTCCGAGCTGGGCATCAGCGGCACCGCGCGCATGCGCAAGGGCCAGCTGATCGAGGCCATCACCGAGCGCCAGTCCGGCGGGTCCGCGCCCGCCGCCGCGTCGGTGCCCCCGGCGCGCACCGAGGACCGGGCACCGGAGTCCCGCAACGGGTCGGCCGCGAAGACCGAGCAGACGCAGCGGCCCGAGCAGTCCGAGCGGGACGCCAGCGACCGCGGCGACCGCGACCGCCAGCAGGGCGAGCGGCAGCCGCGCGGCGACCGCGACCAGAGCAGCCGCGACCAGGGCGGCCGCGATCAGAGCAGCCGCGACGTGGGCGGCCGGGACCAGAGCGACGACGACGAGGACGGCCGCGGCGGCCGGAGCCGGCGCCGCGGGCGGTACCGCGACCGCAACCGCAACCGCCGTGGCGGCCGGGACGGCCTGCCCAGCGACGACGGCAGCCTGCCGGAGATCAGCGAGGACGACGTGCTCGTCCCGGTCGCCGGCATCCTGGACATCCTCGACAACTACGCGTTCGTCCGGACCTCGGGCTACCTGCCCGGACCCAACGACGTGTACGTGTCGCTCGCGCAGGTCCGCAAGAGCGGGCTGCGCAAGGGCGACGCGATCACCGGCGCGGTGCGCCAGCCGCGCGAGGGCGAGCGCAAGGAGAAGTTCAACGCGCTCGTCCGGCTGGACACCGTCAACGGCGCGCCTCCGGAGCGCGCCCGCAACCGGGTGGAGTTCAACAAGCTCACCCCGCTCTACCCGCAGGAGCGGCTCCGGCTCGAGACCGACCCCGGCGTGCTCACCACCAGGGTCATCGACCTGGTGGCCCCGATCGGGAAGGGCCAGCGCGGCCTGATCGTCTCGCCGCCGAAGGCCGGCAAGACGATGGTCCTGCAGGCGATCGCCAACGCGATCACGCAGAACAACCCCGAGACCCACCTGATGGTCGTCCTCGTCGACGAGCGCCCGGAGGAGGTCACCGACATGCAGCGGTCGGTGAAGGGTGAGGTCATCGCCTCGACCTTCGACCGGCCGGCCGAGGACCACACGATCGTCGCCGAGCTCGCGATCGAGCGGGCCAAGCGGCTGGTCGAGCTGGGCCACGACGTGGTCGTCCTGCTCGACTCGATCACTCGCCTCGGCCGCGCGTACAACCTCGCGGCCCCGGCGAGCGGCCGGATCCTTTCCGGTGGTGTCGACTCGACCGCGCTCTACCCGCCGAAGCGGTTCTTCGGGGCCGCCCGCAACATCGAGAACGGCGGCTCGCTGACCATCCTGGCCACCGCGCTGGTCGAGACCGGCTCGCGCATGGACGAGGTGATCTTCGAGGAGTTCAAGGGCACCGGCAACATGGAGCTCAAGCTCGACCGCAAGCTGGCGGACAAGAGGATCTTCCCCGCGGTGGACGTGGACCCGTCCGGCACCCGCAAGGAGGAGATCCTGATGGGGAAGGACGAGCTGCAGATCACCTGGAAGCTCCGCCGCGTGCTGCACGCGCTGGAGACCCAGCAGGCCATCGAGCTGCTCCTCGACCGGATGAAGAAGACCAAGAGCAACGCCGAGTTCCTCATGCAGGTCCAGCAGACGATGCCGGTGCCGGGGAACGGCAACGGCGGCAGCGACGACGACTGAC
>DASTVO010000002.1:0-4551 GCA_035759075.1 Actinomycetes bacterium
GGGCGGCCACCATGGGTCCATGACGAGCGAGGACCTCACGCGGCTCCCCGGCCTCGGGCCGCGCTCCACGGCCTGGCTCGCCGAGATCGGCATCACGTCCTACGACGAGATCGACGAGCTGGGGTCGGCGGAGGTCTACCGGCGGCTGCGAGCCGCCCGTGACGGCGTCAGCCTGAACATGCTGTGGGCGCTCGAGTCGCTGCTGATCGGCTGCCACTGGCGTGACCTGCCGGCCGACCGGAAGGCCGAGCTGCGGGCGGAGGTGGCCGACGGGTGAGCAGCGCGCGGCGATTTTCTCGTACGGCCTGTCGATTTCGCTCGGTGCCGCCCGTCGGACGGGTGTCAGATACGAGTGAGCCGGTCCGCCAGGGCCGGGGGAGGAGCACCCCATGAGCGAGTACCTCATCCTGATCTACGAGGACGAGAAGTCCTACGCCGACCAGGACCCGGCGCTGTGGCAGGAGGCGATGGAGGCCCACGGCCGCTTCGCCGAGCAGGTCACGGCGATGGGGGCCAAGATCCTCGGCGGCAACGCCCTGCAGCCGACGGCGACCGCGACCACGATCCGCGGCGACGTCGTGACCGACGGGCCGTTCGTCGAGACCAAGGAGGTCCTCGGCGGCTACTACCTCGTGGAGGCGAGCGACCTCGACCAGGCACTGGAGATCGGCAAGCTGTGCCCCGCGCCCTTCGGCGGCGTCGAGGTCCGCCCGATCATGGAATTCCCTGACTCCTAGTGCCCGACCCCGCTGACCGACGAGCGGTTTCCGACGCGGTCGCCGACGCGCACCGTCGCGAGTGGGGCTTCGTGCTCGCCGCGACGGCGCGCGTGGCCGGCAGCATCGACCTGGCCGAGGAGTGCGTGCAGGACGCCTACGGCGCTGCGCTCGAGGCCTGGCTGCGCGACGGCGTGCCGCGCTCGCCCGGCGCGTGGCTGACGACGACCGCCCGCCGGCGGGCACTGGACGTGCTGCGTCGCGAGCAGACCCTGCGGCGCAAGCTGCCCCTGCTCGTCGAGCCGCTCGCGGAGGAGGAGCTCCCGGTGGGCGAGGAGATCCCCGACGACCGGCTGCGGCTGGTCTTCACCTGCTGCCACCCGGCGATCGCCCGCGAGGCGCAGGTGGCGCTGACGCTGCGGCTTGTCTGCGGCCTGACGACAGCCGAGATCGCCCGGGCCTTCCTCGTCTCCGAGCCGACGATGGCCGCGCGGGTCACCCGCGCCAAGAAGAAGATCTCCGCGGCCCGGATCCCGTACCGCGTGCCCGCGGCCGCCGACCTCCCGGCGCGGCTCGACGCCGTGCTCACGGTCGTGCACCTGCTCTTCACGACCGGCCACACCGCCCCGGTCGGCGCGGACCTGCTGCGCCACGACCTGGTGGAGCGCGCGCTGGACCTCGGGCGGATGCTGCGGCTGCTGATGCCGGACGAGCCCGAGGTCCGCGGGCTGCTCGCGCTGATGCTGCTCACGGATGCCCGCCGCGCGTCCCGGGTGGCGGCCGACGGCTCGCTGGTGCTGCTCGAGGACCAGGACCGCTCCCGGTGGGATCGCGCCCAGATCGACGAGGGGCTGGCCCTGGTGACGGACCTGCTGCGCGGGTCGCCGGGCCGCTTCGGGCTGCAGGCGGCGATCGCCGCGGTGCACGCGACGGCGCCCACGTACGCGGACACCGACTGGTCCCGGCTGCTGCTGCTCTACGACGCTCTCGCGGTGCTGTGGCCGACGCCCGTCGTCGCCCTCAACCGGGTCGTGCCGCTGATGATGGTGTCCGGCCCGGCTGCCGCGCTGGCCGAGGTGGAGGCGCTGGAGGCAGCCGGGCAGCTCGCCGGGTACCGCTACCTCGCGGCCACCAAGGCCGACCTGCTGCGCCGGCTCTCCCGCGACGCCGAGGCCGCCGCGGCCTATCGGACGGCGCTGTCCCAGGCCGACAACGACACCGAGCGGGCGTTCCTGGCCGGCCGGCTGGCGTCGGTGAGCCCGACCGAGGACGGGTAGGCCGTCAGCTCCCCTCCGCCCCACCCCGCGTTCGGCGACGTTGCGTCCCGACACGCCGCACGACACGCCGGTCCGCGCGTGCGCAACGTCGCCGAACCGGTGAAATTCGGTCCGGGGTCAGGCTCGGCGGCGGGACAGGAGCAGGGCGAGTGCTGCGCAGGACCCGGCCGCGGCCGCGAGCTCGACCGGCATCCGGTGCGACGCCTCCGGCTGGATGGCGGCGTGCGCCCGGTCGAACCACCGCGGGAACGGTGACCGGCCGAAGAACACCCGGGCCGGCTTGTCGACGTCGGGCAGGCAGGCGCCGAAGATGCCGCCGAGCACGGGCAGCAGCCGGCCGCGCGGGGTCGCCCGCGCTACCAGGTAGATGGCCGCGAGCCCGACCACGCCGTCCGGGACGGCCACCTTGAGGAAGTGCTCCTCGTCGACCCCGAAGTGCGGGAAGGCGTCGAGCGCGAAGTGGGAGACGAACCCGCGGCCCACCGCCGCGATCGTGTCAGGGGAGAGCGCGCCGATCACCGCGCCGCTCAGCACGTGGTTGGTGATCAGCATCAGGTCTCCCGATGGTGGCCGGTGAGGTGGTGGTCGTGGCCCTCGGGGTCGGCGTGCACGAGCGCGGAGTGCAGCCGGGGCACGTCGTGCAGCAGCCGGTGCTCGGCCGACTCGGCGATCCGGTGCGCCTCGGTGATGCTCAGACCGGCGTCGACCACGATCTCGAGCTCGGCGCGCAGGGTGTGTCCGATCCAGCGCAGCCGGACGTCGCCCACGTCGAGCACCCCCTCCGTACCCCGCGCGGTCTCCTCGACGGTGTCCACCAGCTCGGGGTCGACCGCGTCCATCAGCCGCCGGTAGACGTCGCGCGCCGCGTCGCGCAGCACCGCCAGGATCGCCACGGTGATGAGCAGGCCGATGACCGGGTCCGCGCGGTCGAAGCCCAGCGCCACGCCGGCGGCGCTGAGGACGACCCCGAGGGAGGTGAACCCGTCAGTTCGCGCGTGCAGCCCGTCCGCGACCAGGGCGGCGGAGCCGATCTGGCGGCCGACGGTGATCCGGTAGCGGGCCACCGCCTCGTTGCCGAGGAAGCCGATGACGCCGGCCGCGGCCAGGACGCCGAGGTTGTCCAGCTCGCGCGGGTCGGCGAGCCGGCGGATCGCCTCGTACGCGGCGAAGCCGGCCGACGCGGCGATGAACAGCACGACGACGATCCCGGCCAGGTCCTCGGACCGGCCGTAGCCGTAGGTGTAGCGACGGGTCGCGGCCCGGCGCCCGAGCGTGAAGGCGACGGCGATCGGCAGCGCGGTCAGCGCGTCGGCGAAGTTGTGGATCGTGTCGACCAGGAGCGCCACCGAGCCGCTGAACGCGTAGACGACGAGCTGCAGCAGCGCAGTGACCATGAGGGCGAGGAACGACAGCAGCAGCGCGCGCATCCCGCGCCGGCTCGACTCGAGCTCGCTGTCCATCGCGACGGCGGCGTCGTGGCTGTGCGGGGTGACGAGGTGCCTGAGCCGGCCGAGGATCCCGGTGGCCGGCGCGTGGTCGTGGTCGTGGTCGTGGTGTGGGTCGTGGTCGCCGTCTTGGTCATGGTCGTGGGCGTCGTGGCCGTCGTCCTGGTGCTGGCTGGCCTCGCGGTGGGTCATCGCCGGTCCCGCGACACGTCGTGGGCGTGATGGGCCAGGTCGTGGACGAGGTACCGGCCGAGCGACTCGACGGTGAACACGGACCCGTTGCTGCGCCGCCCCGGTCGCGGCCACTGCTCGTTGCGCACCGACCCGTAGCGGTCGGCGACCGCCTCGGCCTCCGCAGCCAGCTCGCCGGCGACCGCGACCGCGTCCTGCTCCGCGTACCGCTCGTCCTCTGCCGTCCGGTCCTGGTCCCAGTTCGCGAACAGCGGGTCGTCCTCGGTCAGCATCAGCAGCAGGCGCTCGTCGAAGACGCGGCAGACGTCTCGCACGTGACAGCCGTACTCCAGCACCGACCACGTGCTCTCGTCGGGGCGCTGCGTGGCGCCCGGACGGCCGAGCGCGACCCGGATCGTGCCGGTGGCCTCACGGACCAGCCGCGGGATGTCGGCCCGGTCGACCCGGCCGGCGTCGTAGCCGCACTCGGGGCACGGGCGGTCCAGCACCCACGTCCAGTCCTTGCTGTCCGGCACGATCGCCACGTCCGGCACGATACGGCGCGACGGCAGGCGAGGAGGTGGGACCGGTGGACCTGAGGGTCCGGACGCTGGTCACGATGGGCGACTCGTTCACCGAGGGCCTCGAGGACGAGTTCGGCCCGCACGGGCGGCACCTGGGCTGGGCGGACCGCGTCGCGGCGGCGCTGGCGGTGCGCGAGGGCGGCATCCGGTACGCGAACCTGGCCGTCCGAGGCAGGTTGCTCGACCAGGTGGCCGCCGAGCAGGTCCCGCTGGCGCTCACCCTCGCCCCGGACCTCGTCACGTTCCACGCCGGGCCCAACGACGTGCTCCGGCCGCGTACCGACGTCGCCGGCGTGCTCGCCCGGTACGACGCCGCCGTCGCCCGGCTCCGCGACGCGGGGGTGCCCACGGTGCTCTT
>DASTVO010000003.1:0-3907 GCA_035759075.1 Actinomycetes bacterium
CACTTCGCGGCTGATGGCACCCGGGACCGGGCCGACCTGCTCGTCGACGGGACCGCTCCCCCGGTGGCGTGACCCCGCAACCAGGCCGCGTACCGCCACGGTTTCTTGATCGTTTGCGACGTTGTGCGGCGACTCGCCGCCGCGACACCCGTCGATCTAGCCCGAACGTCGCAAACGATCTTCGTACGCGGCGAGGTGCTGGTACGCGGCGAGGTGCGGCCCCGCGGAAGCGCCCGGGGTAGGGCTCAGTTGCCGCGGAGCTTGGCGAGCGCCTCTTCCAGGATGGCTGCGCCGTCGGCGTCGGTGCGCCGCTCCTTCACGTAGGCCAGGTGCGTCTTGTACGGCTCGGTCCGCGGCGGCGAGGGCGGGTTGTCCGGGTCCTGGCCGGCGGGGAAGCCGCAGCGCGGGCAGTCCCAGATCTCGGGCGCCTGCACCGCGGTGTCCTCGGCGAAGCTGGGCTTGGTCTCGTGACCGTTGGCGCACCAGTAGGAGATCCGGAAGCGTGGTGCGGCGTCGCCGCGCTCGGCCTCGCCCATCGGTCCGGCGCCTACGCGGCTGCCCCGGATGGCGTTACCACTGGCCACTGCGTCGCTCCCCAGCTGGTCGAGGGCCCGGCGGTCCGGAGATGGACCGGCGGATCCTGATTGTAGGTCGGAACCGTCGGATCAGGCCTTGAGCAGCAGCCCCAGAGCGATGATCGAGGCGATCCAGAGGATGCCCGTGCCGATGGTCAGCCGGTCGAGGTTGCGCTCCACGACCGACGAGCCACCCAGCGACGAGGACACGCCGCCACCGAAGAGGTCGGAGAGACCGCCGCCCTTTCCCTTGTGCAGCAGGACGAGCAGGATCATCAGCAGGCTCGTGAGGATGAGCACGACCTCGAACACGATCTCCACGCTGACTCTGCTTTCCTCGGGTGCGGTCTCGGGGCCACGGGCCGGCTGCGCGGCTGCGGCGCGGGGCCAAGCCTACGACAGGCACCGGCCCGGAGCCGCGTCAGGACTCCTCCTGCTCCTTCGTGGCGCGGTACCGCACGATGCCGACGAACTCCTCCGCGTCGATGCTGGCGCCGCCGACCAGCGCGCCGTCGACGTCGGCCTGGGCCATGATCGCGGCCACGTTGGCGGCCTTGACCGAGCCGCCGTAAAGAACCCGCACGCCGTCCGCGAGGTCGCCGGAGTAGAGCTCGGCGAGCTTGGTCCGGATCGCGCCGCAGACCTCCTGCGCGTCGTCGGGGGTGGCGACCTCGCCGGTGCCGATGGCCCACACCGGCTCGTAGGCGACGACGACGTTCCTGGCCTGGTCGGCCGGTACCCCGTCGAGGTCGGCCTGGAGCTGGGCGAGGGTGTGCTCGACGTGCCGCCCCTCCTGACGCACCTCCAGCGGCTCGCCGACGCAGAGGATCGGCACCAGGTTGTGGGCGAAGGCCGCCTTCACCTTGGCGTTGACGAGTGCGTCGTCCTCGTGGTGGTCGGCGCGACGCTCGGAGTGGCCGATGACCACGTACGTGCAGCCGAGCTTGGCCAGCATCGACGCGGCGATGTCACCCGTGTGCGCGCCCGGCGGGTGCGGGGAGACGTCCTGCGCGCCGTAGACGACGCGGTACTTGTCGCCGTCGACGAGGGTCTGCACCGAGCGGATGTCGGTGAAGGGCGGGAGGACCGCCACCTCGACCGCGTCGAAGTCCTCGTCGGTGAGCGAGAAGGCGAGCTTCTGCACCAGGGCGAGCGCCTCGAGGTGGTTGAGGTTCATCTTCCAGTTGCCCGCCATCAGCGGGGTGCGTGCCATGGTGCTACCGACCTCCATCGCCGTCAGCGAGTGCTTCCAACCCGGGCAGGTCCTTGCCCTCGAGCAGCTCGAGGCTCGCGCCGCCGCCGGTCGAGATGTGGCCGAAGGCGGACTCGTCGAACCCGAGCTGCCGGACCGCCGCGGCGGAGTCGCCACCGCCGACGACGGTCAGCCCGTCCACCTCGGTCAGGGCTGCCGCGACGGCGCGGGTCCCCTCCGCGTACGGCGCCATCTCGAACACGCCCATCGGGCCGTTCCAGAACACCGTCTTCGCCGTCCCGATCTTCTCGGCGAAGCGCTTCGCGCTCTCGGGGCCGATGTCCAGCCCGAGGCGGTCGGCGGGGATCGCCTCGACGGGTACGACGTCGTGCTGCGCGTCGGCCGAGAACTCGGTCGCGGCGACGACGTCCACGGGCAGCACGATCTCGACGCCCTTGTCCTTGGCCCGTCGGAGGTAGCCGCGCACGGTGTCGAGCTGGTCCTCCTCGAGCAGGCTCCTGCCGACCTCGTGGCCCTGGGCCTTGAGGAAGGTGAACACCATGCCGCCGCCGATCAGCAGCGCGTCGACGGAGTCGAGCAGGTTGTCGATGACGCCGAGCTTGTCGGAGACCTTGGAGCCGCCGAGCACCACGACGTACGGCCGCTCCGGTGCGCCGGTGAGCGTGCGGAGCACCTCGGTCTCCGCCACCACCAGTGCCCCGGCCGCGTGCGGCAGCCGCTTCGGCACGTCGTAGACGCTGGCGTGCTTGCGGTGCACGGCGCCGAAGCCGTCGCCGACGTACACGTCGGCCAGCGCCGCCAGCTCGTCGGCGAACGCGCCCCGTTCGGCGTCGTCCTTGGACTCCTCGCCGGCGTTGAACCGCAGGTTCTCCAGCAGCGCGACGTCGCCGTCACCCAGCTCGCCGACCGCCGCCTGGGCACTGCGCCCGACGGTGTCGGTGGCGAACTCGACCGGCTGCCCGAGCACCTCGGCGAGGCGCTCGGCCACCGGGGCGAGGGAGTACTCGTCCACCGGCTTGCCCCTGGGCCGGCCGAGGTGCGCGCAGACGACCACCCGTGCGCCGCGGTGGGCGAGGTCGGCGATCGTCGGCGCGCTGGCCCGGATCCGGCCGTCGTCGGTGATCCGGTGCCCGTCGAGCGGGACGTTGAGGTCGGACCGGACCAGCACCCGCTTGCCGCGCAGGTCCCCCAGCTCCTGGACCGTACGCATCAAAGCGACTGACCGACCAGCTTCACCAGGTCGACCAGCCGGTTGGAGTAGCCCCACTCGTTGTCGTACCAGCCGACGACCTTCACCTGGTTGCCGATGACCTTGGTCAGCTTCGAGTCGTAGATGCACGACGCCGGGTCGGTGACGATGTCGCTGGAGACGATCTCGTCCTCGGTGTAGGTCAGGTAGCCCTTCAGCGGGCCGTCGGCAGCCGCCTTGAACGCCGCGTTGACCTCCTCGACGCTGGTGTCGCGCCCGACGGTCACGGTGAGGTCGGTGGCCGAGCCGGTCGGCACCGGGACGCGCAGCGCGTAGCCGTCGAGCTTGCCCTGCAGCTCGGGCAGCACGAGACCGATGGCCTTGGCCGCGCCGGTGCTGGTGGGCACGACGTTGAGGGCGGCGGCGCGGGAGCGGCGCAGGTCGCTGTGCGGGCCGTCCTGCAGGTTCTGGTCCTGCGTGTACGCGTGGATGGTGGTCATCAGGCCACGCTCGATGGTGAACGTGTCGTGCAGGACCTTGGCCAGCGGCGCCAGGCAGTTGGTCGTGCAGGACGCGTTGGAGATGATCTGGTGCTTGGCCGCGTCGTACTGGTCGTCGTTGGCGCCGAGCACGACGGTGAAGTCCTCGTTCTTGGCCGGCGCCGAGATGATGACCTTCTGCGCACCGCCGTCGATGTGCGCCCTGGCCTTCGTCGCGTCCGTGAAGAAGCCGGTGGACTCGATGACGACGTCGGCGCCGAGCTCCTTCCACGGCAGGTTGGCCGGGTCGCGCTCGGCGAGCGCCCGGATCTTCCGGCCGCCGACCACGATGTGCTCGTCGTCGTAGGTCACGTCCTCGGACAGCCGGCCCAGGATGCTGTCGTACTTCAGCAGGTGGGCGAGCGTCTTGTTGTCGGTGAGGTCGTTCGCT
>DASTVO010000004.1:0-2516 GCA_035759075.1 Actinomycetes bacterium
CGCCGTGCAGGGCATCGAGGCGCTCGGGCGCGGTCCGCTGGACGTGCGCTCGATCCAGGACTGGACGGCCTCCGCGCGGGGCGGACGGGAGACGACGGCGTGACCGACGGGCCCCTGCAGGTACGCGGCGAGGTGCTCGCCCAGGCGCGGGTCGGGGCCTACCACCACCTCACGCTGGTCGCCCCCGGCGTGGCCGAGCGCACCAGGCCGGGCCAGTTCGTGGCGCTGGCGGTCGGCGGCGACCGCACCGGCATGGTGCTGCGCCGGGCCTTCTCCATCTACAAGGTCAGCCCGCGCGGGGTCTACGGCGGCACCGTCGAGATCGTCTACGCCGTGCACGGCGCCGGCACGGCCTGGATGGCCCAGCAGCACCCGCACACGCCGATCGACGTCGTCGGGCCGCTCGGGCGCCCCTTCTCGCTGCCCCGCGACAAGGCCAGTGCCACGCTGGTCGGCGGCGGGTACGGCAGCGCCCCCCTGTTCGGCCTCGCCGAGGCGCTGCGCGGCCGCGGCTGCCGGGTCGACTTCGTGCTCGGCGCCGCCACCGAGGGCCGGCTCTTCGGCGCGCTGGACGCCAAGCGGATGGCCTCGAGCGTCGCGGTCACGACCGACGACGGCTCGGCCGGCACCCAGGGCCTGGTCACCGACGTGCTGCCCGACGTCATGGTCAGGGCCGGCACCGAGGTGGTCTACGCCTGCGGACCGATGCCGATGCTGCGCGCGGTCAGCGAGGTCGCCGAGAAGCACGGCGTGGCTTCCCAGTGCGCGGTCGAGGAGTCGATGGCCTGCGGCATCGGGGTCTGCATGACCTGCGTGCTCCCGGTGGTGGGCGAGGACGGCGTGACCCGGATGGTGCGCTCCTGCGTCGAGGGCCCGGTCTTTCCCGGCGACCGGGTGCGCTGGGCCGACGTCGACACCGTCCCGCCGGACACCTTCGGTGCCCCCGCCACACCCCCCGCGCCGGTCGGAGGCCAGTAGATGACCCGCTTCGCCGTCCGCACCGTCCCGGCGCCGCACGTCGCCGACGAGCCGCGCTACGACCTGCGCACCGTGCTCGGACCGCTCGAGCTGGACAACCCGGTGCTGACCGCGTCCGGCTGCGCGGCCTCCGGCCGCGAGCTGCAGCAGTTCTTCGACGTCGCGGCCCTCGGCGCCGTCGTCACCAAGTCGATCATGCTGGCGCCGCGGTCCGGCCGGCCCACCCCGCGGATGGCCGAGACGCCGAGCGGCATGCTCAACTCCATCGGCCTGCAGGGCCCGGGCATCGACGCGTTCCTGGAGAACGACCTGCCGTGGCTGCACGAGCGGGGCGCGACCGCGGTCGTGTCGGTCGCCGGCAGCAGCGTGGAGGAGTACGCCGAGCTGGCCCGCCGGCTGCGCGGTGCGCCCGGGCTGGCCGCCGTCGAGGTCAACATCTCCTGCCCCAACGTGAGCAACCGCGGCCTGGTGTTCGCCTGCGACCCGGGCGCCAGCTCCGAGGTGGTCGGCGCGGTGCGGCGGCACACCGCGCCGTCGGTCCCGGTCTTCGCCAAGCTCTCGCCGGACGTCACCGACATCGTCACGATCGCCCGGTCCTGCGTCGACGCCGGCGCCGACGGCCTGTCGATGATCAACACCCTGCTCGGCATGGCCATCGACACCACCACGCTGCGACCAGTCCTCGGCGGGGTCACCGGTGGGCTGTCCGGGCCGGCGGTCAAGCCCGTCGCCGTGCGCTGCATCTGGCAGGTGCACGCCGCGCTCCCGGAGGTCCCGATCATCGGGATGGGCGGGGTCCGCAGCGGCCTGGACGCGCTCGAGCTGATCCTGGCCGGCGCCTCGGCCGTGTCGGTCGGGACCGCCGTCTTCGGCGACCCCGGGGCGCCCGCGCGCGTGCTCAAGGAGCTGCGCCACGCCCTCGTCGACCGGGGGTTCCCGTCCGTGCGGGAGGCCGTCGGCCACGCGCACCGAGCCCTGGAGGCCAGCCCGTGACGGCCGGCACGCCCCGGGCGCCGATCGCGGTGGCCCTGGACTGCACCGACCTCGAGACCGCCGTCTCCTGGGCCGCCGCCGCGGGACCGCACGTGAGCACGGTCAAGGTCGGCCTCGAGCTCTACCTGCGCCACGGCGGCGACGCGGTGCGCAAGGTCCGGGAGGCCAGCGGAGGTCGGGACGTCTTCCTCGACCTCAAGCTGCACGACATCCCGAACACCGTGGCCGGCGCCGCCCGCGCCGTGGCCGACCTCGCGCCACAGCTGCTGACCGTGCACGCCTCGGGCGGGCCGGACATGGTGCGGGCCGCCGTCGAGGCGCTGCCCGACACCAAGGTCGCCGGCGTGACGGTGCTCACCTCGCTGTCGGCGCAGGACCTCGACGTGCTCGGCATCACCGGCACCCCGCGCGACGCGGTGCGCCGGCTGGCGGCGCTCGCCGTCGGCGCGGGTGCCCGGGCGCTGGTGTGCTCGCCGCTCGAGGTCGCCGACGTACGTCGCGAGGTCGGCCCGGACGTCGTCCTGGTCACGCCCGGCGTCCGGCCC
>DASTVO010000005.1:0-2632 GCA_035759075.1 Actinomycetes bacterium
CGTGCGCGGGTCGGCCAGCCTCGGCTGGGACGACATGCAGTCCGCCTTCCACGTGATGCTCTGCTCCGCCCAGCAGCGGCTGCGGATCGCCACCGCCTACTTCGCCCCCGACGACGACTTCCTCGACACGCTCTGCGAGGCGCCCGCGCGCGGCGTCGAGGTGGACCTGCTCGTGCCCGGGCCGCACGCGGACAAGCGGGTGTCGCAGCTGACCAGCGAAGGCTCCTACGACCGGCTGGTCGGCTGCGGGGTCCGGGTCTGGACCTTCCAGCCGTCGATGATGCACGCGAAGGTCATGACGGTGGACGGTCAGGCCGCGGTGGTCGGGTCGTCGAACTTCAACCGGCGCTCGCTCGACCACGACGAGGAGGTCGTGCTCATCGCGCTCGACCCTGAGCTCGCGGCGCGACTGGACGCCGACCTGGACGAGGACTTCGAGCGCAGCGTGGCGATCGACCTGACCCGGTGGCGGAACCGGTCGGTGCCGCAGCGGGCCCTCGAGCGGGCGGTCACCCCGATCCGGCGCTGGATGTAGCGGCCGGCACCAGCACCGCCCACGCGCCCGGCCGCACGGTCCAGGTCCGGGAGGTCAGCGGCCCGGAGAGCTCGCCGTCGGCGTTGAGCGGGAACGCGTCGCCGGTCACGGTGACCGTCCGGGCCCGCACGGTGTGGACGTCGTCACGGTCCACGTGCTCGCCCTCACGCATGGCCACCCCGAACCCCAGCCGCGCCAGCGGGCCGGTCGAGGTGGCGACGACGACGTCGAGCAGGCCGTCGTCCGGCTCGGCGTCGGGCGCCAGCTCGGCGCCGCCGCCGATGGTCCGGCCGTTGGCGAGCCCGACCATCAGCACCTCCTCGTCGAGCGGGAGCGGCTCGCCGTCGACCTCGACCCGCAGGTCCCAGCCGGTCGCGCCGGCACCGGCCAGCACGCCGCCGACGGCGTAGGCGGCCTTGCCCAGCCGCTTCTTCAGCGCGCTCGCGCGCTCCGCGGCCTCGGCGCCAACCCCCAGGTGGGCGGCGTTCACGACCACGCCCCCGGCGTCGTCCACGGCAAGGTCGAGCGTCCGCGCGGTCCCCGACAGCAGCGCCTTCGCCGCCTCGGCAGGGTCGAGCGGGATGCCGAGCGTGCGGGCCAGGTCGTTGCCGGTCCCCAGCGGGACGAGACCGAGCGGGTCCGTCGGCGACAGCTCGCCGAGCGCGAGCAGGCGGTCGACCGCGAGGTGCACCGACCCGTCGCCTCCGACGACGACGAGGGTCCTGCCGTCACGCGACGCGAGGACCCGGTCGAGGTCTGCGGGGTCGGAGCAGCTCTCCACGCGTACGTCGGCGTGCTCCTCCAGCACGGCCAGCGCCGCGTCCACCTGCTCGTCGCCGGCGCTTCCCGCCGACGCGTTCGTGACCACCAGCAGCGGGTTCACGTAGCCTCTCCTCGCACATGTCCCGCCGCCGTCCGGCGCGGGTTCCGGTCGTCCCGAGGTAGGTGTACCCCCATGCCGGCCATCGTGCTCCTCGGGGCCCAGTGGGGTGACGAGGGCAAGGGCAAGGCCACCGACCTGCTCGGCTCGTCCGTCGACTACGTCGTGAAGTACAACGGCGGCAACAACGCCGGCCACACGATCGTCATCGGGGACGAGAAGTACGCGCTGCACCTGCTGCCGTCGGGCATCCTCACCCCCGGCGTGGTACCGGTCATCGGCAACGGTGTCGTCATCGACCTCGCGGTGCTCTTCGGCGAGCTCGACGGCCTCGAGGCCCGCGGGGTCGACACCTCCCGGCTGCTGGTCAGCGCCAGCGCGCACCTCATCGGGCCCTACCACCGCACGATCGACAAGGTCGCCGAACGGTTCCTCGGCAACGCCCGGCTCGGCACCACCGGCCGCGGCATCGGCCCGACGTACGCCGACAAGATGTCGCGCGTCGGCGTCCGCGTGCAGGACCTCTTCGACGAGAAGATCCTGCGCCAGAAGGTCGAGGGCGCGCTGGAGCAGAAGAACCACTTGCTCGTGAAGGTCTACAACCGCCGCGCCATCACCGTCGACGAGGTCGCCGAGGAGTTCCTGGAGTACGCGGAGCGGCTGCGCCCGATGGTGGCCGACACGTCGCTGGTGCTCTCGACGGCGCTCGACGACGGCCGCACGGTGCTGCTCGAGGGCGGTCAGGCGACGCTGCTCGACGTCGACCACGGCACGTATCCGTTCGTCACGTCCTCCAACCCGACGGCCGGCGGGGCGTGCACCGGTTCGGGCATCCCGCCGACCCGCATCGACCGCGTGATCGCGGTCGTCAAGGCCTACGCGACCCGGGTCGGCGCCGGCCCGTTCCCCACCGAGCTGCACGACGCCGACGGCGAGCGGCTGCGCACCGACGGCGCCGAGTTCGGCACCACGACCGGCCGGCCGCGTCGCTGCGGCTGGTACGACGCGGTCGTGGCCCGCTACGCGGCCCGGGTCAACGGAGTCACCGACTTCGTGCTCACCAAGCTCGACGTGCTCACCGGCTGGGAGCGCATCCCGGTCTGCGTCGCCTACGACGTCGACGGCGAGCGCGTCGACGAGATGCCGATGACCCAGACCGGCTTCCACCACGCGAAGCCGATCTACGAGTTCTTCGACGGCTGGGACGAGGACATCTC
>DASTVO010000006.1:0-4866 GCA_035759075.1 Actinomycetes bacterium
GGTCCGCCGCGGTCCGGGTCCGCCGGGCCGCGGTCACCGGGGACAGCCCGAGCGCGGCGCCGACCTCGTGCCGGGCCAGGTCCCCGTCCAGCCCGGCCGCCTCGGTGGCCTCCACCACCGCCGCCAGCGCGTGCTGCTGCAGCCCGTCCAGCACCGCCCGGACCCGCTCCAGGGCCTGGATCAGCTCCACCCGCTGCGCCGGGGTCAACGTCTGCGGGTCGACCGCGGCCAGCGCCGGCAGCTCGGCCAACGCCACCGCCGACTCCGCCGCCCGCGCCACCAGCGCCGCCACCCGCGACCTCAGACACGCCGACAGCAGCCGCTCGGCCGGCGACTGCACCGACCGCTCCACCACCGACCCCGACCACATGCCCGCAACCTACGACCAGGGCTGGACACAACCCGGAAACCCAGATGACGCAAGGGATTTCGGGGCATGCGAGAGCGACAGCGGCGACCGCTGCCCGCAGCGTAGGTCTGTCGGGACCGGTGCGGATAACGCGGCGGTTGCGAGTGCGCATCGGTTGGGCGCCCACCCCTGGGAGCTGGTCAAGATCGGGACTACCGTCCGCTCACGCATCCCGGCACCTGCAAGACGTGCCGGCCACTCCTACGCCGGCGCGTCGTGCCTCGGTGCGCCGAACGAGGGGAGCGGCACATGGCGCGCACGGCGACCCGACGAGCAGCGGTGGTGACAGCGCTCGGACTGGTTCTAGCGGCCTGCGGGGGAGGCGGGTCGGACGGCGGACCGGACGGGAGCGGCCAGGGAGGCGACGGGCCGGTCGACGGCGGGACCCTCACCTTCCTGACGTTGCAGGACCAGCTCCAGCACCTCGACCCGCAGCGCAACTACACGGGCGAGGACCTGGCGTTCGCCAGCGGCTATCTGCAGCGCACGCTCACCGCGTACGCCTATAGCCCGGAGGGCGAGCGGGCCACCGAGCTCGTCCCCGACCTGGCGACGGACACCGGCCAGCCGTCCGAGGACGCCAGGACGTGGACGTTCACGCTCAAGGAGGGCGTGACCTTCGAGGACGGCACACCCATCACCTGCGAGGACGTCAAGTACGGCGTCTCGCGCACCTTCGCGACCGACGTCATCACCGACGGGCCGCAGTACGCGGTGTCGATGCTCGACATTCCGAAGGCCGACGACGGGTCCAGTGTCTACAAGGGTCCGTACGTGACGAAGGACAACGACACGGCGGCGTTCGACAAGGCGGTCGAGTGCACCGACGAGAAGACCATCGTCTTCCACCTGGCCGACCCGGTCGGCGACTTCAACTACACCGTCACGCTGCTGGCGTTCAGCCCGGTGCCCAAGGCGGCCGACACGGGTGAGAAGTACACCGACGAGCCGGTCTCGTCCGGGCCGTACCGGATCCAGGAGTACACCAAGGGAACGCAGCTGGTGCTGGTCCGCAACGAGAACTGGAACAAGGAGAGCGACGACTACCGAGCGGCTCACCCGGACCGGATCGTCGTCAAGTTCGCCCTCGACGCGAACGTCATCGACCAGCGGATGATCGCGGACTCCGGTGAGGACCAGCGGGCGCTGACCCTCGGCGACACGGTGCAGCCGGCGTCTCTGGCGACCGTCTTCGACAACGACCGGTTCGCCGACCGGCGTACCGACGAGCTGGACCCGTTCGTCATCTACTTCGCGGTCAACACGCAGAAGGTGCCGAACCTGGAGCACCGCAAGGCGATCGCGGTCGCACTCGACCGGGCGCAGCTGCGGACCATCGAGGGTGGCGAGTTCGCGGGCGAGCTCGCGGACGGGGTCATCAAGCCGAACATGCCGAAGGACTACGAGCCCTCGGGGATGTGGTCCGGCCTGCTCGGCGTGGACGTCCCGGACAACGGTGACCCGGAGGCGGCCAAGTCGATCATCGAGGCGTCCGGCGAGCCGATGCCGACGCTGACCTACGACTACCCGCAGACGCCGGTGAACGACAAGACGGCGGCCGCCGTCGTGGACTCGCTGGGCAAGGCCGGGATCAAGGTCCGGCCGAACCCGATCGAGCCCGGGCAGTTCTACGGCATCGTCCTCGACCCGGAGAAGGAGGGGCACCTGGTGTGGGCGGGCTGGGGCCCGGACTGGTCCAACGCCTCGACGGTCATCCCGGAGCTGTTCACGCCCACCGGCGGCTTCGACCTGTCGCACGGCAACGACAAGGACTTCAACGCGCGGGTCGCCGAGGCCAAGGCGATGACCGACCGGGACGCGCAGGGCGAGATGTGGAAGGCGCTGAACAAGGAGGCCATGGAGCAGGTCTGGGCGGTCCCGCTGCGCTTCCGGAAGGACCAGCGCCTCGCCGGCTCCAAGGTCGGGTCGGCCTCCGGGGAGAGCAACAAGGTCTACCTGTGGGCACCGTTCGGCTCGTGGCCCTACGGCGAGCTGTACGTCACCGAGTGACGGCCGCCACCGGGTGAGCCACCGGTCGGCGTCGGCCGCGGAAACCGTTCGCGGCCGGCGCCGGCTGGTGTCAGCGTTCCAGCAGCAGCGCGATGCCCTGGCCGACCCCGATGCACATCGTTGCGAGGGCTCGCCGTCCGTCGCGCTCCGCCAGCTCGAGCGCGGCCGTCAACGCCAGCCGGGCGCCGCTCATGCCGAGCGGGTGCCCCAGCGCGATGGCACCGCCGTTCGGGTTGACGTGCTCCGCGTCGTCCGGGAGCCCGAGCTCGCGCAGCACGGCGAGCGCCTGCGCAGCGAAGGCCTCGTTCAGCTCGACGACGTCGAGGTCGGCGACGCTGATCCCCGAGCGCTCCACGAGCCGGCGCGTGGCCGGGGCGGGGCCCAGCCCCATCACCCGCGGCGGCACGCCCACCGTCGCGGAGCCGACGACCCGTGCGAGCGGGGCGAGCCCGAAGCGCTCGACCGCCTCCTCCGACGCGACCAGCAGCGCGGCGGCGCCGTCGTTGATCCCGGCCGAGTTCCCGGCCGTCACGCTGCCGCCCGGCCGGAAGGCCGGCTTGAGCCCTGCTAACGCCTGCCTGCTCGTCACCCGCGGGTGCTCGTCGGTGTCGACGACCACCGGGTCCCCGCGGCGCTGCGGAACCGGGACCGGCACGATCTCCTGTGCCAGTCGCCCGTCCTTCTGGGCCTGAGCCGCGCGCTCCTGGGAGCGGAGGGCGAACGCGTCCTGGTCCGCGCGGGAGACGCCGCGTTCCGCAGCGACGTTCTCGGCGGTCTCGCCCATCGAGTCGATGCCGAACCGCTCCTCCATGAGCGGGTTCACGAAGCGCCAGCCGAGGGTCGTGTCATGGACCGTGACGGTGCGGTCGTACGGGGACTCCGCCTTGGCCGTCACGAACGGCGCGCGGCTCATGCTCTCGACCCCGCCGGCGACCACCAGGTCGGCCTCGCCTGCTCTCACCGAGCGTGCGGCGATCGCGACCGCGTCGGCACCCGACCCGCACAGCCGGTTCACCGTGGTGCCCGACACCGTCTCCGGAAGACCGGCCAGCAGCAGCGCCATCCGGGCCACGTTGCGGTTGTCCTCGCCGGCCTGGTTGGCGCAGCCGAGCACCACGTCGTCGACGGCCGACCAGTCCACCTGCGGGTGCCGGTCGGTCAGCGCGCGCAGGACGTGCGCCGCCAGGTCGTCCGGCCGTACGCGGGCCAGCGCTCCCCCGTACCGACCGATCGGGGTGCGCACCCCGTCGACCAGGAATGCCTCGCTCACGTCTCGTCCTCTCCCAGCGGCACCAGGGTGCCGTCGATGGTCCGGCTGCGGCCCCGGAGCTCGGCCACGGCGCTGCCGTCCGCCCGGCGCACCGACACGTCGTAGACCCCGCTGCGGCCCGAGCGTGCGCGTTCGCCGGCCTCGGCGACCAGCTCGTCGCCGACCTCCGCCGCCGACAGGTAGGTGATGTCGCAGCCCGCGGCGACAGCCCGGCGACCGTAGCTGTTGCAGGCCACCGCGAACGCCGTGTCGGCCAGCAGGAAGACGTAGGCGCCGTGAGCGATGCCGTGCCCGTTCGTCATCGCCTCGGTGACCGTCATCGTCGCGACCGCGCGGCCGGGACCGACGTCGAGCAGCCGGACCCCGGCCGCCCGGGACGCGGGGTCGTCACCGAGCATTGCCTCGGCGCTGCGTCGGGCGAGGTCGACGGGGTCGTGCGGGACGGGGTCGTGCGGGACGGGGTCGTGCGGAACGGGGTCGTGCGGAACGGGGTCGTGCGAAACGGGATCAGCAGGCACGCGGCCAGCGTAGGTCCGGTGCCCGGGCGAGCCGATAGCGTGGCGGCACCGGCGGACGGGAGGTCTCATGGCGACGAGGTACCGGTTGTTCTACGTCACCACCTGGCAGCTCATCCCGGGCCGGGCCGCCGAGGTGCGGGCCTGGCACAGCAAGGCGATGCGGCTCTGGGAGCGACTGCCCGGAGTGCGTTCGATCGAGACCTACGCCCCGCAGTTCGAGCTCGGTGCCGCGGCACGCACGCTCGAGGTCTGGACCGAGATCGAGGACTACGGAGTGCTCGACCGCTGGGACGACACCTACGCCGAGCTCGCCGACGACTTCCTCGCCCTCGCCAAGCAGGCCGCCGGCTGCGTGCAGCAGGGGCCGTCGCGGCTCATGGGCAGCTACGTCGGCTCCACCGTCAGCGACCTGCGCTCCCGCTGACGCGCAGCGTGTTACAGGTCCGCGTCGAGCCGGGTAGACCGTGTCACACAGCCTGGATAGGATGGTCCGGTGACCGACGAACAGGACTTCCAGTCTCTGATCGACCGTGACGAGCGGGTCGAGCCGCGCGACTGGATGCCTGAGGGCTACCGCAAGACCCTGATCCGCCAGATCGCCCAGCACGCGCACTCCGAGATCATCGGGATGCAGCCCGAGGGCAACTGGATCACCCGCG
>DASTVO010000007.1:0-2310 GCA_035759075.1 Actinomycetes bacterium
TGTTCGGCTACGCCTGCAACGAGACCGCCAGCCTGATGCCGCTGCCGATCGACCTCGCCCACCGGTTGGCCGAACAGCTGTCCGCGGCCCGCAAGGACGGCACCATCCCGTACCTGCGGCCCGACGGCAAGACCCAGGTCACCTTCGACTACGAGGACGGCCGGCCCGTCCGCCTCGACACGGTGGTCGTCTCGTCGCAGCACGCGGCCGACATCGCGCTCGAGTCGCTGCTCACGCCCGACATCCGCGAGCACGTGATCGCGCCCGAGCTCGAAGGCCTCGGCCTCGAGACCGAGGGCTACCGGCTGCTGGTGAACCCGACCGGCAAGTTCGTGGTCGGCGGCCCGATGGGCGACGCCGGTGTCACCGGCCGCAAGATCATCGTCGACACCTACGGCGGCATGGCCCGCCACGGCGGTGGGGCCTTCTCAGGCAAGGACCCGTCCAAGGTCGACCGAAGCGCCGCCTACGCCACCCGGTGGGTGGCCAAGAACGTCGTGGCCGCAGGTCTCGCGCGCCGCTGCGAGGTGCAGGTCGCGTACGCGATCGGCAAGGCCGCGCCGGTCGGCGTGTTCGTCCAGACGTTCGGCACCGGGGTGATCCCCGACGTCGACATCCAGCAGGCGATCCTGAAGTGCTTCGACCTGCGCCCCGCCGCAATCATCCGCGACCTCGACCTGCTGCGCCCGATCTACGCGCTCACCTCGGCTTACGGCCATTTCGGTCGGGAGCTGCCTGAGTTCACGTGGGAGCGGACCGACCGCGCCACCGACCTGAAGGCTGCTGCCGGGCTCTGACGGGCGGCGTGATTCCCCGCTCAGCCGGGGAACCAGGGACTTCGTGGCTGGGCGAGGTCCAGTGGTCGAAGCAACGGTCATGCTGCTGCCGGGGCTGACAGCAGCGCGGCCAGCCTCTCGGCTGGGGTCTCGAGGTTCAGGGTAGGGCGTGGTCGTCGGTTGAGGGTGTCGGCGACTCGTTGCAGGTCCTTGGGGGTGTGGATCGAGAGGTCGGTGCCTTTCTCGAACCAGAACCGGAGGAGCCGGTTGGTGTTCTCGTTGGTGCCTCGCTGCCACGGTGAGTGGGGGTCGCAGAAGAAGACTGGGGCTTTGAGCTCGAGCTGGATCCTGGCGTAGTCGGCCAGTTCGGTGCCGCGGTCCCAGGTGATCGAGCGGCGCAAGTGGGCGGGCAGGTGATTCATCTCGCGGATCATCGCCTCGGCGACCGATGCTGCGTCGTGCCGGCCGGGCAGGTGCAGCAGGATCGTGAATCTGGTCGATCGTTCCACCAAGGTGCCGATCGCCGACTGGCCGGCGGGTCCGAGGATCAGATCCCCTTCCCAGTGGCCGGGGACTGCGCGGTCGGCGGCCTCGGCGGGCCGCTCACGGATCGTGAACGCATCCTTGTAGGTGTTCGCCCCGCCCCGGCCGTGGGTGCCGCGTTGCTTGCGCTGGCGCCGTTTCAGGCTCAGCTGCCGGTACAAGTCCTTGCGGAGCTCCCCACGCGTCTGCACGTACAGGGACTGGTAGATCGTCTCGTGGCCCACCCGGTTCATGCTCACGCATGGCGAGTCACGACGCAGGACCTGGGCGATCAGCCTCGGTGACCAGCCATCGTCCATCCGGGCCTCGATCCAGCGACACAGCCGGGGGTTCTGCGACAGCTTGGTGTGCTTGGGGCGACGTCGTCGTTCGTGCGCGGCGCGGTGCGCGACCGGACCCCAGTAGGAGCCATCGGGCCCCCGGTTGCGGTTGACCTCGCGCGAGACCACCGACTTGTCGCGTCCGATCATCTTCCCGATCTGGGCATAGGAGCACTCACACATCAGCCCGACCGCGATCGCCGAGCGGTCCTCGCTGGTCAGGGGCCGTCGCGCTCGTGGGCGCTCATCGGGTCCGAGGACGCCGGGCACCATCACAGGCGCGTTGCCGGGCAGGCCACCGGTCGAACCGATCTGGATCACAGGACTCATGAGCCCAGAGCGTCGCCACCACCTCGTCGCCGCGTCCTCCGACACGCCGAGCAGCCGCGCCGCCCGCGACACCGCAACGCCGCCACACACCAGCTCGAAGAACTCCTCGCACACCTCGTAGGCGAACACCTTCGACATCCACAACACCGCCTCATCACTCGGCGTTGCTTAGACCGCTGGAAATCGCCCGTAACCATCGGTCACGAAGTCATCGGCTCGCCCGCGAAGTCCGCTCTTCAACCCCATCGAGGACTCCGGGAGAGCAGCGCCGCCACCGCGGCCACGCCGGCCGTGGACGTCCGGAGCACCTCCGCGCCCAACCGGACCGTTCGCGCGCCGGC
>DASTVO010000008.1:0-9622 GCA_035759075.1 Actinomycetes bacterium
GCCCCGTCGGAGGACTTCCGGACGACCAGGTGCTGGTCGGCGAACGCGGCCACCTGCGGCAGGTGGGTCACGACCACGACCTGCGAGGTCCGGGCCAGCATCGCCAGCCGTCGGCCCACCTCGACAGCGGCCTTCCCGCCCACCCCGGCGTCCACCTCGTCGAACACCAGCGTCGGCACCGGGTCGGCTCCGGCGAACACGACCTCGACGGCCAGCATCACCCGCGACAGCTCGCCGCCGGAGGCGCCGCGCTGCAGCGGGCGGCTCGGGGCTCCCGGGTGCGGGCGCAGCAGCAGCTCGACGTCGTCGAGGCCGTGCCGGCCGTACGCGAGGCGACGCCCGTCGACGGACAGCCCCTCCGCGGCGCGCTCGGCCCCGAGCTCGGCCTGGGACACCGTCACCTCGATCTCGGCGCCGGCCATCGCGAGCGCCGAGAGCTCCTCGGTCACCGCGGCCGAGAACCGCTGCGCGGCCGCGGCCCGGGCCGCCGACACCGCCGCGCCGCGGGCCGCCAGCTCGGCCAGCAGCTCGTCGCGCCGGGCTGTGAGCGCCGCGATCCGGTCGTCGTCGCCCTCGAGCGAGATCAGCCGGGCCGCGGCCCGCTCGGACCAGGCCAGCACGGCCGAGGTCTCGTCGAGCTCGCCGGGAGCGCCCGGGCCGTCGTCGACCAGCGCCGTCTCCGCGTACTTGCGGGTCAGTCGAGTGACCGCCGCCCGCCGGGCCTGCACCTCGGCCAGCCGGGCGGGGTCGGTCTCGACGCCGGCCGCGTAGGAGGCGAGGTCGGCCCCGACGTCGGCCAGCAGGTAGCCGAGCTCGCGCAGCCGGGCGACGAGTCCGTCGAGCTCCGGATCCTCCACGCCGGCGTGCTCCAGCGCGGCGGCCGCGGCCGCCACCAGCCCGGTGGCGTCCTGGCCGTCCACCACCGCGGCCTCGTCACCCAGCAGCGCGGTCCGGGCGGTGTCGGCGGCCAGCCGCAACGCGTCGGCGTGGCCGAGCCGGGCCTCCTCGACCGCGAGCGCGCCGGCCTCACCCGGCTGCGGGTCGACCGCCTCGATCTCCTCCAGCCCGAAGCGCAGGACGTCGGCCTCCTGGGCCCGCTCACGTGCCCGGGTCGTGAGCTCGGCCAGCTCGTCACGGACGGCGCGCAGCTCGTCGAAGGCGGCCCGGTACGCGGCGAGGGGCGCCTCGACGGCCGCCCCCGCGTAGCGGTCGAGCGCCTCGCGCTGGCGTGCCGGCTGCAGCAGCCGGGACTGGTCGGACTGGCCGTGCACGGCCAGCAGTGAGTCGGCGAGCTCGGCGAGGGTCCCGGCCGGTACCCCGCGGCCGCCGAGGTGCGCCCGGGAGCGTCCCTCTGCCGAGACGGTGCGGGCCAGCACCAGCACGTCGTCGTCGAGCTCGCCGCCGGCCTCCTCCGCCCGGGTCGCGACCGGCCCGTCGGGGTCGATCCGCAGCCGGCCCTCGACCGAGGCCCGGCCGGCCTCCGGGCGGACCGCGCCGGGGTCGGCGCGACCGCCGAAGAGCAGTGCGAGGCCGGTGACCACCATCGTCTTGCCCGCGCCGGTCTCGCCGGAGACCACGGTGAGCCCGGGGGCGAGCTCGAGCACGGCGTCGTCGATGACGCCGAGGCCGCGGATGCGCATCTCCTCGAGCACGCGGGCGAGCCTACGCGCCGGGTCGGTCAGGTCCCGCTCGGACGCGCCCCGCGCCAGCCGGTCACCGGCAGGTCGAACTTCGCGACCAGCCGGTCGGTGAAGGGTGCGGTGTGCAGCCGGGCCAGCAGGACCGGCTGCGTCCCGCGGCAGGCCTCGATCCGGGCGCCTCTGGGCAGGTCGACGGCCCGCCGCCCGTCGCACCAGAGGACGCCGGAGCCCAGCGTGCCCGGCAACACCTCGACCGCGAGCACGGAGTCCGGTGACGTGACCAAGGGCCGGGCGAACAGCGCGTGGGCGCTGATCGGCACCATCAGCAGCGCCTCGACCTCCGGCCAGACCACCGGGCCGCCCGCGGAGAACGCGTACGCGGTGGACCCGGTGGGTGTCGCCATCACCACCCCGTCCCCGCCCCAACGGGACAGCGGCCGTCCGTCCACCTCGACGACCACCTCGAGCATCCGCTGCCGGCTGGCCTTCTCGACCGACGCCTCGTTGAGCGCCCAGGTGCGGGTCGTCACCGAGCCGTTGACCCGGACGGTGACATCCAGGGTCATCCGCTCCTCGACGACGTAGTCGCGGGCGACCACGCGGTCGACCGTGTCGGCGAGCGCGTCCCGCTCGGACTCGGCCAGGAAGCCGACGTGCCCGAGGTTGACCCCGAGCAGCGGGGTGTCGGTGCCGCGCGCGACCTCCGCGGCGCGCAGCAGGGTGCCGTCGCCACCGAACACCACGACGACCTCGCAGCCGGACGCCGAGTCGGGGGATCGCTCGACCACCTCGACGTGACCCAGCTCCATCTCCGCGGCCTCGTCGGCGAGGACCCGCACGCCCATGCCCGCGTCCGCGAACCGATCGGCCGCGGCGCGGACGGCCTTGACCGCGTCGTCGCGCCCGGTGTGGGACACGAAGAGCACGGATCGTCGTGCGGTCACTGCGGGCCCTCCGCGACGGCTCGGGACAGCTGGTCAGGGTCCAGTGTCGGGGCACCGCGGCGCAGCCACAGGAAGTACTCCACGTTCCCGGCCGGTCCCGGCAGCGGGCTGGCGGTGACACCGGCGACGCCCAGGCCCAGGTCGTCGTACGCGGCGCGGGCCACCTCGGCCACCGCTGCGGCCCGCTGGTCCGGGTCCCGCACCACGCCGCCGGCGCCGAGGGCCTCCCGGCCGACCTCGAACTGCGGCTTGACCATCACCACCAGGTCGGCGTCGTCGCGCGCGGCAGCCACCATCGCGGGCAGGGTCAGGCGCAGCGAGATGAACGAGAGGTCGGCGACCACGACGTCGACCGGGTCTCCGACCGCGGCCGGGTCGAGCTCGCGGATGTTGGTGCGGTCGAGCACGACGACCCGGGGGTCGGTGCGCAGGGACCACGCGAGCTGGCCGTACCCGACGTCGACGCACACCACGCGGCTCGCGCCGCGACGGAGCAGCACGTCCGTGAAGCCCCCGGTCGAGGCGCCCGCGTCCAGCGCGGAGCGGCCCGCGACGCTCAGGCCCGCGGGCGCGAAGGCGTCGAGCGCACCCGCCAGCTTGTGCCCGCCGCGGGAGACGTAGCTCTCCCCCGCCGGCTCGTCGACGACGATGGGGTCGCCGGTCGTCACCTGCGTGGCGGGCTTCACCGTCGTTCGTCCGGGGACCCGCACCTGACCCGCGGCTACCAGCTCGGCCGCCTGCTCCCGCGAGCGGGCCAGCCCGCGACGGACCAGCTCGGCGTCCAGCCGGACGCGACGGGTCACCGGCTCACCGCTCCGGCCGCTCGCCCGCTGCCTCGGCGAGGGACTGCTGCAGGACCCGATGGACGTCCTCGTAGACCTCCGCGTGCTCGGCCACGGGGCGGTCGGCGAGGCCTTCCAGCCGCTCGAGCGCCGCGGCGACGGCGGGGTCGGTGACGCCGTGCTCGGACCGCTCGTGCACCTGCTCGTCGGGCGCCTGCTCGTCGTGCTCGCTCACGTCGACTTCTTCGCCGTCGACTTCTTCGCGGTCTTCTTGGCCGTCGACTTCCTGGCCGTCGACTTCTTCGTCGTCGCCTTCTTCGCGGCCTTCTTGGCCGTCGTCTTCCTGGCCGTCGTCTTCCTGGCGGCCGGCTGCGCCCGCAGCAGCTCCTGCTCGAGCTCCTCGACCCGGCCTTCCAGCGCCCGGATGAGGCGAGCCGCGGCCTCGAGCTCGTGCGCGGCGACCAGCCCGAGCCGTGCCACGGACCGCTCCACCTCGGTGCGGACGAGGCTCACGAGAAGGTCCCGGTTGGCGCGACTGGTCGCCAGCAGGTCGTCGGTGAGACTGCTGACCTGAGCCCTCATCGGCGGCGGGACGACTGCCTCGCCCTGGGCGACCAGCGCCTTGGCCGCCGCCTGGGCGCGCGCCCGGGTCACGTCGGTCAGGCCGCTCGCCAGCTGGATGTAGCCACGCAGGCCGTCGAGCACCATGCTGCCTCCGCTGCGATCGTCGCGCCCGGCGGACCTCGCCGCGCGCCCGCCGCAGACGCTACCCCGCGGGGCCGCCGACGCACGCTGCGGTAGCGTCGAGCCGCCGCGCGCCCGCAGAGGAAGCTGCAGCGGAAGCTGCACAGAAAGCCGCTCAGACACCTGGAGGACGAGCCGTCGATGGCGACGCCCGCACAGTGCCGCAAGGCCCTCGAGAACCTCGCCACGAAGCTGAAGCAGGTCGACGAGAAGGACCGGAAGCGCCACGCGTTCGACCGCACGCTCAGCTGCCACGTCCCGGACCTCGGCATCACCTTCTCGGGCGCGCTGGAGGACGGTCACATCGTCGGCATCACCACCGATCCGGCGCCGAGGGCGCAGATCCGGCTCACCGCGCAGAGCGACGACCTCGTCGCGATGACCGACGGGCACCTCAGCTTCGGGCAGGCCTGGCTGGCCGGGCGGGTCAAGGTCGAAGCCGGCGTCCGGGACCTGCTCAAGCTGCGCTCGATGCTCTGAGACAGGGTCACCAGCCGGCGGCGGCCAGCGCGGCCCGGACCCGGTCCGGGTCGGTCGTACCGGACTCCCAGCACGCGACGCTGACGGCGCGGAGCGCGTCGACTCGGTCCCCGGCGCCGTCGACCTCGACCGCGGTCGTCCGGACCCGCACCGTCCATCCTCCGCACCGCTGTGCCCCGTCGGCCGCTCCCGTCACCGGGGGGTGCGGCTCGAGCAGGCCGGCGCGCAGGTCGGCGGCGACGTAGGTCGGTCGCCGGTGCGGCGGTGCCAGCGCGAGGTCTAAGGCGGTCGAGACCCCGGTGAGGACCAGCAGGCTGGGCACGCCCGCGTTGACGGCACCCTCGACGTCGGTGTCCAGCCGGTCGCCGACGACCAGCGGCCGCACGGCGCCGGTCCGCCGGACGGCCTCCTCGTGCAGCGGCGTCTCCGGCTTGCCGGCCGCTACCGGCCGACGCCCCGTCGCGGTGGCGATCACGCCGACCAGCGCGCCGTTGCCCGGCGCGAGACCGTCGGGCGTCGGCAGCGTGGCGTCCAGGTTGCTCGCGAACCAGGGAACACCGGCCTGCACCGCGTACGCGCCCTCTGCCAGCTGCCGCCAGCCGACGTCCGGTGAGAAGCCCTGCACCACGGCGGCCGGCCGGTCGCCTGCGCTGGCGACCGGGCGGAGGCCCCGCGCGCGCAGCGCCGCCTCGAGCCCGTCGCCGCCCACCACGAGCACCTCGGACCCGGCCGGGACGGCGTCGGCGACCAGGGTCGCCACGGCCTGGGCGGAGGTGACCACGTCGTCCGGGCCGGCCGGGATGCCGAGCTCGCGCAGGTGCGCGGCCACCGTCTCCGGGGTGCGGGCGGCGTTGTTCGTGACGTACGCGACGCGCATGCCTGCGTCACGGACAGCGGTCACGGCGCGCGGCGCCCCCGGCACGGCGTCCGGTCCGACGTAGAGGACGCCGTCGAGGTCGAGCAGGGCGATGTCGTGCCGTGCGGCGAGCGGTCGGTCGGTGCCGTCGGCGAGCGGTCTCACCCCTCCGGCCCCGGCCAGTCCGGCGCCTCGTCGGGGGCCAGCCCGGCGGCCTCTCGGGCCCGCAGCGTCGCCCGCGCCTCCCGGAGGGCCTGCTGGTAGTCGGCGCGGGCGGGGCGCATCGCGGTGGCCAGGGCAAGCTGCTCCACGGCGCCGGGGACGTCCCCCACCCGCATCCGGGTGAGCCCGAGGCCGAAGCGCGCGTAGTCGTTGTCGGGTGTGCTCTCGACCAGCAGCCCGAAGAGGCGATGAGCCTCCTGGTAGCGGCCCGCGTCGAACGTGGCCCGCGCCAGCGCCTCCAGGATGCTGGCCGAGTCGGGCTCCCGGGCGTGTGCGTGCGCGAGCAGCGACGCAGCGGCGTCGGCGTTGCCGCCGTCGAGCAGGCTCAGTCCGCGGACGAACCAGTCGTAGACCTCGCCTCCCGGCTCGCCGCCGCGGGGCTGCCGTTCGTCGGGTCTCCCATGCTCGGTCACGTCGCGTCCTCCTGCCTGTCCGGCGCGTCCTGCACGACACGTAGCATTCCCGACATGCCGGCGACCGATCGTGCGACCTCCGACACGCCGGGACCGGCCACGGCGGACCGGTCGGCTGCCGACGCGGTTTTCGGTCCCGGGCTGGTCGTGAAGCCGTTCCGGGGGCTGCGCTACGACCCTGCGCAGGTCAGCGACCTCGCCGCGGTCACCTGCCCGCCCTATGACGTGATCGACCCCGACAGTGCCTCGCACCTCGAGGACCTCGACCCGCACAACGTCGTGCGGCTGATCCTGCCACGCGAGCACGCCGACGAGCGAGGAAGCCGGTACGCCCAGGCGCGCGACGTGCTGGACCGCTGGATGGCGGCCGGCGTGCTGCAGCGGGACCCGGAGCCGGCGCTGTACGTCTACGAGCAGTCCGGCGACGGTCTGCTGCAGCGCGGGCTGCTCGGCGCGGTGGCCCTGCGCGACCCCGCCGAGCGGGTGGTGCTCCCGCACGAGGACGTCATGCCGGGACCCGTCGCCGACCGGCTGGAGCTGATGCGCGCGACCTCGGCCAACCTGGAGCCGATCCTGCTGGTGTACGACGGCGGCGGGGACACCGCTGCGGTGATCGACGAGGTCTGCGCCGGGCCGCCGCTGCTCGAGACCTGCACCGAGGACGGTCTGGTCCAGCGGTTGTGGGTGCTGACCGACCCGGCGCTGCAGAACCGGGTCGCCCGGGACCTCGCACCGCGGCAGACGCTGATCGCGGACGGGCACCACCGCTACGCCACCTACCGGCAGCTGCAGGCCGAGCACCGGGCCGCCGGTGACGGGACCGGCGACTGGGACCTCGGGCTGGCGCTGCTGGTCGACTCCCGCAGCTACCCGCTGCACGTCCGGGCGATCCACCGGGTCGTCGGTGACCTGCCGCTCGAGGAGGCCCTGCAGCTGGTCGAGCCGGTGTTCCGGGTCCGCCGGCTGCCGGTGACCGGCCCCGGCGCGGGCCACGGACCCGACCTCGCGGCGGCGCTCGACGCGCTGGAGAACGACGACGGCCGGCACCCGTTCGTGGTGACCGACGGCCACGTGTTCGCCCTCATCGACGAGCCGGCCACAGCCGCCGTCGAGGCCGCGTTGCCGCCGGCGGAGCACTCGCCGGCCTGGCGGTCGCTGGACGCGAGCGTCCTGCACGCCGTGGTGCTCGACCAGCTCTGGGGGGCCGACTCGAACGGCCGGCGCACCGACTACCTGCACGACGCCGGCGCCGCCGTCCGGGCCGCCCAGCGCAACGGCGGAGTGGCGGTGCTGATGCGGGCGGTGACCGTAGACGTCGTCCACGCCCTGGCCGCGCGCGGGGAACGGATGCCGCGCAAGTCCACCTCCTTCGGCCCCAAGCCGCGGACGGGACTCGTGCTGCGGCTGCTCGACCGCTGACCGGCTCGCTCATCCGGACCCAGGTGCCCGGCGTACCTGCACCACCTCCACCTCACTGCGGCTCACCGCGCCGCCCCCGGCCCGCCAGAACCGACGCCGGAGCGCGCCGCGGACCTCGATGCGCACCCCGTCGGGCATCCGCTCCACCCGGCGCTGGATGTCCCGGCGGAAGGTGACGCAGTCGATCGTGTCGACCGTCGGCGAGCGGGAGGAACCGGCGCCGCCGCCCCGTCCGGCCGACCGCGCCGACCGCGCCGACTGGGGGCGCGGCACGACGAGCCGGAACGAGACCATCACGTCGCCGCTGGGAAGCTCTCGGCGCACCGGCTGTCCGGCCAGTCGCCCGAGCAGGTGCACCTCGTTGACGCTGGTCGGCTGTTCCGTGGCTCGCGTCGGCACGGTGGTCTCCTCGCTGGCGGTCGCGCCGGGTGGCGCGCTGCCTCGAGGATCGCTGCGGTGCGGGCTTCGGGCGAGGGCTGCGCGACCGGCTGTGGACGGTGCCGAGGTGCCCGTGGCTGTGGACGGGCTCGCGGGTCGGGCGAGGTCGGGCGAGGTCGGGCGAGGTCGGGCGACGTCGGGCGACGTCGGGCGACGTCGGGCGACGTCGGGAAGTCAGGCGTCCTCGGCCGCGTCCAGGAACGTGACCCCGCCCAGCTCGGCGAGGCGCTCGGCCGCGTCGGTCTCCTCGAGCTCGTCGGCCTCGGCGGCGTGGGCGAGCCACTCGAGAGCCTCGGATTCGCGGCCGCAGTCGCGCAGCGCCTCGGAGTAGGCGTAGAACAGGCGGGCCGACCAGGGCTTGCGCCGCTCCGGCCGCAGCTCGGGGCCCTGCAGCATCACCGCGGCCGCCTCGGGCTGCCCCAGGTCCCGCCGGGCGCCGGAGGCCACGATGAGCAGCTCCGCCCGGACCGCGGTGGGCAGCGTCTTCGCTTCCGGGCTGGCGGCGACGGCCAGCGCGCGCTCGGGACGTCCCAGGCCTCGCTCGCAGTCGGCCATCACCGGCAGCAGGCTCTGGTCGCCGCTGATCCGTCGGGCGGCCCGCAGGTCCGCCAGCGCCTCGGCGTACCGGCCGCTGCGGTATGCGGCGAGACCCGCCGCCTCCCGGACCGCGCCGACCCGGCCGGCCCGCTCCCGGGCGGCCACGGCGTGGGCGTAGGCCGTCTCGGGGTCCTCGTCGAGCAGCCGCCCGGCCATGACCAGGTGCCGGGCGACGGCCTCGGCGTTCAGCTTGGCCAGTGAGCTCAGCTCGGCCCGGACGGCACGGTCGAGCTCCTCGCCGGTCACGTCGTCCGGCAGCGGCGGCTCGACCCGCCGCGGGCGGCGGTCCTGGTCGCGGCGCGGCCGCTCGGAGCGGTCCGACCGATCAGGCCGTGATGTGGGCCGCTGGGACCGTGCACCACCGGCCCGGCTGCCGTCGCCGGTACGCGGGCCACGGGCGGCGCCGGGCCGGGCACTGCCGGTCCGTGGACGGTTCTCGGCGCGGCGGTCCGGACGATCCTCGGCAGCACCCACGGTCTGGCGTCCCTCCACTGGCACAACGGTCTGACGATTCTGGCGACAACTGGTCTGTGCACGAACTCGGCCCGGACATGCATCAAGGGCCACCCCGAATGGAGTGACCCTTGATGAAAGAATGTCCGGCGGCGTCCTACTCTCCCACGCGGTCCCCCGCGCAGTACCATCGGCGCTGAAAGGCTTAGCTTCCGGGTTCGGAATGGAGCCGGGCGTTTCCCTTTCGCTATGGCCGCCGAAACTCTATGGAGATATCGAGGTCAGATTCCCGACCGTATCTCGGGAACCGCACAGTGGACGCGTAGCAACTCCGGCGTAAGCCGGCAATTGAATTGTGTGGTCAAGTCCTCGGCCTATTAGTACCGGTCAGCTCCATGCGTTGCCGCACTTCCACCTCCGGCCTATCAACCCAGTGGTCTACTGGGGGCCTTACCCGGTTACCCGGTGGGAGACCTCATCTTGAAGCGAGCTTCCCGCTTAGATGCTTTCAGCGGTTATCCCTTCCGAACGTAGCCAACCAGCCGTGCTCCTGGCGGAACAACTGGCACACCAGAGGTTCGTCCGTCCCGGTCCTCTCGTACTAGGGACAGCCCTTCTCAAGTCTCCTGCGCGC
>DASTVO010000009.1:0-11276 GCA_035759075.1 Actinomycetes bacterium
AGGTGGGTGTCGGACTTATGAGCATGGCCCGGCGGGTACCGGCTCCCCGGGTGGTGGTGGCCGGTCAGCTCGCAGTGCTCGCGGTCTGGGCGCTCAGCCGGACCGCCGGCCTGTCGGTCGGCCCGGAGGCCTCGACCGCGGAGGCGGTCGGCCGGGCCGACCTGCTCGCCGTGTGCCTCGGTCTGGTCGCGGTGACCAGCATCCTGGTGGGCAGGCGCGCCGACGCCGACCCAGGCCAGCGCGTCGTGCGACCCGCTCGCTACCTGGCCGCTGTCGGCGCGGGCGCGGTGTTGGTGGCCGGCCTGACCACGCCCGCCCTGGCGGCCACCGAGGCCGGTGAGCACGCCCGCCCGCACGGCCATCACGGCTCCGGGCACTGAGCACCTCAACGGGCGCTCAGGTCTCGTGGCCGCGACGCCGATACCGGTCATGTGACCCAGCTCCGTGCCACCCACCCCGTGATGGCAGCCCTCGCTGCCGGTGTGCCGCTGACGCTGCTCGCCGACCTCGTCGACGCTGCCGGCCCTGACTCCCGCACCATCCTCGCCACCGAGGTCGCCGACCTGTCCTGGCTGCGTGACCTCGCCTACCCGAGCGTCGAGCAGCCTGCCGGCCAGGAGCGTCCAGCCGTCTAGTACGGCCGCTCGTGCAGGGCGCTCTCGGCGACCAGCTCGTCGGCGCGCTCGGGCTCGGCGAGCAGCGCGGCGACCAGCAGCCGCGCGTCCCACCGCCCGGCCGCCCAGGCCAGGCCGCGCGCCAGCCCGTCGAGCGTGGCTGCGCGCACGGTGCCGTCGTGGTCGAGCCACCACGCGACCTCGCGGTCTCCGACCGACAGCGCGTCGTGCTCGCACCACGTGGCGGGGCAGCGCGGTCCCAGCACGCCGCGCACCGCGTCCGGCACCGGCCTTGCCTCCCCCGCCGCCTCGTCATCGACCTGGCCGGCGACCAGCTCCGAGCTGGGGGTGAGGTCGAGCACCTCGGCCAGATCCCCGCCCCACTCGAGCGGGACGACCAGCGGCGGTGGGTCCCAGGCGAGCTGGAGGTGGTGCGGGGCGTCGAGCACGACGACCCGGTTGTGATCCACCACCAGGTCGGGGCGGACCCGCACGGACGCGGGCGGTGTGACGGAGTCCGGGTCGAGCCGGGAGACGGCACGGTACGCGGCCCTGATGGTGTCGTCGGGAACACTGCGGCCCGAGTCGCCCAGCCGGGCGAGCAGCTCGTCGCCGCCGCCGGGCTCGGCGACCAGTGCGTCGAGGGACGTGCGCACGCCGATCGCCGCGAGCAGCACCGGGTCGACGTCCGCGAGGTCGGCGAGCTCGCTGTCCAGCTCGTCGACGAGCTCGTCGTACAGCCCGGCGAGGCCACGGGCGCCGCGTACCGTCCACTGCGTCGGCGGGCGGCCGGCGAGGTACCCGTGCGCGCGAACGAACCACGCCGCGTACGAGGGGACGAGCGCGCGGCTGCCGGCCCCCAGGTCCACGACGACCGGCTCGACGACTGCGGCCCGTAGCTCCGGGCGGCGAGCGACGTGCGAGAGGACCGCGACCCACGCGTCGTCGTCGACCACGTCGAGCTCGGGCACGCCGGACACCGTCCGCGCGACCGGCGGCTGGTCCGTCGGAGCCACCCTCGTCAGGCACCAGGCGACCCAGTCCGCGAGGCCGGGCAGCGGGCTGTCCTCGTCGACGGCGGCCGGGTCGAGCAGCACGTCGTGCACCTCGACGACGGTCAGGTCCGCCAGCACCCCGGCGGCGGCCAGCGTCCGCGCCCCCCAGCGCTCGACCAGCTCCGGGTGCACCGCCGCCAGCTCGGTGGTGTCGGCGAGGTCTGCCAGGGCAGTGCCGGGCAGCAGCAGCTCGTCGGCCCGAGCGGGCTCACCGTCCTGGTCGGGGAGCACGAGCGCGCCGAGCCACGGCAGGTCACCCGGACGCGGGTCGGCGGCCCGGACCAGCCCGAGCACCGCATCGGCCAGCTCCGCCGGATCCGGGTGGTGCCAGGCGTCGGCCACCGCCGCGCGGACCTCCGGCCGCTCCAGGACCGACCGCGGAGTGACCGGTGCGGCACCCAGGCGCAGCAGCAACGCGTGCGCCGCGTCCGGGTGCACCACCCGCAGCCCGAGAGCCGGCGCGCCCGGAGGGATCCCGTCGTCGGGCTGCAGCGCGCCGCGCGCCCCGCGCACGACCCGGCCGTCGGCAAGCGGCACCGGCAGCGCCCCGAGCGCCTCGGTGTCGACAGCACCCTCCGCCAGCGCGGTGTAGAGGCCGCGCCACCAGGAGGGCGGACGGTCGAGGTCGGCGAGCAGGTCCACGACGTCGGCCAGGGCGATGCGACGGCCGCCGAGCCGCTCGAGCACCGGATGGTCCGGGACCAGGCCGGCCACCACGTCCCCGAGGACCCGGACCGCCGAGAGGCCGAGGCCGACCACGGCGACCGCCTCGCGCGGGGAGAGCGGCTCGCCCGACACCGACCGCAGCAGCGGGGCGTCGCCGAGTGCCCGGACCACCGCTGCGCGCAGGGCCCCGTCCAGCCGGCCGGCGGCGACCGGCCCCGGCACCATCGCGAGCCGGGCGGTGATGTCGTCGACGCCGAGCGCCAGCTCGACGTAGGCAGCGGCTGCCTCGACGACGAGCGCGTCGGTGAGCTCCCCGGGGGCGACGTGGCGGCGCGTGGGGTCGAGCGGGAAGGACGCCACCAGCAGTGCCGGGAGGTCCAGCGGCTCGTCGGTGGGGGTGGGGGCGTGCAGGACCGGCGGCACCGGCTGGCCGCTCAGGGGGCGTGCCCAGGTCACCGACCAGTGCGGCCGGGCGCGCTCCTCGACGGGGCGGTCGGCCAGCAGGTCGGCGGACGCCGCGCCGTCGCGACGTACGACCTGCCAGCGGCCCGCGTCGGCCACGACGCGGTGCTCGCCACCGACCTCGACCACGACCTCACGCAGCCCCGGCAGGGCGAGCAACAACGCGTCGTCGACCTCGTCGAGCAGCCGGCGGACCAGCTCGACGGCCGCGGGGTCCCGCAGCGGCAGCCGGACCGTGGTCGTGCACCCGTCGAGCGGTGCGGCGTCCGACGGGTACGGCAACCGCAGGACGGGCACGTGCCCCCCGCGGCGCGTCACCTCGGCTGCCAGCCCGGGGACGGCGGCGACCGCTGCGGCAGCCGCGGCCACCTGCCAGCGCACGGCACCGGTGGTCGATGCCACCTCCGGCGCGTCGGACACCGCGAGGACGGCCGCGAACCCGACGCCGAACCGGCCGACGGCGCCGACCCCGGCGTCGTCCCGCTTCGAGGACGCCCGCAGCGAGGACAGTGACTCGACACCCGCCGCGTCGAGCGGCGCACCGGTGTTGGACGCCAGGAGCACCTCGTCCCGGAGGGTGAGCAGGAGCCGGCCGGGGACCCCCGCGCGCACGGCGGCGTCGGCGGCGTTCTGCGCCAGTTCCACGACGACCCGGTCGCGGTAGCCGCCGCGGACGAGGTCGTCCTCGGCGTTGGCGTCCTCCCGGAACCGAGCCGGCGAGGCGGCCCAGGCGGCCAGGACCCTGGCGCGCAGCTCGGCCGTGCCGAACGGGTCGCCGGCGGTCATGGGGGTGGGCTCAGGAGTGCCCGAGGTCCTCAGCCGGCGTCTCGTCGTCGACGGAGCCGCGGGCGTGCTCGACCGGGCGGAGAGCGATGACGTCGTAGACGACCTCGTCCACGATCGGGGGGGTGACGTCGACGGGCGCCGGCAGCACCGCGGCCTCGGAGTGGGCTCCGCAGCCGTGGTCGAAGGACACGACCCGGCCGTCGGAGGGAGAGTACGCGTTGGCGCAGATGCCGAACATCGGCCGCAGCGGGCCGCCCAGCGGCACGACGAAACCACAGGTGGAGCAGGGCGCGGGGGCGGCCTGCGCGATCGGGGCCGACGGCCCGTGCTCGCCTGAGTACCAGCGGTCCACGGCGTCGTCGCGCCCGGTCGGCGAGAGCACCCGCGCCCGGCCGAGCCCGAGCTCCCACACCGCGACGCGGTCCGCGTCGTCGTCGAAGTGACCGTCGTCCCGGCCGGTCGCCGCGTAGCCGGGCTCCAGCCGGTCGTCGTCGGCCTTGGTCGGCAGCAGGTCGCCGACGCCGAGGTCCCCGGGAGCCAGCCGCTCGCTCCACGGCACCCACGCGCGGGCGAGCAGCGCCTCGCCGCCGGGCAGCAGCACGGCCTCGCAGACGGTCACCGCCTTGGAGCGTGGACCCCGAGTGATGGTGACGGCCCAGTGCCACCCGACGTAGGCGGGGTCGAGGCAGGTGAACCGGTGGGTCACCAGCCGCTCGCCGTCGACCTCGGCGCCGAGGTGCTCGCCGACGTGCCCGTCGGCTGCGATCTCCGCGGCGGCCTCCCGGGCTACGTCGACGGCTTCGGCGAGAACGGCGTCGGAGGCTGCACGGCGCGCGGTGCTGGTGGTCACGACAGGCGATTCTCCCCCATCGCCCGGCGCGGCGCGAACCGGCCGCGCCGCGGGCTCGCGGGGTAGCCCCTGCCGGGGAGACGGCAGGATGGGGGCGTGCAGCCACCGGGAGCGAGGAGGTCCGGAGCGACCGACGACCCGCGCCACCCGGCGGGAGCGAACCGGCGGCAGCGGCTGGCCGGGCTCGGCCGGGGCGCCGCCCGCCGAGGGCGCGGCGCCGCACGCCGTACCCGGTCCGGTGCCATGCGGACGGCCCGTGGCGTCCGCCGGGTCACCCACGCCCACGGCGCCGGCGAGTCCGGGCTGGGCCGGCTGATCGAGCTGCACGGGGTCAACACCGCCGGCGACACCATGGTCGCGGTCGCACTGGCCAACACGCTCTTCTTCTCGGTGCCCATCGGCGAGGCCCGCGAGCGGGTCGCTCTCTACCTGCTGATCACGATGCTTCCCTTCGCGGTCCTGGCGCCAGTGATCGGGCCGATGCTCGACCGGTTCCGCCACGGCCGCCGCTATGCGATCGCGGCCACGATGCTGGCGCGCTGCTTCGCGACCTGGGTTCTGGCCGGCGCGGTCAGCAGCGGGGACTTCTCGCTGTTCCCGGCCGCCTTCGGCACGCTGGTCGCCTCGAAGGCCTACACGGTGAGCCGGCAGGCCACCGTGCCGCGGGTGCTGCCGCGCGGCGGCTCGCTCGTCTCCTCGAACTCCCGCATCTCGCTGGCCGGCATCGCGGCGGGCATCGTCGGAGCGGGGCTCGCCGGGCTCCTCGGGCTGATCGGGGCGCAGTGGCCGCTGCGTGCGGCGTTCCTCGTGTTCCTCGTCGGGATGGTGCTCGCCCTGCGGCTCCCGGCGAAGGTCGACTCCACGGTCGGCGAGACCCCCACGACGATCTCCCTGGACGACACCGGTCCGGTGCTGCGGCGGACCAGTGTGGGCAGGCCGGTGGTCACCGCGCTGCGCGCGAACGGCTCGCTGCGCGCCTTCTCCGGCTTCCTGACCCTGTTCCTGGCGTTCCTGCTCCGCGAGGACCCGGTCGGCGGGCTGCAGGCGACGGCCGCGATCGGCCTCGTGGTCGCCGCCGCGTCGGTGGGCAGCGCAACCGGCACCACCATCGGCTCGAGGCTGCGCACCCGCGCGCCTGACGCGGTGGTCGTCGTGGTGCTCGGCGTCGCGACGGCGGCGGCCTTCGTCGGCGCGTTCTTCTACGGTCTGGTCGCGGTGCTCGCCGTGGCGGTGGCCGCAGGGCTGGCGCAGTCACTGGGCAAGCTGTCGCTGGACGCGATCGTCCAGCGCGACGTCGACGAGTCGGTCCGGACCTCTGCCTTCGCGCGGACCGAGACGCTGCTGCAGCTGTCCTGGGTGGTCGGCGGCGGGGTAGGAATCGCCCTGCCGCTCGACGGTGAGCTCGGGCTGGGGTTGGCGGCGGTGGGCCTGGCTGTGATGCTGGTCGTCACCCTGCGTTCGACCGTCCGCAAGACCTGACCAGACCCGCCTCGGAGGTCCTCGGTGGAGACTCGACGACTCGGCCGGACCGGCCACCACAGCTCGGTGCTCGTCTACGGCGCGGCGGCGCTCGCGGAGGTGTCGCAGGACGTCGCCGACCGGTCGGTGCAGGAGGCGCTGGACGCCGGCATCAACCACTTCGACGTCGCGGCCAGCTACGGCGAGGCCGAGCTGCGGCTGGGGCCGTGGGTCCCGCAGATCCGCGACCGGATCTTCCTGGCGACCAAGACCGGGCAGCGCGACGCGGAGGGCGCCTGGCGGGAGATCAACGAGTCGCTGCAGAAGCTGCGGACGGACCGGGTCGACCTGCTCCAGCTGCACGCCGTGGGCGACCTCGAGGACCTGGACCGTGCGACCCGCCCCGGCGGCGCCCTGGAGGCCGCGCTGCGGGCGGTCGACGAGGGGATGGTGGGTGCGGTGGGCATCACCGGCCACGGGCACGACGCCCCGGCGACCCACCTGGAGGCGCTGCGCCGGCACCCGTTCGCCACCGTGCTGACCCCGATCAACCTCGTGCTCAGCCGCGACCCCGCGTACCGCGCCGCCTACGACGCCCTGGTCGAGGAGGTGACCCGTCAGGACGCCGGGCTGATGGTCATCAAGACCGTCGCCCGGCAGAACTGGAAGGGCGAGCACCGCTACGCCACGTGGTACGAGCCCCTCGACGACCAGCGCACGATCACGGCGGCGGTCTCCTGGGCGCTCGCGCTGCCGGTGGTGACCGGCATCGCCACGCCCGGTGACGTGCGACTGCTCGGGATGGTGGTCGCCGCCGAGCGCGCCCGCATGGACCAGGACGAGGCCGCGACGGTCCTGGGGGCCGAGCCCGTGCTCAGCTCGCCGTTCCTCGACATGCCCTGGTGACCGGTCAGAAACCGGTCAAAACGCAGCGGCCGGCGCCGCGACACGTCATCGTGTCCCGGTGCACACCGCGTCACCGCCGCTCGCCCGTGCCGCAGGTGTCTGGCTCGTCGGTCTTGCCCTGGTCCTGACCTCGTTCGTCGCCGCGCCCGGCGCGAGCGCCGCCGAGACCTGCAGCACCACGCCGGACGACCCGTCGGCCCCGACCTACACGGTCACGGTCTGCGTGTCGGTGCCCGACGGGCCGCTCTCCGGCGACGTGCCGGTCGCGGCGCAGGTCTACGTCACCCCGGTCACGACACCGACCCCGCCGGGCGTCGCGCGGGTGGTGTTCCGTCACGACGGCGAGTACCTGCTCACCGACTTCGACCCCGAGTACGGCATGACGTGGCGCACCCGGCGGATGGCGGACGGGACCGGGACCCTCGAGGTGCGGGCCCGTACCCGCGACGGCCTGGTGGCGCCGGTCTCGGTGCCGGTCACGCTGGCGAACGGGCTCAGCGCGCCGCAGCCGCCGGCCGCAGAGCCGTTCCGCGTACGCACCGGCAGTGCTCCCGCCCCCGGCGCCCGCTTCCGGCTCGTCGCGGTCGGTGACGGCGTCGACGGCTCGACCCGCGAGGAGGAGGTGGTCGAGCAGGTGGCCAGCTGGTCGCCGAACCTGCTGGCCTACCTGGGTGACGTGTACCAACGAGGGTCGGCCTTCGAGTTCGACACCTGGTACGGCAGCCCTACCGGGTACGGCCGGTTCCGGGACATCACGAACCCGGTGGTGGGCAACCACGAGTACCAGACGCCCGGCGCGACCGGGTACTTCGGCTACTGGGGCGGTGTCCCGCACTACTACAGCTATGACGTGGCCGGCTGGCACCTGGTCGCCCTGGACTCCACGAAGCGCTTCGGGCAGCTGCGGCCGGGGACGGCCCAGTACGACTGGCTGGCCGCCGACCTCGCGGCCAACCGCGCGCGCTGCACGCTGGTCTACATGCACCACCCGCGGTACTCGGTCGAGCCGGGCAAGGGCCGGGGCGAGCTGGCCGAGATCTGGCGGCTGCTGGCGGCCCGACGGGTGACGCTGGCCGTGGCCGGCCACACCCACGCGTACGCCCGGTCGCACCCCTTGGGCGGCACCGGCGCAGCCGACGTCCGCGGAGTCACCCAGCTCGTCGCCGGAGCCGGCGGCCGCGAGATCAAGCTCGCCGCGAGCGTGGACCCTCGCCATGCGAGCTACCTGCCGGTGCGCGGCGCCCTCCGGCTCGACCTCGGCAGCGATGACGTCGAGTTCGCCTACGTCGGCGCGGACGGGACGGTGCACGACGCCGGCACGATCGGCTGCAAGAGCACCGGCGACCCGCTGCCGCCGACCGTCCCGGACGGCCTCGGGGTTGCGCCGGCGTCGTCGACGACGGCCCTCGTGTCCTGGCAGCCCTCCACCGACCAGTACACCGAGGTGGGCGGCTACACCGTGCGGCGCAACGGCGTGGTCGTGGCGACACTCGACGCGTCGACCACGAGCTACACCGACACCGGGCTGGTCGCCGGCAAGACCTACTCGTGGACGGTGTCGGCCTTCGACACCTCCGACAACCACTCGGAGCAGTCGGCGCCGGTCGCGGCGACGATGCCGGCCGAGTCGGCGGTCCAGGTGTCGAGCCGGACGCTGCTGCGGTCGGTGCCGGTCCGCGCAGAGCGCAACCGCGGCTTCGCCCGGTCGAAGTTCCGCACCTGGCTGGACGCCGACGGGGACGGCTGCACGACCCGCGGCGAGGTGCTGCTGGCGGAGGCGGTGACGCCGCCGATGGTGCGCCCGTCCTGCCGGATCAGCAGCGGTCGCTGGCAGTCACGACTGGACGGTGTCCGCACCTCGAGCCTTTCCCGGCTCGGCGTGGAGCACCTCGTGCCGCTCCGGGAGGCCTGGGCGTCCGGTGCCCGCACGTGGGCGGCGGTGAGCCGGGCCCAGCTGGCCAACGACCTGGGCTACCGGTACGCGGTGAACGTGTCCACGAAGCGGGTGCTGTCCGCGCGGGGCTCGTCCGAGCCGCAGCGCTGGCTGCCGCCGCGGCGGGTGGCGCGCTGCACCTACGTCGCGCAGTGGGTCGCGGTGAAGTGGCGCTGGCGGCTGAGCGCGGACCGCGCCGAGAAGCGGTTCCTGACCCGGCGGCTCTCGGCCTGTGGCTGGCCGCGGGTGGAGCAGCCGACCAGGCCGGCGATCACCCGCCGCTGAGGCCAGGCCCGCCCCTCCCCTGCGCGGTTGGGCGACGTTGCGCACACCCGCACCGGCGTGTCGCGCGGCGTGTCAGTGCGCAACGTCGCCGAACGCGGGGGGAGAGCCGCGCCGGGCCGGTCACCGGATCGGGCGGACGCCGACCTCCTCGAGCCGGCTGAGCATCTCGGCCGGGTCGGCGTAGACCCGGTAGGCACCGGACCGCTCGAGCTCCTCCCGGCCGTAGCCGCCCGAGAGCAGGCCGATGCCCAGGGCGCCCGCCCGCTGGGCGGCCAGCAGGTCCCACACCGAGTCCCCCACGACGAACGAGCTCTGCGGGCGCACCCCCAGCAGCCGGGCCGCAGCCAGGAACAGGTGCGGGTCCGGCTTTGCCCGCTCGACCAGGTCCCGCGTCACCACCGGCACGTCGTCGGGCAGGCCGAACATCTCGATCGCGGTCTGCGCGGTGCGGCGGGCGCCGCTGGTCGCGATCGCGAACGGCACGCCCCGGTCGTGCAGGTGGTGCAGCAGCTCGCGGGCGCCGGGCAGCGGGACGACCGTGTCGGCCCGCCGCAGGTACGCCGCGGCGTGCGCGTCGGACAGCTTCGTCATCGTCGCGTCGTCGAACGCGACGCCGGTCTCGCGCTGCAGCGCGTCGAGGAACAGCCCGCCGCTCATCCCGATCCGCCGGTGGATCCGCCACACCGACAACGGGATCCCGACCTCGGCCAGCGCCTCCTGCCAGGCCGTCACGTGCTGGTAGACCGAGTCGACGAGGGTGCCGTCGAGGTCGAAGAGCAGCGCGGGCTGCGGGACCTCGAGGTCCCGCAGCGCGTCGGCAGGGATCGTCATGGCCTCAGCCGCCCTCGGCGAGCTCGCGGCCGCGATCCCGGGCCGCCTCGAGCGCCGAGAGCATCGCCGCCCGCACGCCGTGGTTCTCCAGCTCGCGGATCGCGTTGATGGTCGTGCCGCCGGGAGACGTGACCGCCTCGCGCAGCGTGACCGGGTGCTCGCCGCTGTCGCGCAGCATCACAGCGGCGCCGATCGCCGTCTGGACGATGAGGTCGTGGGCCACCTGGCGGGGCAGGCCGAGCAGGATGCCGGCGTCGGTCATCGCCTCGACCAGGTAGAAGAAGTACGCGGGACCGCTGCCCGACAGTGCTGTCACCGCGTCCTGCTGCGCCTCCGGCACCCGCAGGGTCCGCCCCACCGGGGTGAAGATCGCCTCGGTCCGCCGCAGGTGGCTCTCGTCGGCGTGCGGGCCGGCCGAGATCGCGCTCATCGCCTCGTCGACGAGCACGGGCGTGTTGGACATGACCCGGACGACCGGCGTCCCTTCGGCCAGGTGCTCGGCGATGAAGGAGGTGGTGATGCCGGCCGCCACCGACACGACCAGCTTGTCCGCCGGGGTGTGCGGCGCCATCTCCGCGAGCAGCGCGGCCATGTCCTGCGGCTTCACGGTGAGGATCAGCGTGTCCGCGGTCGAGCACGCCTTCTCGGTCGACAGCACCTCGACGCCGTACGTCTCGTGCAGCACCTGCGCGCGCTCCGGCCGTCGCGCGGTGACCACGACGTCGCCCGGCTGCACCCCGCCGCGGAGCATCCCGGAGACGAGGGCCTCGCCCATCTTCCCGGCGCCCAGGACGGCGATGCGCTCGGCCACGGGGCTATCCCTTCGTCGCCACGGCGCGGAGGAAGAAGGCCAGGTTCGCCGGCTTCTCGGCCATCCGGCGCACCAGGTAGCCGTACCACTCGTCGCCGTAGGGGACGTAGACCCGCATCCGCTGGCCCTGCCTCGCCAGGCGCTCCTGCTCGTGCGGGCGGATGCCGTAGAGCATCTGGAACTCGTAGCTGTCCTTGGCGCGTCCGGTCCGCTTCGCGAGCTCCTCGGTGATGGCCACGAGCCGCGGGTCGTGAGTGGCCACCATGGGGTAGCCGTCGCCCTCCATCAGGATCCGCAGCGCGCGGACGTACGCGAGGTCGACCTGACGCCGGCCCTGGTAGGCGACCGACTCCGGCTCCTTGTACGCGCCCTTGCACAGTCGCACCCGCGAACCCTCGTACGCGAGGTCGCGGCAGTCGGCCTCGGTGCGGTGGAGGTAGGCCTGGAGCACGGCCCCCGTCTCGGGGAAGTCGGTGCGCAGGTCGCGCAGGATCGACAGCGTCGAGTCGGTGGTGGTGTGGTCCTCCATGTCGAGGGTCACCGTGGTGCCGGCTGCGCGCGCCGCCTCGCAGATGGCGTACGCGTTGTCGAGCGCGACCTTCTCCCCGTCGCCGGGCAG
>DASTVO010000010.1:0-3940 GCA_035759075.1 Actinomycetes bacterium
GGTGGCGCCGCCGTCACTCCGAGGCTATTCCTGGGGTCAGACAAGTCCAGCCCTCGGCGGTTCGGCGACGTTGCGCCCCGACACGCCGGGGCGACACGCCATCGTCACGTGCGCAACGTCGCCGAACGCGAGGAGGTCGAGGGGGGCGAGAGGGCGAAGGGGCTGTGATCCGGCGGACCTGGTCGGCTGCCCCGGGAGCTGGTCCAGACGCCGAGAGCCGCGAGCGCCAGCAGCGCCGGGACAACGAGCAGGGCGAGCCAGAGCCCGGCGAGGTCGGCCAGCGCACCGAGTGCGAACGGGCCCGCGCCCGAGGCCAGCGCGGCGCCGATGCCGGCCCGGGCGCTGGCGTGGTCGGGTCTGCCCTCGGAGGCGTCGATCGCTCGGGCGATGCCGAGCGGATAGAAGAGCGCGACTCCGAGTCCGCAGACCAGCAGGGCCGGCAGGGCGAGCAGCGCGGAGGTCGTGAGCCAGAAGACCGTGAACCCGGCGCCGGCAGTGAGGATCGCCGCGTACAGCAGGGTGTCGACCCGCCAGCGCAGCGCCAGCCGCCCGCCCCCCAGGCGCCCGACGCACATCCCGGCGACCAGCGCCGTGACGCCCGCCGCAGCCGGTCCGGGGCCGAGGCCGGCGCGCTCGCGCAGCACGTCGGCGGTCCACAGGACCAGGCAGAACTCCACGGCGATCCCGGCGGTCACCACCCCCCAGCTGATCCAGAACCGACGGGGCAGTCGCGGGCTGCGTTCCCCGGTCGCCACCGGGGCCGGCGGTCGGGGCGCTCGAATGTTGCGCCCGGCGACGGCCAGCGCCAGCACCGCCGGGACCAGCAGCAGCATCGCCGGCCGCCAGCCGAGGCCCAGCCCGACCGAGAGGCCGACCACGAGCGGTGCGACTGTCCCCACACCGGCGGCGACCGCGTTGGCCTCGCTGATCGCCGACGGACCCGAGTCACCGTGGTGGTCGGAGAGGACGGGCGCGCTCGACACCACGACGAACGACCCGCCGAACGCGCCGACGAACGCGCCGACCAGGGTCGCCGGCAGCGCGGTGGTCGAGGCGTAGGTGAGCACACCGGCGCACAGGGTCGCCAGGCCCGCCCAGACGACCGCCGTCCGGCCGAAGCGCAGGACCAGGCGGGCGACCACGAGTGCGCTGAGCAGCGACCCGACGGCGAGCGCGGTGCCGTGCAGGCCGGCGACCGACCGGCTGACCCCCTGCTCGTCGCGCAGCAGGCTCAGTGTCGGGCCGAAGCCGTAGAGGAAGTACCCGTAGCTCCCGAGCTGCAGGTAGGTGAGCCAGGTGAGGCTGTCGCGCTCGAGCCTCACGCGAGGCGCTGGACCACGTGGTCGACGCAGGCCGTCAGCGCCTCCACGTCGTCCGGCTCGACGGCCGGGAACATCGCGATCCGCAGCTGGTTGCGGCCGAGCTTGCGGTACGGCTCGGTGTCCACGATCCCGTTGGCCCGCAGGGTCTTCGCGACCGCGGAGGCATCCACGTCGTCGGTGAGGTCGATCGTGCCCACGACCGCCGACCGCTGCTCCGGGTCGGACACGAACGGCGCCGCGTAGCTCGACTTGTCCGCCCAGGTGTAGAGCCGGCGGGCGGACTCCGCGGTCCGCTCGGTGGTCCAGTCCAGCCCGCCCTGGGCGTTGAACCAGTCGACCTGCTCGGCGAGCAGGAACAGCGTCGCCAGAGCGGGGGTGTTGTAGGTCTGGTCGAGCCGGGAGTTGTCGATCGCGATCTGCAGGTCGCTGAATGACGGCACCCAGCGGCCGGTCGCCTGTACCTGCGCGACGCGCTCGACCGCGGCCGGCGACATGAGCGCGAGCCAGAGGCCACCGTCGGAGGCGAACGACTTCTGCGGAGCGAAGTAGTAGACGTCGGACTCGGCGACGTCCACCGGCAGGCCGCCGGCTGCCGAGGTGGCGTCGACGAGGACCAGCGAGCCCTCGTCGGCGCCGTCGACGCGGCGCACGGGCATGGCCACGCCGGTCGAGGTCTCGTTGTGGGTCAGGGCGTAGACGTCCACCCCGGACTCGGCCCGCGCCGTCGGGTGGGTACCCGGGTCGCTGCGAACCACCGACGGGTCGGCCAGGAACGGTGCCGCCTCCGTCGCCGCCGCGAACTTCGAGGAGAACTCGCCGAACACCAGGTGCTGCGAGCGCTCCCGGACCAGGTTGAGCACGGCGATGTCCCAGAAGGCGGTCGTGCCGCCGTTGCCCAGCACGACCTCGTAGCCGTCGGGCAGCCCGAAGAGGTCGGCGAGCCCCGTGCGGACCCGTCGTACGACGTCCTTGACGGTCTTCTGCCGGTGGGACGTTCCGAGGTACGACGTGCCGGTCGCCACCAGCGCGGCCAACGCCTCGGGCCGCACCTTCGACGGGCCGGACCCGAACCGTCCGTCGGAGGGCTTGAGGTCGTCAGGGATCAGGATGTCGGCCACCCGGTCAGGCTAGGCGACCGGCCGATCCCGGCACCGCGGCGGCCGGTGCGCGAGACGTGCGGTCAGCCCTGCCAGCCGGCCACGTCGGAGGGCTTGCGCGGGCCCTCCCCGACGTAGCGCGCGGACGGTCGGATCAGTCGCCCCGTGCGCTTCTGCTCGAGCACGTGCGCGGCCCAGCCGGCGGTCCGGGCGCAGGTGAACATCGGCGTGAACATGTGCGGCGGGACCTCGGCGAAGTCGAGCACGACCGCGGCCCAGAACTCCACGTTCGTCTCGAGCACCCGGTCGGGCCGTCGGGCGCGGAGCTCTTCGAGCGCCGCCTTCTCCAGCGCGGCGGCCGCCTCGTACCGCGGGGCGTCGAGGTCCTTGGCGGTGCGGCGCAGCACCCGGGCCCGCGGGTCCTCGGCGCGGTAGACGCGGTGGCCGAAGCCCATCAGCCGCTCGCCGCGGTCGAGGACACCCCGGACGTACGCGGCGGCGTCCCCGGTCTCCTCGACGCCGTCGAGCATGTGCAGGACCCGCGACGGTGCTCCGCCGTGCAGGGGTCCGGACATCGCGCCGACCGCGCCGGACAGGCAGGCCGCCACGTCCGCGCCGGTCGAGGCGATGACCCGCGCGGTGAAGGTCGAGGCGTTCATGCCGTGCTCGGCGGCCGACGTCCAGTAGGCGTCGACTGCCTGCACGTGCCGGGGGTCGGGCTCGCCGCGCCAGCGGATCATGAAGCGTTCGGTGATCGTCGTCGCCTTGTCGATCTCGGACTGCGGCACCATCGGCAGCCCGATCCCGCGGGCCGACTGGGCGACGAACGACAGCGCCATCACCGACGCCCGGGCGAGGTTGTCGCGCGTCTCGCTCTCGTCGATGTCCAGCAGCGGGCGGAAGCCCCAGGCGGGGGCGAGCATCGCGATCGCGCTCTGCACGTCGACCCGCACGTCGCCGGAGTGCACCGGCAGCGGGAAGGGCTCGGCCGGCGGCAGGCCGGGGTTGAAGGCGTTGTCGACGAGGAGGCCCCACACGTTGGCGAAGGACACCGCGCCGACGAGGTCCTCGATGTCGACGCCGCGGTAGCGCAGCGCGCCGCCTTCCTTGTCCGGCTCGGCGATCTCGGTCTCGAAGGCGATGACGCCCTCGAGCCCGGGCTTGAAGTCGGACGAGTCGGTCATCGTGAGTGCGCTCCTCGGTCGAGATGTCGCGGGTGGTCGGGCCGGCGATCGGCTGTTGCGCGACGGGCATTCTGTCCCACGCAGCCTCGGTCGCTTCGCGGGGGCCGTGCCACAGTGCCACCGTGCAGCAACCCGACCCGGCCGCGATGCGCCGCCAGTACGCCCACCAGGGGCTCCGCGAGAGCGAGATCACGAACGACCCGCTCGAGCTGTTCGCGGGCTGGTTCGTCGATGCGGCCGGCGCGGGCGTCGCGGAGCCGAACGCGATGGTGCTCGCAACGGTCGGCCCCGACGGCTGGCCGCAGGCGCGGACCGTGCTGCTCAAGGGGTACGACCA
>DASTVO010000011.1:0-3822 GCA_035759075.1 Actinomycetes bacterium
ACGAGGTCGAGCAGCGGGGTGTCCGCCTCGTGCCCGATCGCGCTGACCACCGGTGTCCGGCAGGCCGCGACCGCGCGGACCATCGCCTCGTTCGAGAACGGCAGCAGGTCCTCCAGCGACCCGCCGCCGCGGGTGACCACGATGACGTCGACCTCCGGGTCGGCGTCCAGGCGTCCGATGGCGGCGTTGACCTCGGTCACCGCGTTCGGTCCCTGGACGGCGACCTCCTCCACCCGGAACCGCACGGCCGGCCAGCGCCGCCGGCCGTTCTCGAGCACGTCCTTCTCGGCCGCGGACGCCCGCCCGCACACGACACCCACCACGCGGGGCAGAAAGGGCAGCGGGCGCTTGCGCTCGGCGGCGAAGACGCCCTCGGCGGCGAGCACCTGCCGCAGCCGGTCGAGCTGGGCGAGCAGCTCGCCGACGCCGACCTGGCGGATCTGGTCGGCAGCGAGCGAGAGCGTCCCGCGGGCGGCGAACAGCTGTGGTCGCGCGTGCACGACCACGTGGGCGCCGTCGGTGACGCCGGCGGCGGGCCCGTCGAGCAGCGCGACCGAGCAGGTGACGGTCAGGGACATGTCGACGCTCGGGTCGCGCAGGGTGAGGAACGCGGTGCGCTGCCCGGGCCGGCGGGTGAGCTGGGCCACCTGACCCTCGACCCAGACGAAGCCGAGCCGGCCGATGTACTCCGTCAGGAGCTGGCTCACCCGGCGTACGGGCACCGGGCTCTCGGCGCTCGTCTGCAGACCCACGCCCGGCAGGCTATCCGCCGGGTCGGGGCCGGCTCGGTGCGCGACCTACCATGGAGCACATGTCCGACGTCGCGAAGCGTGTCCTGCTCGCCGCCCCCCGCGGGTACTGCGCCGGCGTCGACCGGGCGGTGGTCACCGTCGAGAAGGCGCTGGAGACCTACGGTGCGCCGGTCTACGTCCGCAAGCAGATCGTGCACAACAAGCACGTGGTCGAGACCCTGCAGGAGCGCGGCGCGGTCTTCGTCGAGGAGAACGACGAGGTGCCCGAGGGCTCGACTGTCATCTTCTCCGCACACGGCGTCGCGCCGGTCGTGCACGAGCAGGCAGCCCGCCGGCAGCTGAAGACGATCGACGCCACCTGCCCGCTGGTGACCAAGGTGCATGCCGAGGCCAGGAGGTTCGCCTCCGATGACTACGACATCCTGCTGATCGGCCACGAGGGCCACGAGGAGGTCGTGGGCACGTCGGGTGAGGCACCTGACCACATCCACCTGGTCGACGGCCCCGACGACGTCGACAACGTCGTCGTCCGGGACCCGTCGAAGGTCGCCTGGCTGTCGCAGACCACGCTGTCGGTGGACGAGACGCTCGCGACCGTGAAGCGGCTCCGGGAGCGGTTCCCCGCGCTGATGGACCCGCCGAGCGACGACATCTGCTACGCGACGCAGAACCGTCAGGTGGCCGTGAAGGAGATCGCCGCGCAGAGCGACCTGATGATCGTGGTCGGCTCGACCAACTCGTCGAACTCGGTGCGGCTGGTCGAGGTGGCGCTGGAGTGCGGCGCGAAGGACGGCCACCTCGTCGACAAGGCCGCCGAGCTGGACGAGGCCTGGCTGGACGGGGTCACCACCGTCGGGGTGACCAGCGGCGCGTCGGTGCCGGAGATCCTGGTGCGCGGGGTGCTGGAGTGGCTCGCCGAGCGCGGCTACTCCGACGTGCAGGAGGTCGTCTCGGCGGAGGAGAGCCTGCTGTTCGCGCTGCCGCCGGAGCTGCGCCGGGACATGAAGGCCGCCTCGGTCGCCGGCTGAGCTGCTCGCCGTCGTCCCCTCGACGTCCCCCTCCCCCTCGGACCATGATCGTGAGGGGATTCGGCACTCCTGAGGGCCCGAATCCCCTCACGATCATGGAGCAGCGCGCCGCGATCAGGGCCGGCGGGCTAGGTAGACCACGTCGGGCTCCGCGCGGGGAAGGGCCGGCGGCACCTCCACGAGCCGTACGCGGGTGAGCTGCTCGCGCAGCCGGGACTCGAACTCGGGCACCGGCCGCGCCGCCCAGACGGCCAGCACTCCGCCAGGCCGGAGCGACCGGTGGACCCGGGCGAGCCCCTGCGCCGCGTACAGCCGGGTGTTGTCGTCGGTCACCGTCCAGTCGGGGCCGTTGTCGACGTCGAGGCACACCACGTCGTACGTCTCCTCCGACGTCGCGAGGACCTCGCCGACATCAGCCACGACCACCTCGACCCGTGGGTCGGCCAGGGCTTCCGCGGTCAGGTGCGCGAGGTGGGTGGCGTGCCAGTCGACGACCTGTTGCTCGACCTCCGCGACCACGATCCGCTGCAAGCCGGCGTGCATGACGGCGGCACGCAGCGAGAACCCGACGCCGAGCCCGCCGACGAGGAGGCACCGGGGTGCGCCGTGCCACGCCACCGCCTCGTCGACCAGCAGGCGCTCGGAGCGGCCGTCGCGGGTGTCCATGAGGAACATGCCGTTGCTCACGACCTCGTAGTGCTCGCCGCTGCGTCGCAGGACCAGCTCGCCGCGCGGCGTCACCACCCGGTCGACGTCGGGCGGGTCGGTGTCGTGCATCGCGACGCCGGGGTCAGGCCCGCTTCATCAGCCGGAAGGCGATGAACCCCGGCTGCTCGCTCAGCCGGTCGTGCACCTCCGGATGGCTGTCGGCCATGGTGTCCACGGGTCGCGGCTCCACGATGTGCTCGATCGCGAAGCCCGCCTCGGCGAACTCCGCGCACCATCCCTCCAGCGGCTGGCGCCAGTACCGGACGGCCCAGTCCTGCTGCCACGTCTCCTCGACGAGCTCCGACGTGAAGTAGCTTCCGCCGCGGTGCAGCCAGTCATGCGTCGGATGGGTCGTCGAGAGCACCAGCCGCCCGTCGGGCGCCAGGACCCTCGCCAGCTCGCGCAGGGCACCGACCCGGTCGCTCACGTGGTGCAGCACGAGAGCCATGACCACCACGTCGACACCGGCGTCGGCCAGCCAGTCGAGGCGGTCACCGAGCCGGTGCCGGCGCACCTCGACGTCCGGGCCCAGCCGGTCCTGCGCCAGCCGCACCATCTCCGGGCTCTCGTCGAATGCCGTGACGCGGGCGCCGCGCGCGACCAGCTCGGCGGCGTAGATCCCGGGTCCGCAGCCGGCGTCCAGGACCCGCCGGCCCGCAACGTCGCCGGCCAGGCCGAGCAGCGCCGGCCGGTCGTACAGGGCGTTGTACGGGCTGGTCCGCGCGTGGCTGTCATAGGCCACCGCGCACGCGTCGTACATCGCCGGCGCGGCGGAAGCATCGGGACCCGGGCTGGCCGGTCGGTGGGTCGGCACCGGCCGGAGTCTAGGGCTGCAGGACGAGCGTCGGGAGCGGCTCAGCGCCGCGCGAGGCGCAGGACAACCCGGGCCAGCACCAGCACCAGCGTGGCGGCGGTCGTGGCGAACAGCAGGGGTGCGGAGACCGCCAGCGTGGTCCCGACGTCGAGGCCGAGCTGGCGGGTGCCCTCGTTCTTGCCGCTCGCCCAGGCCAGCGTCGTGACCGCGGCGACGAAGAGCAGCGGCGGCAGGACGGCGGCGGTGGCGAGGGCGGCCACGCGCGCGGTGAGCACGGCGGCCAGGCTCGCGAGGACGAAGAAGACCGACGACGCCAGGCCGAACGAACCGTCGAACGCCAGGTCGAAGGCGACGCCCGGCGTGAGGACGAGCAGCGCCACCATGGTCACGCCGGGGCCGGTCAGCCCCTGGTGGCCGCGGACCCGGGACAGCAGCGCCTCCTGGCCCCAGCGCGACGTCGCTCCCGAGCTGTGGCCCTCCGGTGAAGCCGTCGGCGCGGGGACGGCCGGACCCGGGGTGG
>DASTVO010000012.1:0-10000 GCA_035759075.1 Actinomycetes bacterium
ACCGGCTGTGCCTACGACTACGGCTGGAACGCTGCGAGGGACTCGTACGCGCGTGCGGTCGCGGCGGCCGCCGCCGTCGGCGCGCCGGACGTGCGGACCAGCACCTGGTGGCTCGACGTCGAGACCAGCAACACCTGGGAGGCGCTGGAGTACGGCGAGACGTCGAAGTACCACGCCAACGACACCGCGGTGCTCACGGGCATGCGCGCCTACCTGCGCGACCGCGGCATCCGGGCGATCGGGGTCTACAGCACGGCGCACCAGTGGGAGCGCATCACCGGCGGTGCGCGGCTGGGCAGGGCCCCGGTCTGGTACGCGGGACTGGGCGGCGCCTCGTCCGCCGCGAGACGCTGCTCGCCGGCGTACTCGTTCACCGGCGGCCAGGTCCGTCGGACCCAGTTCCTCCGCGGCGGCTTCGACGCCAACCACGCCTGCTGAGCCAGTCGGCCGGCAGCTTGACCGCTCAGCCCCAGCGGAAGAACCACAGCGCCGGGCCGCCGGCGGCGACGGCGTAGATCGCGAGGACGGCAAGATCGGTCACGTTCCATCCGAAGCCGAACCAGGGATCCTGCACGGCGGTCACGAGGTGGGCGAGGGGCAGCACACCGCCGACGTCGCGGAGGCCTTCAGGCAGTACGGCGCGCGGCGGGCCGGTGCCGGAGATGAGCCACATCGCGAAGAACAGCATGAGGCCGATGCCTTGCGCCGAGCGACTGCTCCGGATCACCACGGCGAGCAGCAGCCCGATTGCTCCGAACGCGGCCGTTCCCAACAGCAGGGCGACCACGACGCCGATCACGTCCTTCGGCAGCATCGCATCATAGGCGAGCCAGGCAACGACGCCCATCAGGACGGTGCCGGCCGCGAAGGTCAGGAGTGCGAGCGTGAGCTGGGCGGTGACGAGGATCCCGGCCGAGACCGACGACGCGCGAAAGCGCCGCAGAATCCCCCGTTCGCGGTATCCGACGAGGTTGATCGGAAGCGTCATCAGGCCGAGCGCCGCGATGATCACGGCCACCGACGCCGCCGTGTAGTAGTTGGCCGGTGTCACACCACGCCAGACGAGCATCCCGTTCTCTGTGTCCTGTGCGGCGGCCTGGTCGTTCCCGAAGACGGCTGACAGCAGAGTCATCATCATGAGCGGGAACGCGAGCACGAAGACGATCGAGAACGGCTCCCTACGGAACAGCCGGAACTCGGCACGTGTCATCGCGAGGTAGCCACGCATCCTGATCAGCCCCGGATCGTGGTTCCGGTGAGCGCCAAGAACGCGTCTTCGACCGTGGGGCGGTCGACCCGCAGGTCGAGCGGGACGATCCCATGAGCGACGAGCTCGGACGCGACGAGCGCCAACACCGGGCCCGTGCCGCAGATCTCGACCGCGTCCCCGTGGCGAGTGAGCGACTCGACCACATCGAGCCGCTCGACCCAGTCCAGGTCCTGCTCCGGCGTCGTGAACCGAACGACGGATGGCAACCCGAGCCGGTCGATCAGACCCTGCGGCGTGTCCAGCGCGATGAGCCTGCCGTTGTCTACGACGGCGACTCGGTCACAGAGGTGCTCCGCCTCGTCCATGAAGTGCGTCACGAGCACCACCGTGGTGCCGTCTTGCCGGATCTCCCGGATCAGATCCCATGTCGCCCGTCGCGACTGGGGATCCAGTCCTTGAGTGAGCTCGTCAAGAAAGACCAGCTCGGGGGAGTTGACGAACGCGAGTGCGATGAAGAGCCGCTGGCGCTGACCGCCCGACAGGCTGTCGAAGGCCTGATCTTGCTGCTCCTGCAGACGCCATCGTGTGAGGAGCTCGTTGCGGTCGACAGGGCTGTGGGCGAACGCTGCGAACAGGTCCAGGGACTCCGCGACCCTCAACCGGCCAGGCAGCGCCGAGTCCTGAAGCTGTGAGCCGATGCGCTGCCGGAGCTCCGCAGCCTGGGTCGTCGGGTCGAGCCCGAGGACGCGAATCGTCCCGCCGTCCGTGTCGCGCAGGCCCTGGACGCACTCCACGGTCGTCGTCTTGCCGGCGCCGTTCGGCCCGAGGATGCCGAAGATCTCGCCTCTCTCCACACTGAACGAGAGGTCGTCGACGGCGACTGTGCGACCGTAGGCCTTGCGCAGGTGATCGACCGTGATCATCGCTGTCATGGGCGGACCCTCCGAGACCCGACGAGGGCGCCGACGCGGCACCGGCCCCGGCGCGCGCCGCTCAACAGGTCGACACGAGAGGGCCTCTCGAGGGCCCGGGCCTCCCGCAGCGCTGCCACGAGACAGTTTCCGCGCTCGCCGTCCGCTCCCAGGAAGTGCCGAAAGTCCCCGGTCGTCGGCGGCCCCCACGCCTGCGGACGCCGGCGGCCGGCCCCGTCAGGAGGTGGAGGGCCCCAGGCCGCCCGCAACGTCGGCCGGTGAGGCGCCCTGCTCCTTGAGCTCGACGAAGATCGTGTGCGTCTCGGTGTCGCCGATGTTCTCGCCGTGGTGCTGCTGGGCCGGCAGCCAGGTGGCCAGCCCTGGCTCCAGCGCCACGTCCCGGGTCGCCCCGCCGTGGTGCAGGCGCCGCCGGAACGACGAGAGCGTGTACATGACGCTGTCCGGGTGCTGGTGCGGGCTGGTCCGGTCGCCGGGCCGGTCCGTGTACTCCAGCACCCGGACACGGTGGTTCTCGAAGACGACCTTGTACTTGTCCGGGTCGGTGACGGTCGGGTCGAGGCTGCTCATGCGCCTCAGTGTGCGGGCGCTGTCAAGATCCCCAGCGTCCCACTGTGCGCCTCCCCCGCCAGACCTCGTCCTCAGTCGTGACGATCTGTGCTGCTGCGGCCGGACAGGGCGAACAAAGTGGGTACCACCGCGAGGAACCAGGCGGTCCCGACGGTCAGGAGCGGGATCATGTCGGCGAAGCCGCCGCTGTCCTTCAGCACGACCGCCGTCCCGACCCAGATCGCCGCCCAGACCACGGCTGCGCTCAACAGGTAGCTGCTCCGGGCGTCGAGCGCTGTGCGACGTTGCGCGCCCTTCACGATGGACCTCCAGTGGTCTCCTGGGAGGCATTCAGTCTCGGCCCTTCGACGGGTCGCCCCCAGAGGCGAACGACCACGACCGGTCGGGCGGAACCCGGGCTGCTCGGATCAGACGAGTCGCCGTGCCGTGGCCCATCGGGTCAGCTCGTGCCGGTTGGACAGCTGCAGCTTGCGCAGGACCGCCGACACGTGCGTCTCGACCGTCTTCACCGAGATGAAAAGCGCCTTGCCCACCTCCTTGTAGGTGTAGCCGCGGGCGATCAGCCGCAGCACCTCGCGCTCCCGCTGCGAGAGCCGGTCGAGGTCCTCGTCGACGGCGGCGACGTCCGTCGTCGCGGCGAAGGCGTCGAGCACGAAGCCGGCCAGGCGGGGCGAGAACACCGCGTCGCCGTCGGCCACCCGCCGGACCGCAGCCGCCAGCTCCGGTCCGGTGATGGACTTGGTGACGTAGCCACGGGCGCCACCACGCACCACCGAGATGACGTCCTCCGGGGCGTCGGAAACCGACAGCGCCAGGAACCGCACGTCGGGCAGCGTGCCGACCAGCTCGTCGAGGACCCGACGTCCACCGCCGCCGGGCAGGTGCACGTCGAGCAGGACGACGTCCGGCTCGGTGGCGGTGATCACCGCCAGGGCCTGGTCGGCGTCCTCGGCCTCCCCGACGACCTCCACGGCGTCGCCGAGCTCGAGGCGCACCCCGGTGCGGAACAGACGGTGGTCGTCCACCAGCACCACACGAACCGGGCTGTCGGTCACGACGCGTTCCTTCCGTTGCGCGGCATCTCCAGCTGCACCTCGGTGCCCTCACCCACAACAGACCTGACGACTGCCTGGCCCCCGTGCCGCGTCATCCTGCCGACCACCGACTCGCGCAGACCGAGCCGGTCCGCGGGGACGGTGTCCGGGTCGAAGCCCGGCCCGCGGTCCCGGACGAAGACGGTCACCTTGTCCGGCTCCACCTCTGCGTAGACGGTGACCGGGGACGGCGCGGCGTACTTCGCGGCGTTGACCAGGGCCTCCCGGGTCGCGTCCCGGACCGCGGCGAGCCCCTCGTCGAGCGGGCAGTTCCCGTCACCCACCACCACGACCTCGACCGTGGCGCCGTGCGCGTCCTCCACGTCGGCGGCGACCCGCTCCAAGGCTGCCGACACCGACGCGTCCGGCCGTGGCCGGTAGAGCCACCCGCGCAGCTCGCGCTCCTGGGACCGGGCCAGCCGCGTCACCGCCTGCGGGTCGTCGACGTGCCGCTGGATCAGCGCCAGCGTGTGCAGCACGGAGTCGTGCACGTGGGCCGCCACCTCGGCCCGCTCCTGCTCGCGGATGCGGGCACTGCGCTCGGCCGCGAGGTCCCGGGCCATCCGGATCCACCAGGGGCTGCTGACCAGCGCCACCCCGGTGGCGACGACGCCCGCCGCGACCAGGCCGCCCGCCGTGTCGCCCAGGTCCGCCGGTCCGACGAGGACCGCGACGAGGCCGAGCACCACGAGGGCGATCCCGCCGGCCAGCCGCACCGTGCCCCACCAACGGTCGGTCCCGGTCGCCTGCCGCCAGCGGGTCCGCGAGTCGTCGTCAGCCTGGCGCCAGAGCAGCGCGACCCCCGCGCCGACCGCGACCAGGGGGAGGGCGATCGACAGGCGCACGCCGAGGCCGACGTTGCTCAGCAGCAGCAGCCCGCCGATGGTCAGCGCGCCCAGGGCGAGCAGCGCCGTGAGGTCTCGGCCACGGTCGGCCGGGGCGAGGTCAGCGCGCGGGTCCAGCGGCGCGAAGATCCAGAACAGCGCGTACGCGAGGACCCCTGCGCCGCCCATGGCAGCCATCCCGACGAACACCAGCCGGACGAACAGGACGTCGACACCGACGTGGTCGGCGAGCCCGCGGGCGACGCCGGCCAGCAGCCGCCCCGACCTGCGCCGGTACAGCCGACGGGCACCCTCGGTCGCCACGGCCGGTGCCGCGCTGTCCATGGTCACCCGCCGAGTCTCCTACGGCAGGGGACTCGCCGCATCGGGGAGTCGACGGAGATCGCGCCCGGAGGGAGTCGGGGTCGTGTCAGGGTCCGGCCGGGGTCAGGACCTGATGCTCTTCCGCCGCCGGAGGGCCACGGTGGTGTCATGAGTGCAGAGGACACGACCATGACCCAGCCGCAGCCACCCCCGCAGCCGACCGCGCCGCCGCGTCCGCCGCTGCGCCGCAGCCGCACCGACCGCAAGCTCGCCGGTGTCGCGGGCGGCCTGGGCGCCTACGGCGGCGTCGACCCGCTGATCTTCCGCATCCTGTTCGTGGTGCTGACCGTGTTCGGCGGCTCCGGCCTGTTGCTCTACGCGCTGGGCTGGCTGCTGATCCCCGATGAGGGGCAGCAGGAGTCCGAGGGTCAGAAGGTGCTGCGCGGGCGCTCGACCAGCGCGACGACGACCGTCCTCGCGGTGGTCCTCGTCCTCGTCGTCGGCGTGATCGGAGCCCGCCTCGTCTTCGGAGACCTCGGCGGGCTGGAGCTGTTCGTCGTGGTGACGGTCGGCGTCATCGTGGCCCTGCTGCTGCGCAGCAACGAGCGGCCGGCGGCCGACCAGGTGCCGGTAGACGTCCACGGTCCGGTTCCGCCGCCGGGCGAGCCCGGCGCCTACGGGCAGACCACCGGCACCGCGTACGCCGTGTCCCCGTCCGGGCAGGGGCCTGCCGAGCCCCCGCCGACGTGGCCGACGGCTCCGCTCCCGCCGCCACCTCCGGCGCCGCCGCGGGAGAAGTCGATCCTCGGGCGGGTCACCGTCAGCCTCGCACTCATCCTCGTGGGCCTGATGGTCGGCTGGAACAGCATGGTGGACAACGAGTCCGACTTCCGGGCCGTCGCGATCTCCGGGGTCGCGCTGGCCGTGGTCGGCGGCGGACTGCTCGTCGGCGCCATCCGGGGCCGCGCCCGGGGGCTGATCGTCCTCGGTGTCGTGCTCACGCTCGTCACTGGCGCCATCGCCGCGGCCGACAGCCACGTGAGCGGCGGGATCGGGGAGCGCCGCTGGACTCCGCTGACGGCCGAGGCCGCCGAGCGCGAGTTCCATCTCGGTGTCGGCGACGCCCGGCTCGACCTCACGCGGCTGCCCGCCGGCAGCGACGTGACGGTCGATGTCCGCCTGGGCGTCGGCGAGCTGCGGGTGATCGTGCCGCCGGACGCCGCCGTGGACGTCACGGGTGAGGTGGGTGCCGGCACGATGCGGCTGCTGGACCAGCCCTCGATGGACGGCACGGACCTCATGGACACCGCTCGCGTGGAGCCCCCGTCGACGAGCGGTACCGACATCACCGTCAAGGCGTCGGTCGGCCTCGGGGACCTGGAGGTGCAGCGATGAAGCGCCACGACCTGGACGTGCTGTCGCTCGTGTCGGGCGCGGTGTTCGTCGTCGCCGCGATCCTCTACATCGCGTCGATCGACGCGAGTCTCGACCTGCGGTGGATCGTGCCCGCTGCCCTGGTCGCGGTCGGAGCGGCTGGACTGTACGGAGCGCTACGCGGGCAGACGCCCGACGACGGAGGCCCCGAGGGCTGAGTTGGAAGGACCGGCGGACGCTCCGTTATCCTCGGGGACGCACGGCAGGTTGCCCGAGCGGCCAATGGGAGCGGACTGTAAATCCGTCGGCTTTGCCTACGAAGGTTCGAATCCTTCACCTGCCACGCGAGACGAAGGGCCCCGGACGGCGACCGCCGTCCGGGGCCCCTTCGTCGTTGTGCGCCGGCACTGACCGGACCGGTGGGGGGTCGAGAGCCACGATGTCCACCGCCCTGGAGGACCGGGACCAGGACGACGAGCTCAGTCCGTGGGTGCTGCTTCGATGATTCTCACGTCACGCTCGGCGCCGTCGTCGAGCACTCGCAATGCCTCCTGATAGGCGGCGCTCTGGTAGGCAGCCACCGCCGCAGCGACGCTGTCGAACTCGATCAGCGTCGTCCGCTGCCGCACGCCGGACTCGAACGCGTTGGCCGGCAGGCCACGCGCCAGGAAGCGACCACCTGCGGCGCGCATCGCGGGGCCGGCGAGTTCGATGTACGCCGCCAGCCGTCATGACTGGATCGGAACGTGTTGATCCAGTAGGCCTTTGTCATTGGCGCCTCTCGTGTCGTCGCCGACCGCGTTCATGATGGCAGCCCGGCGGTCGGTGTTCTCATTCCCGTCCTCGTCGACCTCCTCGAGTGGCCGACTGGCCCGAAGCTGCTCACAGGGCTGTCACAGCCGCCGCCGGTGAGCGTCACAGCCGTCGTGGCGAGGTTGGTGGTGACCGGAACACGACCGACCACTGGAGGAGTCATGAAGAAGCAAGCGATCGGGCTCGCGGCCGCCGGCGCCGTCGGAGCCGTCGTGCTGGCAGCCGGGGTGCCGGCGCTGGCGGCGACCGACGACAGCACCGCGTCGCCGAGCCCGTCGGCGCCCAGCGCCCAGGAGTGGCAGGAGATGCGCGCCGAGGCCCAGCGGGACATGGCCGAGCGGCTCGCCGAGGAGCTGGGCGTCGACGTCGACAAGGTCGAGGCTGCGCTGGAGAAGGTCCGCAGCGAGATGCAGGCCGAGCACCAGGCCGAGCGCCTGGCCGAGCTCGAGACCCGGCTGGACGAGGCCGTCGCAAGCGGGGACCTGACCCGGGCCCAGGCAGACGCCATCCTCGAGGCGGCCGAGAACGGGGTCTTCCCCGGCGGCCCGGGCGGTCGGCACGGCGGCCACCGCGGCTTCGGCGGCGGTGGTCCGGATGCGGGCACCGGCGTCGGCTCCGCGGCCGGCGCCAGCAGCACCAGCATGGCGGTGCTGCGTACCTGACGGAGTCGGCGCGAGGAAGGATTTCGGGGCGAGCCCGGCGAGCATGTATTCTCGTCGGGCTCGCGCCCCCTTAGCTCAGTCGGCAGAGCGTCTCCATGGTAAGGAGAAGGTCTACGGTTCGATTCCGTAAGGGGGCTCTGACACGGTCGGCCTCCGCGGTGGCGCGCGGAGGGCGGCCCGACTCGGCGGAGTAGCTCAGCCAGGTAGAGCAAGCGGCTCATAATCGCTGTGTCGCCGGTTCAAGTCCGGCCTCCGCTACCAGACACCAGCAGACCGGCAGGAACAGCACCACTCGACCGCATCGGGCCCACCCGGGCCTGCCCTTTAAGGCAAGGAGCCGCCACCGTGGCCAAGCAGACCGACATCCGTCCGAAGATCACGCTGGCGTGCGTCGAGTGCAAGGAGCGCAACTACATCACGCGCAAGAACCGCCGCAACGACCCGGACCGGCTGGAGCTGAAGAAGTACTGCCCGCGCGACCGTCGCCACACGGTCCACCGCGAGACCCGATAGCGGCTTGTCGTCCGGCGGGAACGAGCGCAGCATGTTGCTGTCCCAGGGCCCGGTCCCGGCCCTTGTCCACGGCGCCCTCGAGTACGTGGTGGCGGTGCTGCTGATCGCGGCACCGTTCCTCTTCGGCTTCGAGGCGTCGTCGGCGACGGCCGCGTCGGTGGTCCTCGGGCTCGGGCTGCTCGCGTTCACCGCGACCTCCCGGCTGCCCACCGGCCTCACGAAGGCGGTCTCGGTCGGCGTCCACGTGACCGTCGACCTGGTCCTGGCCGGCGCCCTCGTGGCCGTGCCGTTCCTCTTCGGGTTCACCGAGGAAGGGGCGCCGACGGCGCTGTTCATCACCCTCGGGGTCGTGCACCTGCTGGTCACGATCGCCACCCGGTTCCCGGAGCGGGCCGCCCGCAGCGGGGGCGGCGCACCGGCCTGAGGTGTCGCGGTCGGGCGAGATCGGGTGCGTTAGCGTCTCGCCCATGCCGATCGACGCCTCGTTCGCCGGGCGCAGCTACCCGCCCACCGACCCGTACGAGGTCGGCGTGGAGAAGATCCGCGAGTTCGCCGACGCCCTGGGCGACCCCAACCCGGCCTATCGCGACCGCGACGCCGCCCGCGCACTGGGCCACCCCGATGTCATCGCGCCGCCGACGTTCCCGTTCGTGCTGACGTTCAAGGCCTCGCGGCGCCTCATCGACGACCCGGAGCTCGGCATCGACTACACGCGTGTCGTGCACGGCGAGCAGCGCTTCGCCTACGACCGTCCGGTCCACGCCGGTGACGCCCTCACGGTCACCGTCACGCTCGAGTCGGTGCGCTCCGCCGGTGGCCACGACATGCTGACCTCGCGCAGCGACGTCGCGACCGTCGAGGGCGAGCACGTCGCGACGGCCTGGTCCACCCTCGTCGTCCGCGGGGAGGGCTGATGCCGACCCGCTCCGACGTCGAGGTCGGCACCGAGCTGCCGGCGCAGACCTTCCCGGTCCGACGGGCCGACCTGGTCCGCTACGCCGGCGCGTCCGGCGACTTCAACGTCATCCACTGGAACGAGCGGGTCGCCCGCTCGGTCGGGCTGCCCGACGTCATCGCCCACGGCATGTTGACCATGGCGCTGGCCGCCCGGGTCGTGACTGACTGGGCCGGTGACCCCGGTCGGGTGCTGGAGTACGGGGTCCGGTTCACCCGCCCGGTCCCCGTCCCCGACGACGACGAGGGCGCGCAGGTCGAGGTCACCGGGGTGGTGGCTGCGCTGCTCGACGACGGCAAGGTCCGGGTCGACCTGACCGCCACGCACCGGGGCCAGAAGGTCCTCGGCCGCGCCCAGGCCGTCGTGGCGCTGCAGGCCCGTGCGTGAGGAGACCGGCGTCCCGTTCTCGGAACTGACCACGCTCCGCCTCGGAGGCCCCGCGCGGCGGCTGGTCGTGGCCGAGACCGAGCGCGAGGTCGTCGAGGTGGTCCAGGAGGCCGACGCGGTCGGCGAGCCACTGCTGGTGCTCGGCGGCGGCAGCAACCTCGTTGTCGCCGACGACGGTTTCGACGGGACCGTGCTGCAGGTCGCCACCCGCGGCATCGAGCGCTCCGACGAGGGGCTGGACATCGCCGCGGGCGAGGGCTGGGACGAGGCGGTGGCGCTGCTGGTCTCCGAGGGGTACGCGGGGGTGGAGGCGCTGTCCGGGATCCCCGGTCTCGTCGGTGCCGC
>DASTVO010000013.1:0-2040 GCA_035759075.1 Actinomycetes bacterium
ACGACCCGGTCGCAGACCCGCTCGACCTCGCCGATCAGGTGCGAGTTGAGCAGGACCGAGACGCCGCGGGACTTGAGCGAGAGCAGGAGGTCCCGTACGTCGGCCCGGCCGACCGGGTCCAGTGCGCTCGTCGGCTCGTCGAGCACCACGAGGTCCGGGCGGGCCACCAGCGCGACCGCGAGCCCCAGCCGCTGCTGCATGCCCTTGGAGAAACCACCCACCCGGTCCCCGGACCGGTCGGCGAGCCCGACCAGGGCCAGGCAGTCCCGCTGCTCCCGCTCCGGCACGTCCACCGCGGCCAGCCGGACGTGGAGGGCCACCACCTCGGCGGCGGTGAGCCAGGGCTGGTACCGGAACAGCTCCGGCAGGTAGCCGACCCGGCTCCGGGACCGCGGGTCCCGCGCGGGTCGCCCGAGCAGCAGCACCTCCCCCGCGTCCGGCCGGACCAGACCGAGCAGCATCTTGATGACGCTGGTCTTGCCGGCTCCGTTCGGCCCGAGCAGGCCCATCACCTCGCCGCGGCCGACGGCGAAGGACACGCCGTCGACGGCCGTCTGCCGTCGGTACCGCTTGCGCAGGCCCGAGCACCACACGGCTGCTGACGGCGGCAGGTCGGCGAGCAGCCGCTCCGCGTCGGCGAGCGAGGAGCCGCCCTCGCGGGCGCGCGGGCCGGCGGTCATCGCAGCCCGCGGGCCACCGTCAGCACCTCGTCGGCGCTCAGTGAGCCGGCCACCGCGGTGACGACCCCGTCGTCCACCCAGACCACACCGGCCATCGTGCCGTCGCGGGCGGTGACCACCGTGGCGGACACTCCGCCGACGTCCGCCGAGGACGTGGTCGCGTGGTCCGCCGGCACCGGCAGCGGCAGGGTCGTCCCCTCGCCGGAGAAGCTGCGCAGCTGAGCCGCGAGGTCCTCGGACAAGCCGGGCAGCGAGAGCAGGTAGTCACGCGCCGTCTCGAACGGCACACCCGAGGAGTACGCGGTAGGCGCGACGCCGCGGGCGACGACCATGGCGGGCAGGCCGCGCCCGTCGGACCAGACCGCGGCCAGCCCGGGGCCGGCCACGAGCCGGAACCTGCTGCCGTCCAGGCCGGGGGGCGGCTGTGGCAGCGACTCGCCGGTTGCCTGCGCGGACCGGGCTGCCTCCTCGGCCGAGAACGTGAACACCGCGCTCACCTCGTTGCCGACCTGGAACACCGGCTCTCCGGTCACACCGCGGGGCAGCTCGGCGACCTGCGGGACGGACAGCCCGGTGGCTGTCTCGGCGGCGACGGCGTCGGCGACCCGGCGCACGTCCGGCTCGTCGCTGAGCTGGAGGGTGCCGTACGCGGAGAGGTCGGGCATCTGAACCAGGTCGGTCTCGGTGACCGTGACCGGGGCGATGCGCTCGCTCCGGAAGATCTGCAGCCAGTCCGCGGCGGCCGCCGCGCTGGCCCCCGCCACGAGAGCGGCGACGCCCAGGGCAGCGACCACCGGGCTGCGCATCGCGGTGCGCCACCGTGGGGCACCGGCCGCGAGCTGCCGGCTGGGCGAGCTGTCGGTGACCCCCTGCGACAGCCGTGCCCACCCCGCCTCGACGTCCACGGCGAGGTCGACGTCCAGCGCCGCGCCCGTGAGGGCCGCATCCTCCGTGGCGGAGGCGAGCGCGGACAGGCACACCGGGCAGTCCGCCACGTGCCGGCGGTCGGCGTCGGCGACGCCCACCGGCTCGTCCACGAGGCGACGCATTGTGCCCTCAGTGGGATGGCGCATGACGGTTCAGCTCCTTGCGCAGGGCGGACTCGGCGCGTCGCACGGTGGTGCCGACGCTGCCGGGTGACAGCTGGAGGGCGGCCGCGACCTCGGCATAACTGAGGCCGCTGTGCCGCAGGACGAGGGCCACGGCCTGCCGGTGCGGAAGGCCGGCCAGCGCGGCCCGGACGCGGCTGCGCTCCTCGCTGGTGACGACGGCGTCGGCGACGTCGGGGCTGACGTCCTCCACGCCGGCGGCGGCCTCCTCGCGCGCGGCCCGACGACGGGCGGTGCGGAGGTGGTTCAGA
>DASTVO010000014.1:0-2620 GCA_035759075.1 Actinomycetes bacterium
CCGCGGCCCTCGGACAGTCGGTCTCTCGCCGCAGCCGTCAGCCCGGACGGCATCGGGGAACGAGGGCTGCGAGCGAAAGCGCGCTGCGCCTTGCGCAGCAGCGCCGCAGCTTCCTGGTAGACCAGGCGCTGGTCCAGTTCCGGTGTCGGTGCGGCCTGCGCGACGTACTCACCGATGAACTGCTCGCGAAGGTCGGCCAGCCAGCCTCGGGAGTCCTCTGCGGTGGTCGAGCTGTGCCGTGCCGTCACGGACCGCCAGACGGCCAGCTGCGTCAGGCTCGCGGCGAACCCGCCCACGTCCGCCGCCGGATCGCCTGGTCCGGCGTGGTCGAAGTCGAGCAGGGCGGGTACCCCGTCGCCGACGAGGAACTGGCTGGGTTTGCAGTCCCCGTGCACGCCGCCGACGACCGCCGGCAGCCCGTCGACCACCGAGAGCAGCCGCCGTGCCACGGAAGCCATCTCGGCGCCGAGGTCCGGGTCGGCGGTCGCCACGGCATCGGACCGGGCCTCCATCCGGGCCGCCTCCCGCGCCGGCTGCCGCGGCCGCCCGGCGGAGGGAGGGACCTCGTGGACTGCAGCCAGGGCGCTGGCCGCGGCGAGCACGGCGGGGGCGGCGCGACGGTCCGGGCGGGCAGCGCGATCGAGCAGCAGATCGAGCGGACGGCCGGGGACGGGTGCTTGCACGATCATGGGTACGTCGGGAAGGAACGCGACGGTCGGCGCCACCCGGACGCGTCCGGCCCGGACCGGCTCCGAGCGCTCCAGCGCCTCCATGACCGTGTTCACTGCGGCCGCCTTCTCGGCGTCGTGGTAGATCTTCGCGAAGTAGACCTCGCGGTGCAGCGTCCGCCCGGGCCCCTCCTGCAACCACGCCTCCACCCGCAGGGTGGCCCGCCGTCCCGGCCGGTACCGCACGAGCTCGGCCCTGGTGTGCCGGACACGTACCGCGTCCCAGCACTGCGCCAGCCCCGCCTGCAGGGCCGCCGCCATGCCTGACGAGGACAGCACCTCACCGAGCCGCGGCAGGGCCGGGTCGTCCGGGAACTCCCAGGCGTGCAGTCCCAGCGCGGGGACCGCGCGACCGGTGCGGGACTCCTCCGTGGCGTGGCCGACGAGCACCAGCCGATCCCCGAGCCGGTAGAGGATCGTGCCCGCCGTCCCTGGTGCCATCTTCGCGTGCAGCACGGAGCACGGCGCGTCCGGCCAGCCGAACGCGGCGGCCAGCGCCGGTCCGGCGGTTCGCGGGTCGGGAACGTGGCTGCGTGGCTGCGGGATGGCCGGTGACGTCGGCGGCGCGCTGGCCCGGGGCTCGCCCGCTCGATGCACCACCATGAGCACCTCCCGGTCGAGCAGGCCCATGGATCGTACGCCCGCGCAGTGGCGCCGCTCTATGGCCGGGCTGTCCCGGCGGCATCGTCAACGAACCGTCAGGGGTCCTTCAGCGCGCCGGCCCAGCCTGAGCGGGACAAACAACAGCGCCGCCCGGGAGGCGGCCCCGCCAAGGAGGCACCATGCAGAACGCAATCGCGCGCCGTCGCAACGCCGCTGTCCTCGCGCTCGTCGTCGCGTCCGGCGCGGCGCTGGCCGCGTGCGGCACCGAGCAGGCAACCACCCCCGCCGGGCAGACGCCGGTCGCCAACGTCCAGCCGGGTGGCCAGGCGCCGGCGCTCGGTCCCGACCGGGAGCACCTGGCGCAGAGCCCCGACGGGTTCACGGACCCGACGGACAGCCCGGCGATCAGCGGCAAGCTGCGCCTGCTGCTCGAGGACCGCGCTCGGTAACCAACCGGCGACCAGTCGACGCCCCGGCTCCGGCCGGGGCGTCGACGCGTCGGGGCCGCGCCGACTGCGTCGCCAGCGGGATGTCAGCAGCCGTTCAGCCGCACCGGAGAAGGTGGCCACATCCGAGAGAGGAAGGAGGTCGAGAGAGATGGCAAGCCGACGGATTCAGGTCCCGGTGCAGGTGCGTAGCACGCAGCCCGCCCCGATCGACCTGCGGACGCCCTCCGGGCGTCAGCTTCCCTGGTAGCGGTACGGCTCCGCGGTCCGGCGAACGGGGTGGTACGGCCACCAGCCAGGACCTAGGGTGAGCCGACAGGCGCAACGACGTGCGCACGGAGCTGAGATGGCGGGCGAGGACACCTCGCGGGGAGCGCCAGCGCGACCCGACACTGGTTCACCGAGCACGCCCTGGCCCTTTCTCGAGTACCGGGACAACCAAGACCAACGGCGCGAAGTGGTGCTCGCCCCGAACGTCATGCGGCTGACGGTGGGTCGTGGAGCCGAGGCGGACCTCCGGCTGCAGGATCCCGAGGTGTCTCGGCTGCACGCCGTGCTGGAGCGCATCGCCGGCACCTGGACCGTGTGGGACGAGGGCATGTCGCGCAACGGCACCTTCGTCAACGACGAGCGCGTCCTCGGCCGCAGGCGCCTCCACGACGGGGACCGTGTCCGGATGGGCCGCAGCCTCATGACGTTCCGCAAACCACAGCACTCGCTGGTTCAAGCAACCTGGGACGGGCCGCTGGCCGACGCGCAGGAAAGAGCGCCGGGTCACCCGATCGGGCCTCCCGGCGGTGCCGCTCGGCGGACGGTTTCGGACCTGGAGGTGACGGTGCTGGG
>DASTVO010000015.1:0-3276 GCA_035759075.1 Actinomycetes bacterium
TCGCTCACCAGTGTTCCCGAGGCCGCCGCCCGTCTCGGCGTCGACACCGTCGCGGTCACGGCGTCGCGCGGGCTGACCAGCGGTGTCCTGAGGCGGCTCGGCTGGGACCTCGAGGGTGCCGGCGTCGACCTGATCGTGGCACCGGCGCTGACCGACGTCGCCGGCCCGCGGGTGCACGTCCGGCCGGTCTCCGGCCTGCAGCTGCTCTACGTCGAGCAGCCGGAGTTCACCGGACCGACCCGGGTGATGAAGGAGGCCTTCGACCGGGTGAGCGCGGCGCTCGCCCTGCTGGTCGTCAGCCCCGTCCTGCTGGTCATCGCCGCGCTGGTCAAGATGAGCAGCAGCGGCCCGGTGATCTTCCGCCAGGTGCGGGTGGGCCAGGACGGCTCGATGTTCACCGTCTACAAGGTCCGCACGATGGTCGTCGACGCGGAGCGGCGCCTCGGCGACCTCTGGCAGCGCAACCAGAGCAACGAGGTCCTGTTCAAGCTCAAGCACGACCCACGGGTCACCCGGGTCGGCCGGCTCCTCCGGCGCTTCAGCCTGGACGAGCTGCCGCAGCTGGTGAACGTGCTGACCGGCACGATGAGCCTGGTCGGCCCGCGCCCGGCGCTGCCGAGCGAGACCGAGCGCTACGGCCGCACGACCTCACGCCGGCTGCTGGTGAAGCCGGGCATCACCGGGCTGTGGCAGGTCAGCGGCCGGTCGGACCTGTCCTGGGAGGACAGCGTCCGGCTGGACCTGTACTACGTGGAGAACTGGTCGTTCGCGGGGGACATCCAGATCCTGTGGAAGACGCTGTACGCCGTGATCACGCAGCGCGGCGCGTACTGAGCGGTCGCTGTCGCGCGTTTCGCGGCCCTCCGACACGTTTAGCGTGTCGCAGCTCCGCGGAACGGGGTCAGCGCATCGCGTTGACGATGGCGATCATGACGTGCGCACGACCGGAGCGGACTGCGGCGCGGGCGGAGGGGTCCTGCGGCTTGGTCCGGAGCCGCTCGTAGGCGTCGACCAGCGCCGCGCGGGCCGCCCCGGCCTGCGGGGTGAAGTACTCCGGCGCGGTCGCGGCGAAGATCGGCGCGGCGAACACGCCGGTCGCGGCGATGTGCTCGGCAGCCTGGCGCAGCGTGAGCCCGTGGTTGCGGGCACTGGGCCGGTCGGGTTCGTCGGGCGGCGTGCCGTCGTCCTGCCAGTGGCAGAGCACGCAGATGTGGTGGGCGCCGCGCCGGGGCAGCGTGGGGTAGCCGCAGGCCAGGCAGGGGACGTCCTCGAGCGCGCCGTCCGCGTGCAGCCGGGCGTACGCGTCGAGGCGCGCGGTCGTGGCCTCCCACGGGTCATCGGTCGACGCCGGGTCCGTCACTAGCATCCCTCCGCGCGCGAGCCGGTCCGCTCGGAGCCTCATTCTGGCCGCTGACACGGTGCCTCGCCGGGTGAGGGGCACCCGGGAGCGGCGTCCGGGCGTACCGTCCCGGCATGGGCATCGTCTCGCCCGGCTTCGGCGGCCGCCGGAGATCGGCTCCTGACCTCCCTCCCGGGCAGTACCTCGTCGAGGACTTCCCGGTCCTCACCGCCGGCCCCACGCCCCGCGTCGACCCGGCCGACTGGCGGTTCACCGTCACCACCGAGGCCGGGACGGTCCACGAGTGGGACTGGGCGGCCTTCCGGGCTCTGCCGACCGAGACGCCGACGGTCGACCTGCACTGCGTGACCCGGTGGTCGAAGCTGGCCACGTCGTGGGCGGGCGTCTCGCTCGACACGTTGCTCGAGGACGTGGAGACCAGCGCGGACTACGCGTACGTCCAGGCCTACGGCGGCTACACCACCAACCTCCCGCTGGAGGACCTCCTCGACGGTCAGGCGTGGGTCGCCTTCCGGTACGACGGCGAGGACCTGCCCGCCGAGCACGGCGGCCCGGCCCGGTTGCTGGTGCCGCACCTGTACCTGTGGAAGAGCGCGAAGTGGGTGCGCGGCATCACCCTCACCTCGCAGGACGAGCCCGGCTTCTGGGAGACCGCGGGCTACCACAGCTACGGCGACCCGTGGCGCGAGCAGCGCTACTGGGACTCATGAGCTGGCGGGTCGGCACCGTCACGGCGCTGCGCGACGAGACGCCGACCGCGCGGACGCTCGTCCTCGATGTCGAGGGCTGGCCGGGCCACTCGGCGGGGCAGCACGTGGACGTCCGGCTGACCGCGGAGGACGGCTACTCGGCGACCCGGAGCTACTCGATCGCGTCGGCGCCCGACGGCGCACGGGTCGAGATCACGGTCGAGCGCATCGATGACGGGGAGGTGTCGCCGTACCTCACCCGCGTCGTCGCGGTGGGGCAGCGGCTGGAGCTGCGCGGGCCGGTGGGCGGCTGGTTCGTCTGGCGCCCGGCGCAGGACGAGCCGGTGCAGCTCGTGGCCGGCGGCTCGGGCGTCGTGCCCCTGATGGCGATCGTCCGGTCGCACGCGCAGGCGGCCGCCGGGGCGCCGTTGCGACTCCTGTACGCGGTACGCGACCCTGCCGCGGTGCTCTACCGCGAGGAGCTGCGCGGGCGGGAGCGGGACGGGCTCGCCGTCGCCTTCGCCTACAGCCGGGTCGCGCCGGAGGGGTCGGGGCGGCCGCCGGGCAGGGTCGACGCGGCGCTGCTCGCCGAGGTGGCCTTCCCACCGGACACAGCCCCCACCGCGTACGTCTGCGGGCCCACCGGATTCGTCGAGACCGTCGCCGACCTGCTCGTCACCGCCGGCCACGAGCCGCGCCGCGTCCGCACCGAGCGCTTCGGACCGACTGGAGGCAGACCATGACCGCCGAGAACTTCCTGGACGGCAACGTGGCCGGCGGCCCGCTGCAGGCCTTCTTCAGCGTCGACATCACCGCGGCGATCGGCGAGTGTGACCACTGCGGACAGACGGGCAGGATCGCCGAGACCCGGGTCTACTTGCAGGCGCCGGGGGTCGTGGTCCGCTGCCGTGGCTGCGAGGGGGTGTTGCTGCGGGTCGTCGAGGGACCCGGGCGGGCGTGGCTGGACATGCGCGGCCTGCGCACCCTGCAGGTCTCGACCGGCTGAAGGAGATACTGGTCGGCGTGACCGACCGACGCACGCTGGCCGTGCCCGACGGCCTCGCGGGCGAACGGCTCGACGCGGCTCTCTCCCGGCTGTTCGGCTTCTCGCGGACGAAGGCGGCCGAACTGGTGAGCGCCGGTGACGTCCTCGTCGACGGCGCGCCAGCGGCGAAGTCCGACCGGGTGCACGCCGGCGCCTGGCTGGACGTGACCGTCCCGCCGCCG
>DASTVO010000016.1:0-7156 GCA_035759075.1 Actinomycetes bacterium
GCGAGGTCGTCACCAACGCGGTCCTGCACGGGCGACCGAGCCTCACCAGCCTGGGCTCCACGCCATGGTCAAGTGTGGCCGATAGGGCTACCGTTCGGCGGATCGTGGGCTGCCACACGGGAGGCGTCGTGGGTCAGGATGTGGTCACGGCTGCGGTTGTTCAGCGCCCGCCGGTGCTGCTCGACCGGGACGAGACGGTCAAGCAGGTCGTCGACGCCGTCGAAGAGGTCGCTTCGGCGGGGGCCGGGCTGGCCGTCTTCCCGGAGACGTACATCCCCGGCTACCCGGTGTGGATCTGGGGGCTGCGCCCGCAGGGTGACTACGACACCACCTCGGAGATCCACGCTCGGCTGCTCGCCAACAGCGTGGACCTCGCGGGGGACGACCTGAGGCCGGTGCAGGAGGCGACGGCCAGCCACGGCGTCGTGCTGGTCGTCGGCGTGCACGAGCGTGAGGGCTCGTTCAGCCGCGCAACGATCTACAACACGCTGGTCACGATCGGCCGCGACGGGTCGATCCTCAACCGGCACCGCAAGCTCGTACCGACGAACCCGGAGCGGATGATCTGGGGCCAGGGCGACGCCTCCGGGCTGCGCGTCGTGGACACGTCGTTCGGTCGGCTGGGCGGGCTGATCTGCTGGGAGAACTACATGCCGCTCGCGCGGTACACCCTGTACGCGGAGGGGGTGCAGATCTACGTGGCGTCCACCTGGGACGAGGGCGAGGGATGGCTGGCCACGATGCGCCACATCGCCTCGGAAGGTCGCTGCTGGGTCCTCGGATCGGGCTGCGCCCTCAACTCGGACGACGTACCACCGACCCTGCCGGCGCGCGACACCCTGTATCCGAACCGGGACACCTGGCTCAACTCGGGTGACTCGGTGATCATCGATCCCCACGGCAAGGTCGTCGCCGGTCCCCTGCACCGCGAGTACGGCATCCTCTACGCCGACATCGACCCGGCGGTGTCCGCCAGCGCCCATCGGACCCTGGACGTCGCCGGGCACTACGGGCGCCCGGACGTCTTCCATCTCACGGTCGACCGCTCCCCACGGCCACCCATCGCCTTCAACGCGACGGAGTAGCCGCCGGCGGTCAGCGGGTGACGGTCGGAGTTCCGACGACCAGCCGGATCACGAACCCGTCGTGGGCCCTGCTGATGCTCAGGTGGTCGCAGAGCTGGCCGGCGATCCACAGGCCGCGTCCGCCGCTGCGGTCGGAGTTGACCGGAGCCAGCCCGAGGGTGGCGTCGTGGAGCCCGTCGCCGCCGTCCTTGATCGTGGCGACGACCCGGTCGGGGCCGGCCCACAGTCGCAGCTCGACGGGTGGGCGGCCGTACCGCTTGGCGTTCGTCACGATCTCCGACACCGCCAGCGCCAGGTTGTCGGCGGTCTCCGGTCCGAGCCGCGCACGAGTGACCGCGACGGCTGCCCGGCGTGCCTCGGTGAGGCTGGGGTCGGCGAGCTCGACCAGCGGCTGGCCCGACTCCAGCGGGTCGGTGTAGGTGCAGGAGCGCCGGGCCAGGAACGTGACCGGCGACTCGTACTCGTCGTTGGGTGCGTGCAGGCCACCGGGACCGGCGAGGTAGGGGTGCGAGCGGACGACCTCGTCGAGGACGGCCGTCGGGGTCGTGCGCTCGTCGTACGTGCAGATGGCCCACACCGGCAGGTCGGCGAAGATCTCGTTGACGGCGGACTCGTAACGGCCCCACCAGTCCCAGGCCGAGCCGGTACCAGGATGCGGAACCTCGGTGATGAAGCGAACCTGCTCCGCGCCGGCCTCGACCTCGGCGGTGAGCACGTCGCGATAGCCCTTGACCGTCGCGGCGGGGTTCACGTAGGCGTCGGCGGCGGGGATGTAGTGCAGCCCCGCCCGCTCGCCGAGCTCACGTCGGACCAGGCCTGCTCCGTGTGGCCCCAGGATGACGTAGGTCGGGTCCTGCGCCTCGAGCCCGTCGCTCAGGAACGGAAGAGCGGTCTCACACAGCTCAGAGTCGGAGGCGTAGATCGAGGCCTCGTGGAAGATGCCCTCGCGCGCGCTGGCGACCCCGCTGCTCACCTGAGCACCCCCTCGGCCGGGGCCGTCTCGGCCCGGATGCCGTCGAGCCCGAGGAGGTCGATCAGGCGTCCGGGCAGGCCCGAGGAGGTGCGCAGCACCGCCGTGCCCCCGAGGCCACTCGCGAAGTCGCGGATGCTCTCCAGCCCCCGGTGGTCGAGGAAGTCGAGGCGGGTGGCGTCCACGATCAGCTCGTGCGTGATGTCCAGCCCGGTTCGACCAAGGCAGACGCGGAGGTCGTCGGCGGCGGACTTGTCGAGCTCACCGGCGAGCGCGAGGTCGGCATGGCCGTCTGACGCGAACACCCCGAAGGCGGCCATCCCTGCCCGGGCAGCGGGGTGCAGGCACGCCAGCGCGGCCGTTGCCGACCCTGGCAGCTCCGTCCAGTCGAATGCGCACATGGCGGAGAACGGGTGCCTGGTCATGTACCGGTCGGCCTTGTGCTCCCACGTGGCGAAGGCGGCGAGCTGCTCCGGCGAGCGTAGGAGTGGGGTGGCGTCCGCCACGACCCGCAGCCCGGTGTACCCCTGCACCAACGCATCCTTGGTAGCAGCAGCAAAGGTCGACACCATCACGTCGGGATCGACCACCGCGTCCTCGGGATAGAGGTCGCCGAGCACGGTGATCGTGAGAGCCCCGCGGGCGACCTCCGCGTGGAGGTTCGGGATTCCCGCCAGGTCGGCCTCGAGCTGCTCGAGCGGGCGGTCGGCCGCGTAGATGCACCGCAGGCCGAGGGCGAGGCCGTCGGTGACGAACTCCCGGACTCGGCGGACGAAGTCGTCGCGGTCCTCGTAGGGCCAGGACAGGTGATCATGAACGCCGAGGCCCCTGGCGTGCTGGGCACTGCCCACTGAACGCACGCGTCGAGCATAGGGAGCGGGGAACCGGCAGGCAACGCTTCTGCCGAGTCATACAGCCCCGGCGGACGGCGCCGCTGTTGTTGCTGGCCCGGCTATCGGCCACTCCGTAGCGGCGACCGACGGCATCATCGGTCGCGTGCACAGCCCTCCGTGTGCAGGTAGCGACGGCACTCCTCGGCGGTCAAGGATCGGGTCAGGCCCGTTCGTGCCATCGCCAGCAGGTCGTCGAGGTCGAGAGCCCACACGCGGACCGTGTCGTCGAGCCCTGCCGTGACGAGCCTCGCGCCGTCCGCGCTGAAGTCGACGGAGGTGATCGTGGACCGGTGTCCGTAGAGGGTCAGGGTGGCAGCGCCGGTGGTCGCTTCCCACAGCCTGACCGTCCCGTCCCAGCTCGACGTGGCGACTCGCTCTCCGTCCGCGCTGAAGTCGACATCGGTGACTGCGCTCGTGTGTCCGGCCAGAACGTGCAGCGTCTCGCCGGACTGCGTGGAGACCAGCCGGGCGGAGCCGTTCTCGCTCCCGACGGCCAACAGGCTGCCGTCAGGGGAGAAAGCCAGGCTCCCGGTGGACCCGAGTCCTGACCAGGTCCGGACGATCTCGCCGGTCTTCACGTCCCAGAAGACGACCTTCTCCGCAGAAAAGTCGACCCGCTCCCGAGGAGCGGACACCGCCGCGACGGTCCGACCATCAGGGGCGAAGGTCGGCGTTTCCACGGTCATCCCGGGTGGCGCTCGCAACACCGTCACCACCCGCCCGGACCTGTCGACGATCCGCGCGGCGCCGTCCTCGCCCGAGAGCACGAGCAGTGGGCGGGTCTTGCTCCAGGAGGCCGTCGCCGCGCCGCCGGCCGGTCGGATGTCGGACACGATCCTCTGCTCGGCCAGGTCCCAGACGGTCGCCGAGTCGGGGAACCGTCGAGTGCCGGCGACCAGCGTGCCGTCCCCGCTGACGTCCAGGAGGCGCACGGTCGGGTCTTCGTCCCTCCCCGTCGGTGCAGGAAGCTGCGACGCCACCCGGCCTGTCTCGCCGTCCCACACCGTCAGGGTCCCGTCGCGTCCGGCGGAGACAACGGTGCCGCCCGGGGTGAACGCGGCGGCCCCCCACTGGCTGTCGCCGTTGCCGGGGAGCGTCGCCCACTCGGCGTCCCCACCCAGCGTGACGTCGAACACCGATGTCGCCGTGACGGCCTCGTCGCCGGTCATGACGAAGTCACCGTCGGGTGAGAACGTGACGTCGTAGAGCCCGCGCTGGGTGCCGCTGCCGGACAGCGAGAACAGCGGCCTGGCGGCGTCAGCCGTGACGTCCCACAGCCGGACGAGCCCGTCTCGGGCGGCGGTCGCCAAGCGGCGGGAGTCGGGCGCCCATGCGGAGGCCGCGACCTGCGTGGAGTGCGCGATCGTGTGCACGAGCCGGCCTGTCCTGCGCTCCCAGATGCGGGCAGTCCGGTCCGCACTCGACGTGGCGACCCACCGCCCGTCCGGGCTGATGTCGATGTCGACAACCTCCTGCGCGTGTCCCTTGAACCGGACCACCGGCTCGCCCGTGCGCGCGTCCGTCAGGACCGGGACGGCCGGGTCGTCGAGAGGCGCCAAGAACTGGGCGCCGTCGGGCGTCAGGGCCATCGACCACTTGACGCCGTTCATCCGCCGCTCGAGGAGCAGGTCACCGCTCGTCAGGTCCCAGACGCGTACCACCGGCTCCCCGTCGAACCAGACGCCTGCGACGGTGGTCCGGTCCGGACCGAAAGCCGGTGCCCACACCTCACCGTTTCCCGGCAGGTCGAGGAGACGCTCGCCGGTGCCCACGTCCCAGATCTTCATCGTCCCGTCATCGCCGGCGCTCGCCAGGAGAGAGCCGTCTGCGGAGAACCGCGCCATGTTGATGTCCACGGAGTCGGCACGGAACGTGCGGACCGATCGACCGGTCCGCGGGTTGCGCAGGTCTATGACGCCGGACTCCTCCGGGCCCTCGGTGACGAAGAGCCTGCCGTCAGGGCTCCAGTCCACCCGCCCCCCGACGCCCTTCACGGTGAGCACGGCACGCGACGCGGTCACCGCGCGGTGCAAGGCCTCCTCGGCCTCGGGGCGGACGGTCCCGTCGCGCGACCGAGTGACATCGACGGCCGCCATGGCGAGGAGGACCGCCAACTCAGGATCCGTGTCGAGCGCCGCGACGCTGGCGTTCGCCAGCTCGCGCATCCGGGACAGGGCCGCTTGTCCTTCGGCGTCCTGCCGGGCCCGCGCCGCAACGAGTCCGGCGACCAGCGCAGCGGCCAGCAGCAGCGCGATTCCCGCGAGCAGCCGCCGCAGCCGGCGGTTCTGTCGCTGGCTGTCCCGCGCGCGTTGCTCTGCGTCCCGCCGCTCCGAGTCGAGCCGTGCCCTGGCCTCGGTGACGAACTCGGTCTCGACCAGGGTCAGCTCGTCAGCGTGAGCGAGAGCAAGGTCGGTCGCGGCCGCCAGCCGCGCGCCGCGCCAGAGGTCGGCCTGCTCCCGCCCGTTGGCCTCCCACTCGGCCGCGGCGGTGGCGAGCCGGACCCGCACCGCACGTCGCTCCGCGTCCTCGGAGAGCCAGCCGCACAGGCGGGGCCACTGCGAGAAGAGAGCCTCGTGCGCCACCTCGACGTGCGCCTGGTCCACAGAGAGGAGTCGCGCGTCGGCAAGAGGTTCGACCACCTTCCGCACCTGCGCGTCGGGCAGGGCGGAGAGCTCGGTGAGCGGCACCCGCCGACGGACGACGGACTGACCGTCCCCGGTTCCCGCCAGGCGCAGCATGAGGGTCCGTACGGCCGCCCTGCCGCTGTCGTCCAGGCGGTCGTACGTCCGTTCGGCGAGCCGGGCAACCGCTCCGCGGACCCCGCCGGCTTCGGCGTAAGCCGCCAACGTCAGCCGGCTGCCGGCCCGCCCGTCCCAGAGCTCACGAAGCGCGGTCGACAGCAACGGCAGCACGCCGGGTCGGTCACCGGCGTCGGCGACGAGCGCGTCGACGAGCCCCACGTCCAGCTGCAGGCCCGCACGAGTGGCTGGCAGCTCGATGGCGCGGCGCAGCTCTCCTTCGCTCGGTGACCCGACGAGCACCGTCGCGCCGCTCATCGCTGCCGCCAGCTCCGGTCTGTCGGCCATCTCGCCGGTGTAGTCCGAGCGAACCGCCAGCACCAGCGAGAAGCGGCTCTCGTGCTCGGCCAGGCCCAGGACGGTCTCGAGGAACGCGTCCCGCTCGCCTGGGTCCCGGCAGAGGGTGAAGAGCTCCTCGGCCTGGTCGACGACGAGGACTGTTCTCGGCGCGGCCGGCTCCCCGAAGACGAGGCGCTGGAGGAGGTCGGCCACCTGGTCCTGCGCGGGCTCGCGGTCCTGCAGCGCGACGCGGGCGAGCTCGGTCATCGGGTGAGCGCCGGGCCGGAGCAGCAGGACCGACCAGGTCTCGCTCCCGGGGAGCAGGCCGGATCGGAGAGCGGCGACCAGGCCGGCCCGCAGCAGCGAGGACTTCCCGCTGCCCGAGGCGCCGACCACGGTCAGGACGGGTGCGGTCACGAGACGCGCCAGGAGCTCGGCGACCACGCGCTCGCGGCCCGCGAACACCGGGGCGTCGTCGACGTCGTACGACGTCAGCCCCTTCCACGGGCAGGAGACTGCTGGCCTGGCCGCCGCCCGGTCGAGGACGTCCTCGAGCTCACCCACTCCCTCCCGGAGCATGTTCCGGGCGGCGTCCAGCGTGCGCTGCCCCTGTGCTGCGGCCGCGGCCGCGGTCTCGACCCTTGCCACCACGCGCTGCCGCGCGACCTGGACGGCCAGGTCGTGCACCAGGGCCGGACGGCCGCCGGAACGGTGCAGGACGTCAGCCACGAGGTCCTCGGTGACCTGCGTCGGGACGTAGGACTCCAGGATCGTGCGGACGTCCTCCCGGGTGAGAGGTCCGAGGTCGACGACCGCGGCGCCCGGCGGCACGGGCGAACCGTTGCGGCCGAGCAGCACGGTCAGCCCTGAACGCCGCACGGGCGGTTGGGCCCATGTGTCGTAGACCTGTAGGGCGTGACCGTTGGACGACTCGGCGTTGAACAGGACGTCGTGCCCCTCGGCGGCGACCTGGGCGGCGAACTCGCTGACCAGCCGCCGGACACCGCTCCCCCGCGGGCCCCGCACCACGACGGTCGTCGGCTCCCGCGGCGCCCGCTCCCAGGCGTCCCGCAGCATCGCCAGCACCTCGCCCCGGCCGACGAACAGCCCGGGTCCGGGGACGAGCTCGGC
>DASTVO010000017.1:0-9676 GCA_035759075.1 Actinomycetes bacterium
GCGCGGCCTGCGCCCCCAGCGACAGCGACACCAGGACCGCGCTCCCGGCGCCGGTGGCGTCCAGCACAGCCAACGCGTCGGCGGCGAACTCGCCCTGCGCGTAGCCGGTCTCCGGCCGGTCCGACCGGCCGTTGCCGCGCCCGTCGAACGTCACCACGCGGGCGTGCCGGGCGAGGTAGGGGATCTGCATCTTCCAGTGCCGCGCGTGGATGATCGACCAGGTCGGCAGCAGCAGCACGGTCGTCGCGCCGGCGCCGTACACCTCGTAGTGCAGCCGGACCCCGTCGCGCTCGACGTACCCGGACTCGTCGGGGTAGCGGGCCCGCGTCTGCTCGCGGGCGGTCACGTCTGCAGCCATCGGTCGATCCACCCCAGCAGCTCGGCGTGCCCGGTCTCGACGCCGCCGAGGCGCTCGACCATGATCCCCAGGTTGAAGGTCATGACCAGCGACACCAGCGCGTCCAGCGGCATGCCGATCCCCAGCTCGCGGTGCGGCGCCGCGAACGCCTCGGTCAGCACGGCCCGCCACTCCGCGTTCACCGCGGCGAGCCGCTCACGCAGGTCGGGGTGGTTCCAGCCGAGGGCCTGCAGCTCGAGCCAGACCTTCTCGTAGGTCCGGTCCTCGGCGACCAGGTAGCGCATCGCCGCGCGCCACTTCTCCAGGAACGGCAGGTCGGCCGCGTACAGCTCGCGCTGGCGGACCAGCAGCCGCCCGGTGAACCGCTCCAGCGCCCGCATCAGCAGCGCCTCGTTCGACCCGAAGTAGTAGTGGATCAGGCCGTGGTTGACCCCCGCCTCGTCGGCCAGCCGCCGGGTGGTGATGCCGGCGTGGCCCACCTCGACGAGCAGCCGCTCGGCGGCGTCGAGCAGGGCGTCCTCGGCCGCGACCCGGGCGGGGGTGCGCTGGGCGAGCTGGCTCATCGGCCCCTCCGCGGCATTAGTCATCCGACTAAGTCATTTGGCCTGAGGGCTGGCGGCCTGTCAAGAGCCAAGGTCGTACGCGGGGGAGCGGCGTCGCCCCCCGGGGCTGTGGACGACGGCGGCCGCCCCGTCGCCTCCTCGCGGCATGCTGCTGCCCATGACGCAGCTGCTCGAGGACAACCCGTGCCCGCTGTGCGGGTCCACCGACGTGATCCCGATCCTGTACGGCACCGCCGGCGCCGCCGCGCTGGCCGACGACGCCGGGGTGGAGCTCGCCGGCCGGGTCTGGGACGCGGAGGCGCCGAGCTCGCGCTGCCGAGCCTGCCGACATGCGTGGAGCCGATCCTCCGGCGCATGAGGACGGGACACTCATGACATACTCATGATATGAGTAAGCGCCTGCAGGTCATCCTGGCGGACGAGGAGTTCGACGAGCTCCAGCGGCTGGCACGGGCCGAGGGCACGACGGTGTCGGAGTGGGTCCGGCGGGCGCTCAGGAGGTCGGGGGACGTCGAGCCGGCGGGCGAGGTCGACACGAAGCTGGCCGTGCTCCGGGCCGCCGCCCGGCACGAGTTCCCGACCGCCGACGCCGACGTCATGCTGACCGAGATCGAGCGCGGCTACCTCTCGTGATCTTCGTCGACTCGAACATCCCGATGTACCTCGTCGGCGCCGATCACCCGCACAAGGGTGACGCCGTGCGGCTCGTCGAGCGAGCCGTCGCCCGACGCGAACGTCTGATCACGGACGCCGAGGTGCTGCAGGAGATCCTGCACCGCTACAGCGCGATCCAGCGCCTGGACGCGGTGCAGCCCGCCTTCGACGCTCTTCTCGGTCTCGTGGACGAAGTCGTCGACGTGTCGCTGGCAACGGTCGAGGCCGCCAAGACTGTCCTGCTCGGCCAGACGGTCCGGTCCGCACGTGATGCCATCCACGTGGCCGTCATGGCACAGCGCGGCGTGACCCGGGTCATGTCGTTCGACCGCGGCTTCGACGCGTACCCGGGGCTGGAACGCCTGGCCTGAGCCCGCCGCCGGTCAGGACGGCATGTCGGGCATCAGGCCCAGCTGGGTCAGGAAGTCGGCCTGGTCGAAGTAGAACCGGTGGGCGGTGATGACACCGTTCTCGACGACGGCGACGTCGCACTCGCGGACCCGCACTTGCTTGCCGGTGGCCGGGATGCGCTCGCCCGACGGGAGCGGCAGGTCACCAGTGTTCTTGCCGACCATGGTGCCCTCGTCGATGGCGAGGTTGCCGCACTCGTGCTGGGCGACGAAGTCGAACGACATGTCGCTGAACGCGTCGATGAACTGGCGGTGGTACTCCATGATGTGGTCGCGGCCACGGATCTCACCCTGGTCAGGCGTGACCGCGACGGCGTTGTCGGCGTAGCACTCACCGACGGTCTTGAGGTCCTTCGCCAAGAAGGCGTCGTTGAGCTTGTCGAGCACCTGACGTGGTCCGGCCATGGCGTCCTCCCGCGGGGGGTGTGGGGCTGCGATCCGGGGTGTCGCGGCCCGGGATGACGCCCTCCACGCAACGCCCGCGGCGGCCGGCCGTCAAGGGTCGACGATCCGTTCCGGCCGGCGCCGCGGGGCTGGGCTCAGAACAGCTCGTGCACCGCGTACTTGCCCTGGTCCTCCGCCACGAGCACGCCCTGTCCCTTGCCCAGCGGCGGTACGTGGTGGCCGGTCAGTCCGAGCACGGCCGCCTCGTTCGTGGGGCTGTGGCCGACGACCAGTGCGCGGCCGCCGTCGGGGACGTGCTCGACGACGTGCCGCAGCGCGTCGGCGAGCATCCGGGTCTCCTTCTCGACCAGGTCCGGGTCGACCTTCCGGATCGTCTCGACGTCGCTGTCGCCCGCGGCCTTCGCCGACTCCTTCCATCGGTCCTCGACCATCGAGCGCAGTCCCGGCTCGGCGACGATGGGGGTGTCGTGCTGGCCGATCGCGTCGCGCAGGATCTCCAGCATCTGGGTCGCGCGTTCGGCGCCGGTGGTGACGAACATCGCGTACGGCGGGTGCAGCGCCGACCGGCCGAGCTCCTGCGCCTGCGCCACGCCCTCCCGGCTGAGGCGGTCGCCGTCGTTGTCGGTGTGCCGGCGGATCTCGATGTACCTCATGGGTTCCCACCACCCGGGGAGTCGACAGGACGTTGCCTTGGTCCCAGCATGCCCCCAGACCGCCCGGACATCAGGGGCCGATCGTCCCCAGGGTCACCCTGTCCACAGAACGGCGTTCCGCGGCGCGGCAGCACTCCCGGGTCGAGCAGGTTGGGCGCATGCCGAAGTCCCGCAAGCGTCGCAAGGGTCGCAAGCCGGTGCCGCCCGACCGCCGCCGGGCCGCCGCGGCCGCGCGCCCCCGACGGCTCTCCGACGGCGACCTGGTCTGCGCCGCACACGTGGAGGAGAACCAGATGCGCTGGCAGTCAGCGCTCGACCACCTGCTCCGGCTCAGCCCCCGGACCCCGGTGCCCGGCTGGGTCGGTGAGCTCGGCGAGCTCGTGATCCGCGGGGAGCGGACGCCTCCTTGGGTCTTCGCGCAGTGGCTGGGGCGGGCAGGCTGCAGGTGGGCTGCCTACGCAGGCGACGAGGCCCGGCTCGCGCCGCTGGCCTGGTCGTTCGCCCGCGGCCACGTCGGGGCGGGGGCGAGCCCCGACGACGCGGTCGCGCAGCTGCTCAACCCGTGGGTGGTCGATGCCTGGCTCTTCGACCGCGGCGCCTTCGACCGCTACCTGCGCGAGGTCGCTCCCGTCGGCATCGTCGACCTGTGCCCCCAGGTCCGCGACTGGACCTGCCAGCCGTTGCGGCTGCTGCGGTGCACGGGCTCCGACCACGGGACCGACCGGTTCGACGACGTGCTCGGCGAGGCCACCTTCACCGTGCGACGCCGGCCGACAGAGGTTGCGACGCCGGAAGGGCAGCAGGTCGTCGCCCGGCCGCTGCCGGCACCGGGCGGCGGGTCGCTGCTGGTGCTGCCCGGAGTGGTCGTCGAGGGCGAGCCGCCCGGTCCGCTGGACCTGCGGACGCCGACCGCCTGGCTGGGCTGGCTGGGTCGCACGGTCCGCACACACTCCGATAAGGCAGCCTGACTTACACATCGAGGTGTAACGTGGTGTACGTGGCGCGCACGAACATCGAGATCGATGACGAGTTGATCACCAAGGTGATGCAGCGCTACGACCTGCCGACCAAACGAGCCGCCGTGGACTACGCACTGCGCCAGCTGTTGGGCATGCCGATGACGCGGGAAGAGGCGCTGGCGATGCAGGGGTTCGGGTGGGAAGGGGACCTCGACGAGATGCGCAACGACCCGCCCCCACCCGACCTGTGATCCTCATCGACAGCTCGGCCTGGATCGAGTACCTGCGTCACACGGGCAGCGCCATCGATCGGGGGATCGGTGACCTCATCGACGCCGAGGCCGACGTCGCAGTCACCGATGTGGTCAGCCTGGAACTTCTGAGTGGTGTCTCCGAGGAGGAGCGGGCGGGGACGCTGCACCAGTTCCTGTTGCGCTTCACGCATCTGAGGACCCACGCGCCGGGCGACTACGAGGTCGCCGCAGCCATCAATCGTGTCTGTCGCCGGGGAGGGAGGACCCCCCGCTCGCGGCTGGACTGCCTGATCGCGGCGGTGGCGCTCCGCCACGACGTCGAGGTCCTGCACCGGGACCGCGACTTCGACCTGATCGCCCGGCACACGCCCTTGCGGGTGCACCAGGTCTGACCCGCCGGGTCAGCCGCGGTGGTGGTCGAGCAGCAGCCGGGCCATCTCCACACCCGCGTCCTCCAGCGATCGCGGCGCCACCACGAACGCGTCGGGACCGCAGGTGAGCAGGGTGAGCCCGAGCCGCAGGTCGACCGGCGGCAGCAGGCCGGCGCGCAGCGCGACCGACTCCTCGTCGTCGCTGAGGACGGTCACCGACTCCGCGTACCGCTCGACGGCCCAGCGCCGGTCCTGCGGCACCACCAGCTCGACCTCCACCGGTGTCCGCTGCGCGGCTAGCAGCGCGTCGACGTCGGCCGGCGGCTCGAACGTCTCGTCGAGCACCTCGCAGGCCGAGATGCCCGAGACGAGGAAGGTCCGCACCGCGGCGACCTCGTCCGCAGGTCCGGCGTCGACCTCCCAGCCGCGCCGGGTCCGGGTCAGCCGGTAGGGCTCGATCACCCGCTCGCGGGCGCCCGGGTGCCACTGCCGCACGTAGGTGATCCGCACTTTCCGGTGCTCCTGCACCGCGCGGTGCAGGTCCTGGGCGGTCAGGGCCTTCCACTCCGACCCGGCCGGTCCGTCGACCGGCCAGACCGCGGACTGGAAGGCCGCCAGCGCCGAGCGCAGCGTCTCGTTCTCCGGCTCGAGCGCCAGCAGGTCGGCGCCGGCCTCGAACAGCCGGCCGAGCTGCTCGGCGTCGAGGTGGTCGACCCCCAGCTCCTGCTCCGGGTCGCGGGCGACGACCCGCACCCACTCCGCGGTCGCCGGGTCGACGTCATTACCCGAGTCGTCGCCCTCCGGCGCGAAGAACTCCACGACCGGCTGCTCGAAGCCGCCGAGCTCGACGAGGTCGGCGCGGTAGTAGGCCAGGAACACCTCGCGCAGGTCGTCCGGCGTGACGTCGAGCTCGGCGGCCAGCTGCGACAGCGGCAGACCGTCCGGGTGCAGCTCGAGGATCGCGAGCGCCTGCGGAAGGGCGGCCAGCCTCTTGGCGTACGCGGCGACCGGGCTCATCCGGCGGCCGCCACGAACGACTCCAGCTCGTCCAGCAGTTCGCGCCGGACGTCCTCCGGGCCGAGCAACCGCACCCGCGTACCCAGCTCGTAGACGCGCCAGCGGAAGACGGCGCGGTTGGTGACGACGTACGTCAGGCGCTGAGTGCCGTCGTGCTCGGTGACGTCTTGCGCGGGCCCGAGCAGGTTCTCCACCAGCAGCCGGTGCTCGGCCGGGACCTCGAGCACGACCTCGGTCGGCGGGTCCTGCTCCCAGCTCAACGGGTCCAGCGACGGCCGCGAGGCCTCCTCGACCACGTCGGCGGTGCCCGGTGCGTCCAGCGACACGTCGCTCATCCGGGAGACCACGAACTCCTTGACGACCTCCTGGCAGTCCTCGCGGCCGGCGAGGTACCAGCCGGAGGGGCCGCTGTGCACGCGGACCGGGTGCACCAGGCGCGGCTCGCCCTTGTACTCGAAGCGCAGCCGGCAGTGTCGCGTCGTCGCACGCTGCACCAGGTCGAGGTGGCCCGTCGACGGCGGCGCGGCTGACCCGGTCGCCTCGCCGAGGTGGGCGCTCATGCCCTCGAGACCGGCGGCGAGCGCGGCACGGAGGAGCTCACCGCGCTGCTCGGCGGTGAGGTGCACCTGCAGGCGGTTGTCGCGGGCCTGCATCACGTAGAGGCCGTCGGCGCCGGGCGCGGCGACGTTGCGGATGTCGTAGCCGAGGTGGTTCAGGTGGTCGAGGTCGCGCGTGAGCATCTTCCGGCGCGCCTCGTCGCTGGCGTCCTCCGGGGCGACGGCCTTGAGCAGCAGGTCGACGGGGGCGCCGCGCTTGTGCTGGTTGAGCACGCCGATGAGGCGCACCAGCCGCTCCATCGGCGCGGCCTGGTCCCTGCCCGGGCGCGCCATGCGTCCCCCTTGTTCCGGCGACCTGTCCTGTCTCGCCCCGCACTCTCCCCAGCCGGAGAGGTTGTGTCCAACCCGGCGCGCAGAGTGCTGGAGGGGAGACGCCGGGAGGGGGAGGGCCATGGCGAGGGAGAGGGCAGGACGTCGGGCGGTGCGCAAGGCCGGCCGCCCGGTCTGCCCCGCGACCGGGAAGATCCGCTACCGGGACGGGCACGACGCCGGGCTGGCGCTGGTTTCCCTGCGGCGGCGCAGGTCCCGGATCGAGTCGTCGGGTGGTGAGCACCGGATCCGAGTGCAGCGCAAGTACGAGTGCCCGTCCTGCGGGGGGTGGCACCTGACCAGTCAGGCGTTATCGGCTGGTAGTCGCACGGCCTGAGCTCTCCGGACGTCGGCATGCCAGCAGCATGCTAACGTCATGCCATGGCGACCTTGCAGGTGAAGAACATGCCGGATGATCTGCACGCTGCTCTGCGCGCCCGGGCCGACATGGAGGGGACCACGCTCAGCGAGCTGGTGACGCGGGTGCTGCGCAAGGAGCTGTCGCTGCCGTCCATGACCGAGTGGCTCGACGAGGTTGCCGCGCTCGAGCCGGTGCGCGTCACCACCGGCACCACCGAGGTCATGCGCGAGATCCGCGGCGAGATGCCGGATGCTCGTTCTTGACGCGAGTGCGGCCGTCGATCTCCTGCTCGGCGACGAGCTCGGCCGCCGGGTCGGGGTCGTGCTGGCGACTGACGACGTGGTGGCGCCGGAGCTGCTCGATGTCGAAGTCCTCTCAGCACTCGCCCGGCACGTTCGGGCTGGTGAGCTCCAGCCCGACCAGGCGGACTCGCGCGTCCGCACGCTGCGGCGGTTGCCGGCCCGACGCATCGCGCACCAACCGCTCCTGACCCGGGCGTGGGAGCTCAGGCCGCGCGTGCGCGTCGCAGATGCGTTCTACGTCGCGTGTGCCGAACTGCTCGGTGCCACGCTCGTGACGACTGATGGGCGGCTGTCGAGAGCCGTGCCGTCGGGAGTCACGGTCACCTTTCTCTCCTGACCGTCGCCATCTCGCCTTGCCTCAAGACGGCCTGTCACCGACCCGATGACGAAGCAGGATTCGGGCAACGGGGGAGTCGATGGCTGCGGGTGCGTCGGCGGGGCTGCAGGCCGCCAGGAAGCGGCAGCAGGCTGCAGTGCTGCGCAACCGTGCCGCCGGGCTCACCGCCCGGGCGGACCGTCTCGAGCTGGACGCGGACCGGTGGTCCCGAGGCGAGCAGGGCGAGCGCGTGGTCGGTGAACAGCTCGAGCGGTTGCGGGCTCTCGGCTGGGAGGTCCTGCACGACGTCCGCTGGCCGGAACGCCGGCGGGCGAACATCGACCACGTCGCTGTCGGTCCCGGGGGAGTCCTGGTCGTCGATGCCAAGAACTGGTCGGGGCGCCTGGCGGTCAGGTCCGGGCGGCTGCGGCAGAACGGGTTCTCCCGACAGCGCGAGATCCAGGGTGTCGCCGACGCGGGCGTCGCCGTGGGGATGCAGCTGCAGCTGCCGTGGGCACTGCACGTCATCCCGGTCCTCTGCACCGCGGGCCCGGCCGGAACGGGCGTGACCAGGATCGGGCAGGTCACGGTCCTCGGCGCCGGCGACCTCGTCGAGTGGGCGTCGTCCCTGGAGGCGCGGCTGAGCCCGGGAGACGTCCAGGGCGTCGCCCGTCACCTGCGGGCGGTGCTGCCTCCCGCGACAGCGCGTGCTGGGGACGGGTCCGGCGGGCACGGCGCTCGTCGGCGGCGGAAGCACGCGCGCCGACAGCAGTCCGGAGCCTCGCTGGTGCTGAGGCTTGCCGCCGCGGTCCTGCTTGCGGTCACCGCGCCGACCGTTCTCTCGTGGTGGGGCGAACGTGGCCCCGAGATCGTCGATGCTGCCCTGCCGCTTCCCACGACCCTTGCCCAGTCCGACCGGCCTACGGTCTTCGAGGGATGTCGGGCCCTGCGCGCCGAGCACCCGACGGGTCTCAAGGCGCCGGGATCGCGCAACCAGGGCCGTCCGATCGTCAAGGTCCGGACGGTGGATCGCGCGCTCGCGGTCGCCAACGCGGCGCTGGACAAGGACGACGACGGCGTCGTGTGCGAGGTGCGGCGGCAGCGGGACCGCTAGGACAGCTCGGCGAGCACCTCGGTGAGCTGGTCGACGGCCCACTCGAGGTCGTCCTTCCTGACCACGAGCGGAGGGGCCAGCCGGATCGTCGAGCCGTGGGTGTCCTTTGCCAGCACGCCCTTGGCCATCAGGCGTTCGCACACCTGTCGACCCGTTGCCAGCGACGGGTCGATGTCGACGCCGGCCCAGAGCCCTCTCCCGCGTACGGCCACGACGCCACGCCCCACCAGCTGCGCGAGCCGGCCGTGCAGCACCTCGCCGAGCTCACGGGCACGCAGCTGGTACTCCCCGGTGCCGAGCAGCCGCACCACCTCGCGGGCGACGGCGCAGGCGAGCGGGTTGCCGCCGAACGTGCTGCCGTGCTCGCCGGGGCGGATCACGCCGAGCACGTCCTTGCTGCCCACGGCGGCGCTGACCGGGACGATGCCGCCGCCGAGCGCCTTGCCCAGGAGCATCAGGTCCGGCTTCACGCCCTCGTGCTGCCAGGCGAACGTCTCGCCGGTGCGGCCGAGACCGGACTGGATCTCGTCGAGCACCAGCAGCACGTTGCGCTCGCTGCAGAGGACCCGGGCCGCCGACAGGTAACCGGGGGGAGGGACGACGACGCCGGCCTCGCCCTGGATCGGCTCTAGCAGCACCGCGACGGTCGTCTCGTCGATGGCGTCTGCCAGGGCGTCGGCGTCGCCGTAGGGGACGATGCGGAAGCCCGGCGTGTAGGGGCCGAAGTCGTCGCGGGCCTCCGAGTCGGTGGAGAAGCTCACGATCGTCGTGGTCCGGCCGTGGAAGTTGCCGTCCGCGACCACGATCGTGGCCTGGCCGTCCGGGACGCCCTTGACCCGGTAGCCCCAGGCGCGGCTGACCTTGATGGCGGTCTCCACGGCCTCGGCTCCGGTGTTCATGGGGAGCACCATGTCCATCCCGGCCAGGTCCGCGAGCTCGGCGCAGAACGGCCCGAACTGGTCGTGGTAGAAGGCGCGGCTGGTCAGCGTGACCCGGTCCAGCTGCGCGTGCGC
>DASTVO010000018.1:0-7086 GCA_035759075.1 Actinomycetes bacterium
CCGCGAGAAGGAGATCGAGCGGGTCATGCAGGTGCTGTCCCGCCGCACCAAGAACAACCCGGTGCTGATCGGCGAGCCCGGCGTCGGCAAGACCGCCGCGGTCGAGGGCCTCGCGCAGGCCATCGTCAAGGGCGAGGTGCCGGAGACGCTCAAGGACAAGCAGCTCTACACCCTCGACCTGGGCGCCCTGGTCGCCGGCAGCCGCTACCGCGGTGACTTCGAGGAGCGGCTGAAGAAGGTCCTCAAGGAGATCCGTACCCGCGGCGACATCATCCTGTTCATCGACGAGCTGCACACGCTGGTCGGCGCGGGTGCCGCCGAGGGCGCCATCGACGCGGCGAGCATCCTCAAGCCGATGCTGGCCCGCGGCGAGCTGCAGACGATCGGCGCCACGACGCTGGACGAGTACCGCAAGCACCTGGAGAAGGACGCCGCCCTCGAGCGCCGCTTCCAGCCGATCCAGGTCGCTGAGCCGACGCTGGCGCACACCATCGAGATCCTCAAGGGGCTGCGCGACCGGTACGAGGCGCACCACCGCGTCTCGATCACCGACGGAGCCCTGGTCGCCGCCGCCACGCTGGCCGACCGCTACATCTCCGACCGGTTCCTGCCGGACAAGGCGATCGACCTGATCGACGAGGCCGGCTCACGGATGCGCATCCGCCGGATGACCGCGCCGCCGGACCTGCGCGAGTTCGACGAGCGCATCGCCGGCGTACGCCGTGACAAGGAGTCGGCGATCGACGCGCAGGACTTCGAGAAGGCCGCGTCCCTGCGCGACCGCGAGAAGACCCTGCTGCAGGAGAAGGCCCAGCGGGAGAAGGAGTGGAAGGCCGGCGACATGGACGTCGTGGCCGAGGTCGACGAGGAGCTCATCGCCGAGGTCCTCGCCGTCGCCACCGGCATCCCGGTCTTCAAGCTCACCGAGGAGGAGAGCCAGCGCCTGCTCCGCATGGAGGACGAGCTGCACCGCCGGGTCATCGGCCAGGAGCAGGCCATCAAGGCCCTGTCCCAGGCGATCCGCCGCACCCGCGCGGGCCTGAAGGACCCGAAGCGTCCGGGCGGCTCGTTCATCTTCGCCGGCCCGTCCGGCGTCGGGAAGACCGAGCTGTCGAAGACGCTCGCCGAGTTCCTGTTCGGCGACGAGGACTCGCTGATCCAGCTGGACATGTCCGAGTTCTCCGAGAAGCACACGGTGTCGCGGCTGTTCGGGTCGCCTCCCGGCTACGTCGGGTACGAGGAGGGCGGTCAGCTCACCGAGAAGGTGCGGCGCAAGCCGTTCTCCGTGGTGCTCTTCGACGAGGTCGAGAAGGCCCACCCGGACATCTTCAACTCGTTGCTGCAGATCCTCGAGGACGGTCGCCTGACCGACTCGCAGGGCCGCGTGGTCGACTTCAAGAACACCGTGATCATCATGACCACGAACCTCGGCACCCGCGACATCTCCAAGGGCTTCAACCTCGGGTTCGCGGCCGCGGAGGACGTGAAGAGCGGCTACGAGCGGATGAAGAACAAGGTCCAGGACGAGCTCAAGCAGCACTTCCGGCCGGAGTTCCTCAACCGCATCGACGACATCGTCGTGTTCCACCAGCTCAGCAAGGAAGAGATCATCAAGATCGTCGACCTGATGCTGGCCAAGCTCGACGAGCGGCTGCGGGACAAGGACATGGGCATCGAGCTCACGCCCGCCGCGAAGGAGCTGCTCGCCAAGAAGGGCTACGACCCGGTCCTGGGTGCCCGACCGCTGCGCCGGACCATCCAGCGCGAGGTCGAGGACGTCCTCTCCGAGAAGATCCTCTTCGGCGAGGTGCGCCCAGGCCAGATCGTGCTGGTCGACACCGAGGGCGAGGGCGACGAGGCCTCGTTCACCTTCGTCGGCGAGGCGAAGGCGGCGCTGCCCGACGCCCCGCCGGTGGAGACCGCCGGCCAGCAGGAGTAGCTCGTCGTACGCAGCAGGGAGCCCGCTCGGACGCCGGTCCGGGCGGGCTCCTCCGCGTCCAGGCCGCGCCACAGGTCGCTCTAGCGGGGCAACCGGAAGCCGTCGCCGTCGCGTTCCACCAGGCCGTCGACGACCAGCCCGGCGAGCGCGCGGTCGCGCTGCGCGGCGTCGTCCCAGACGGCGTCGAGCGCCTCGCCGCGTACCGGCCCGTCGGCCGACCGCAGCACCGCCATGAGCAGCCCGCGGACCTGCCGGTCGGTCCCCGCGTACGCCTGCCGCCGTCGTGCCGGCCCGTCGTGCGCTGGCCGCCCCGCCTGCTGCCAAGCGCACAGCCCGCGCACCGGGCAGGCTTCGCACTTCGGCGACCGGGCCGTGCACACCAGTGCCCCGAGCTCCATGACCGCCACCGCCCAGCGCGCCGCCACCGCCGGCTGCTCGGGGACCAGGGACTCGCCGAGCCGCCGCTCGGCCGCGGTCAGCGCCGGGGCCGGCTCCGCCCGCCCGGCCGCCGCGCGCACCAGCACCCGGCGGACGTTCGTGTCGAGCACGGCGTGCCGCTGGCCGAACGCGAACGACGCGACGGCCGCGGCCGTGTAGCTGCCGACCCCGGGGAGTGCGAGCAGGTCGTCGTACGCGGGAGGCAGCTCGCCGCCGTGCCGCGCCACGACCTCGGTCGCCGCCCGGTGCAGGCGCAGCGCCCGCCGCGGGTACCCGAGCCGGCCCCAGGCGCGGACCGCCTCCCCGGGCTCGTCGGCCGCCAGCGCGGCCGGGGTCGGCCACCGCTCGAGCCAGGCCCGGTAGACCGGCTCGACCCGGGCCACCGGCGTCTGCTGGAGCATGAACTCGCTGACCAGGACCGCCCACGGTCCTGCGTCCGGCGCCCGCCAGGGCAGGTCGCGGGCGCTGTCGGCGTACCAGCGCAGGACCGGGTCGTGCAGCGGTGACCCGGCGGGCGGCGCGGCGCTCATCGACGTGATCCTCGCACGACCTCAAGTGCCCAGCGCCGGGTGACGACGTTCGCAGGGGGTGGGCATCCGGCCTGCCGCGAACCGTCATGACCGGGAAAGGTGGCGCATGTCCCTGACCGGTCAGCAGCCCCAGGTCCCTGCCGCCGAGGTCAGTGGCGCCGAGACCACGTCCGAGCTCGGGCCCGGGACCGCGGCCGCGGCGCTGGTCGTCGTCGTGGTCGGCAACAGCCGCACCCGCACCCGTGAGCTGTCCGAGCTGCTGCGCGGGCCGAGCTTCGTGGTCGCCGCCGAGGTGTGCACCGCGCTCGCCGCAGAGGCGGCCGTCGTCGAGCACCAGCCCGGCGCGGTGCTGATCGACCTCGACGCGGACAACGGCGGCATCGAGGCGATCGAGCGGATCATGGGCACCCGGCCCACACCGGTGGTGGTCTGCGGAGCCCTGGCCGAGCACTCGCAGGCGGCGCTCGGTGCCGGGGCCGTCGACGTGGTCGGCGCTCTCGACGCGTTGCCGACCTCGCCGCAGTACTCGACGGCGCTGCGTCGCCACCTGCGGATCGCCAGCCGGGTGCGGGTCATCACCCACCCACGGAGCCGGCTGCGTGCCCGGGGGCTCGGTGAGCGCCCGGGCCGGGTGGTCGAGCCGAGCCGGCCGGCGCCGCGCGCCACGGAGCCGGTGGACTCGCCGGTGCGCGCGGTCGTGATCGGTGCCTCCACCGGCGGGCCGCCCGCGCTGGCCACGATCCTCGGTGACCTGCCGGCCAGCCTGCCGGTCCCCGTGCTCGTCGTGCAGCACATGGCCGACGGCTTCGTCGAGGGCCTGGCCACCTGGCTGAACGACCTCTCGCCGCTGCCGGTCGGGATGGCCGAGCACGGCAAGCGGCTGCTGCCCGGCCGGGCGTACGTGGCCCCGGCCGGTCTGAACACGCTGCTGCGGCCCGGGCTGCGGGTCGAGCTCCGCACGCCGCCGGCGGGACAGTTCCACGTGCCGGGCGTGGACGCCGCCTTCGCGAGCACTGCCGCCGTCTGCGGCGCGCGGGCCGTCGGGGTGCTGCTAACGGGCATGGGGCGGGACGGTGCCGAGGGGTTGCGCACGCTGCACGAGGCGGGTGCGCTGACCATCGGCCAGGACGAGCCGACCAGTGTGGTGTGGGGCATGCCGGCCGCCGCCCAGGCGCTCGGCGCGGTCGAGGTCGAGCTGCCGCTCGGCCAGGTGGCGGCCGCCATCGTGCAGGCGGCCGCACCGAGGCGGGTGCGGTCATGACCGTGGCGTTCACCGACACCGACTTCGCCGCGGTCCGCGACTACCTCGCGGCCGAGGCGGGTCTGGCGTTCGACGAGGGCCGGCGCGCGGGCCTCGCAGCCGTCGTGGCGGAGCGGCTGCGCGCGTGCGACCTCCCCGACGTCCGGTCGTACGTCGCCTGGCTGTCGGCCCCCTCGGGCCAGACCGAGCGGCAGCTGCTGCTCGACGCCGTCACGGTGCAGGAGACGCAGTTCTTCCGCAACCAGCCGCAGATGCAGGCGCTGCGCCGCCGGGTGCTGCCCGAGCTGCTGCGCCGCGCGGCCGGCCGGGAGCGGCCGCTGACGATCTGGAGCGCCGGGTGCTCGACCGGCGAGGAGCCCTACTCGCTGGCGATGATGCTGCTCGAGCTCGCCCCGATGCTCGGCGCGACGTCCGGCGTGCGGATCCTGGGCACGGACGTCTCGGCCGAGGCGGTCCGGGCCGCTGGGCGCGCGACCTACACCGGCCGGACGTTGGAGCCGGTGCCGGCGATGGTCCGCGACCGGTGGATGGAGCGCCGGCCGGGCGGGGCGTACGCGGTGAAGGAGCAGGCTCGTCGGCTCGTCGAGGTCCGGCTGCACAACCTGGTGACCGACCCGCCGCCGTTCGGGCGCGGCGAGGTCGACCTGGTCGTCTGCCGCAACGTGACCATCTACTTCGGCCGCGACACGACCCGGCTGCTGGTCGGCACCTTCCACGACGTGCTCGCGGAAGGGGGCTACCTGCTGCTCGGGCACTCCGAGACGCTGTGGCAGGTGAGCAACGCGTTCGCGCTGGTGCCGATGGACGGCGCCTTCGTCTACCGTCGCGCGCACGACTCGCGCGGGCGGGCACCGGGACGGTTGGCGGTCCCGTCGCGTCGGGCCCGGCCCCGTCCACCGGTGAACAAGTCGAGCCCGTCCCGGCCGCCGGCCGAGCCGACGCAGCCGGCACCGCCGGAGCTGCTGACGACGGCGCAAGAGCGTCTGGAGGCCGGGGACTACCCGGCGGCGGCCGCAGCGGCCCAGCAGGCACTGACGGCCGACCCGCTGCTCACCCCCGCGTACGTCGTGCTCGGACAGGCCAGGTCCACCCTCGGGCAGGACGACGTCGCGGTGCCGCCGCTGCGCAAGGCGGTGTACCTCGACCCGGCGGACGGCAACGCCCACTTCCTGCTCGCCGGCGCGCTGTCCCGGCTGGGCCAGCACGCGGCGGCCTCGGTGTCCTACCGGGCGGCGGCGCGCGCGGTCTCGGCGATGCCCCCGGAGCGGGCGGCTGCGCTGCTCGGGGGCCGCGACGCCGGCCAGCTGGCGGCGCTGTGCGAACGGTTGGCGGACGAGGCGGCCGCGCGCGCCGGTCACCCCGCGACGTCCGCCGGCGCGGGTCGGGGGAGCGCCGGGTGATCGGTTACGTCACGTTCGTCATGGACGGCCGCGTGCTGGCCGGGCGCCTCGGCGAGGTGCGGGAGGTGGTCCGCGCGACCGGCATCGAGGCTCTCGACGGCGCCCGGGCGCCCGTCACCGGCCTGCTGGTGCTGCGCGGGACGCCGGTGCCGGTCGTCGACCTGCGCATGGCGACCGACCCTGGCGACACGGGTGACGTGCTGGTGCTCGAGGGGCCGGACGGCGCGCTCGGCCTGGCTGTCGACAAGGTGCTGGCCGTGCTGGCCCCGGACGCGCTGACGCCGACGCAGGTCAGGCCGGGGGCCGGGCTGCCGGCGTACGTGCTCGAGGTCCGTCGCGACGCGTCCGGGGCACCGCTGTTCGTGGTCTCGCTGGCCGCTCTTGCCGGCCTGCTGCCCACCCCGTCCTGATCGAGTCCGGCGGAGGGTCTGGTCTGGCTCGGGGCGCGACGCGGGTCGGTCAGACGTAGCGCTCGAGGATGGAGGACTCGGCGAGCCGGGACAGGCCCTCGCGGATGCTGCGGGCCCGCGACTCGCCGACGCCGTCGACCGCCTGCAGGTCGTCGATGCTCGCCGCCAGCAGCTTCTGCAGGCTGCCGAAGTGGTCGACCAGCCGGTCGACGACGGCGCCGGGCAGCCGGGGGACCCGGGCCAGCAGCCGGTAGCCGCGCGGGCTGACCGCCGCGTCCAGGCCCTCGCCGCCGCCGTAGCCCATCGCGCGGGCGACCGAGGCCAGGTCGAGGAGCTCCAGCGAGTCCAGCTGGTCGAGGTCGGTCATCACGTCGGCGACGGTGCGCGCCCGGCGCCCGACCGGAGCCGGCAGGTAGTCACGGGCGATCAGCTCGCGGTCCGGCTCGACCCCGGCGATCAGCTCGTCGAGCTGCAGGGTGAGCAGCCGGCCGTCGGTGCCGAGCTCCACGACGTACGACTCGATCTCGCCGGCGATGCGCCGCACCATCTCCAGCCGCTGCGCCACCGCCGTGACGTCCCGCACGGTCACGAGGTCCTCGATCTCCAGCGCGGAGAGCGTGCCGGACACCTCGTCGAGACGCAGCTTGTAGCGCTCGAGCGTCGCCAGCGCCTGGTTGGCGCGGGACAGGATCTGGGTCGAGGCCTCGAGCACGTAGCGCTGCCCGTCGACGTAGATCGCGATGATGCTCATCGACTGGCTGACCGAGATCACCGGCAGACCGGTCTGCTTGTTGACCCGGTCGGCGGTGCGGTGCCGGGTGCCGGACTCGTCGGTCGGGATGGCCGGGTCGGGCACCAGCTGCACCGCGGCCCGCACGATCCTGGTGCAGTCGCGGTCGACCACGATCGCGCCGTCCATCTTCGCCAGCTCGCGCAGCCGGGTGGAGCTGAACTCCACGTCGAGCACGAAGCCGCCGGTGGAGAGCGTCTCGACCATCTTGTCGTAGCCCAGCACGATCAGTGCGCCGGTTCCTCCGCGCAGGATGCGCTCGAGGCCGTCACGCAGCGCCGTGCCCGGAGCGACGGCAGCCAACGTCGCGCGCAGCGG
>DASTVO010000019.1:0-10040 GCA_035759075.1 Actinomycetes bacterium
GCAGGTCTTCGTCGCGGCCTGGCGGGGACGGCACGGCTTCAAGCCGCAGTCCGGCAGCCTGCCCGGCTGGCTGCTGGGCATCACCCGCAACAAGGTCGCCGACCGGTGGGCTGCCCGGGAGCGGGAGCGCCGGGCGACCGAGGCGGCGACCCGGTCACTGGGGCCGGACGCGCTCTCCGCCCCCGACGAGTCGGTCACCGCACGCGTCCTGCTCGCCGACGAGATCTCCCGGCTGGACGAGCCGGCGCGGCGGATCGTGACCCTGGCGTTCTACGACGACCTCACCCACACCCAGATCGCGAGCCTGCTGAGCATGCCCCTGGGCACCGTGAAGAGCCACATCCGGCGGTCGCTTGGCCGCCTGCGCCAGCGGTTGGAGGTGGACGGTGCCCGGTCATAGTGACCCGGACGACCTCGCCCTGATCGCGCTCGGCGAGCAGCTCGAGGACCCGCACCTCGCGACCTGCGCCCACTGCCAGAGCGAGCTCGAGCAGCTGCGCGCGGTCGTGACGACGGCGCGGTCGGTGACCCCCGAGGACCAGCCGGAGGCCCCGCCGCCGCAGGTCTGGGACCGGGTGGTGGCCGAGCTCGGTCTCGCCGGCGATCAGCGGGCCGGGGACGAGCTCGCCGCGCGGCGGGGCCGGTCCCGGCGCGGGTTCACCGCGCTGGTCGCGGCCGCGGCCGCCGTGGTCGGCATCGCCGTCGGCGTCGGCGGCAGCGTGCTCCTCGGCGGCGCCGACGAGCCGGCGGCCGGCACCGTCGTCGCCAGCGCCTCGCTGACCGCCCTGCCGGACCGCACCGGCACCGGGCAGGCCACCGTGCAGACCGTCGACGGCGAGCGGGTGCTCTCCCTGGACGTGTCCGGGCTGACCCGCGCCGACGGGTTCTACGAGGTGTGGCTGCTCGACGCCGACGCCCAGCGGCTGGTCTCGCTCGGGCTGCTGGACGGCTCGACCGGCCGGTTCACCCTCCCGCCCGAGGTCGACGTGACCGACTTCCCCGTGGTCGACATCTCGATCGAGCCGGTGGACGGCGACCCGGCGCACTCCGGCGACAGCGTGGTGCGCGGCATCCTCAGCAGCTGAGGCGACCCGCCGCTGCGGATGCCCCTGCCGCCACCGAGCGCAGCAAGATCGTTCGTGCCAGTCCGGAGATCATTCTCGAAAGATTGATCTTTGAAGTGGCACAAATGATCACCCCCACGAGGTCGAGCCGGCGCAGCCGAGGACGCAGACGCGCCTCAGTGGGCCGACCACCAGGCCGAGGCGGTGGCCTTCTCGGCCCGCTCCCGCAGGCCGGCGACCGCGGCGGCCGGGTCGTCCGTGCCGTAGACGGCGGATCCGGCCACGAACACGTCCGCGCCGGCCTCGGCGCACCGCTCGACGGTCTCGGTGTCGACCCCTCCGTCGACCTGCAGCCACAGGTCCAGCTCGCGGTCGCCGACCATCCTCCGGGCGGCGCGGATCTTGGGCAGCACCAGGTCGAGAAACTTCTGGCCGCCGAAGCCGGGCTCGACGGTCATCAGCAGCAGCATGTCCAGCTCGGGGAGCAGCTCGGCGTAGGGCTCGACCGGCGTCGCCGGCCGTAGCGCCATGCCCGCGCGCACGCCCGCGCCGCGCAGCGTCCGGGCCAGCCGGACAGGTGCCTGCGACGCCTCGACATGGAAGGTCACGCTGCGGGCGCCGGACTCCGCGTACTCCGGCGCCCAGCGGTCGGCGTCCTCGATCATCAGGTGCACGTCGAGCGGCAGCTCGCTGACCTCCGCCAGCCGCTGCACGACGGGCAGCCCGATCGTGAGGTTGGGCACGAAGTGGTTGTCCATCACGTCGACGTGGACCCAGTCCGCCTCCGGCGCGATGCGCCCGACCTCGGCCGCGAGGTCGGTGTAGTCCGCCGACAGGATGCTCGGAGAGATCTGGACGCCCATGCCGGGCAGGGTAGCGAGGCGACGCCCGTCAGCTGCGGCGGCCGCCCCGCTGCCTGCCCCGCTTCTTGATCGCGCGGCGGAGCACCAGCAGCGCGGCGATCGCCACCGCCTGCCCGCCGAGGACGATCTTGTTCACGTCCACGGCCGGCACCCAGCGCACGGTGCCCTCACGGACGACGAAGGCGCCGGTCACGCGGGCGTCCACGCCGTACCCGGCGCCGCCGTTGTCCTGGTTGTCCCCGCCGCCGCCTCCGCCTCCGCGCACCCTGGCGACCGGGATGACGGTGACGTCGTCGCGCTCCACGGCTTTGCCGTAGACCGTTCCCGGCTCGAGGGTCTGCTGGAGCTTCTCCATCAGGTCGTTGGCTCGCATGTTCTCGACGCTAGTCCTGGTTGCGCCGGAGCAGGGCCAGGTACATGGCGTCGGTTCCGTGCCGGTGCGGCCACAGCTGGACCTCCGGGCCGTCCCCCAGGTCGGCCACGCCCGGGAACAGCGGCCGGGCGTCCTCGCGGGTCACGTCCGGGCGGTGGCGCAGGACGTCCGCGACGACGGCGCGGGTCTCGGCGAGGTGCGGGGAGCAGGTGACGTACGCGACGAGGCCGCCCGGTCGCACCGCCTCCAGCGCCGAGCCGAGCAGCTGGCGCTGGAGCTTCGTCAGCGCGGCCACGTCCCCGGGCCGGCGCCGCCAGCGGGCCTCGGGCCGCCGCCGCAGCGCGCCCAGGCCGGTGCAGGGGGCGTCCAGCAGCACCCGGTCGAAGCCGGCTTCTGCCCATGCCGGTGACCGCCCGTCCGCCACGACCACCGTGGCGTCCGGCCCGGCGGCCCGGCGGACCAGCGCGGCCCGGTGCGGTGCCACCTCGGCGGCCAGCAGGTGCGCCCCGCGCTCCCGGGCCACGGCGCCGAGCAGCGCGGCCTTGCCGCCCGGTCCGGCGCAGAGGTCCAGCCAGCGCTCGTCGCTCCCTTCGAGCGGGGCCGCGGCCAGGGCCAGCGCGACCAGCTGGCTGCCCTCGTCCTGCACCCCGGCCCGGCCCTCCCGGACCGCGGCGAGGGCGCCCGGGTCACCCGACTCGAGCACCGCCGCGTACGGCGACCAGGCGCCGGGGCGGGCACCCGCGGCCACCAGCTCGGCGACCTCGGCCCGGCCCGGCCGGGCCACCAGCGCGACCTCGGCGGCCACGTTGTCGGCCGCGAGCAGCGCGGCGGTCTCGGTCAGGTCACCACCGAGCGCGTCCCGCAGCGCGGAGACCACCCACGCCGGGTGCGAGTGGACGACGGCGAGGTGGCCGACCGGGTCCGCGTCCGACGGCGGCGCGACCCGGCCAAGCCAGCCGGGCAGGTCGGTGCCCCCGACCCGGCGCAGGACGGCGTTGACGAAGGACGCCCGCCCCTCCCCCACGACCGCGCGGGCCAGCTCGACGGTCGCCCCGACCGCGGCGTGCGGCGGCACCCGCATCGCGAGCAGCTGGTGGGCCCCGAGCCGGAGCACGTCGAGCACCGGCGGGTCGACCTCGTCCAGCGGCCGGTCGACGCAGGCGGCCAGGACCGCGTCGTAGGTGCCGCGGCCGCGCAGGGTCCCGTAGGCCAGCTCGGTGGCGAACGCGGCGTCCCGGCCCCCCAGGCCACGGTCGCGCAGCAGGCCGGGCAGCGCCAGGTTGGCGTAGGCGTCACGCTCGTCGACCGCCCGGAGCAGGTCGAACGCGACCCGCCGCGGGGCGTCCGGGGCCGGCTTGCGGCGCTGCGGGGCGCGCGGGCCGCGGCGCCGCGGCGGCTGGCTGCCGGGGCGGCTCACGGCGTGTCGGACCCGACCGTGGCGCCGTCGATGTCGCGCACGCCGCGGGCCCACGCGTCGGCGGCCATCGGCTTGCGTCCCGCGGGCCGGACCTCCCCGAGCCGGACGGCACGGCCGTCACCGCAGCCGACCAGGACCTCTCGGCGGTCGACCCGGACCTGCCCGGGCGCGAGGTCCGTCTCCCCGACCGGCTCGACCGGGCCGAGGCCGAGCCGCTCGCCCTGCCAGGTGGTCCAGGCGCCCGGCGCGGGGGTGCAGGCCCGCACCTGGCGGTCGAGGTGGAAGGCCGGGCCGGCCCAGTCGACGCGGGCGTCCTCGGGCGAGAGCTTCGGCGCGTACGACACCCCGTCGGCGGGCTGCGGCCGCGCGACGAGCTCACCCCGCTCCAGCCCGTCGAGGATGGCCACGAGCAGTCCCGCGCCCGCTACGGCCAGGCGCTGCAGCAGGTCGCCGCTGGTGTCCCGGGGCCGGACCTGCTCGGTCATCACGCCGTAGACGGGCCCGGTGTCCAGGCCCTCCTCCAGCGCGAAGACGCTGGCGCCGGTGACCTCGTCGCCGTGCAGGATCGCGTGCTGCACCGGCGCGGCGCCGCGCCACGCCGGCAGCAGCGAGAAGTGCAGGTTCACCCAGCCCAGGCGCGGGACGGCGAGCGCGTCCGGCGGGACCAGGGCGCCGTACGCGACGACGGGGGCGCAGTCCGGCGCCAGCTCCCGCAGCCGCTCCGTCACCCCGGCGTCGGCGAGCCGGGACGCCTTGATCGTCTCGATCCCGGCGGCCTCGGCGCGCTCGGCCACCGGCGACGGTGCGGTCCGCCGGCCGCGTCCGGAGCGCGCGTCGGGACGGGTGAGCACCGCCACGACCTCGTGCCGGGACCCGAGCAGGGCGTCCAGCGACGGCACGGCGACCTCGGGGGTGCCGGCGAAGAGCAGGCGCATGAAGAGGCGGCCGGCTAGAGGGCGCGGCCGTGCAGGGCGTGCGGTGAGAGCTTGACGGGCGGGGCGGTCCCGCCGGCCCACTCCGCCTCCCGGATCGCCTTGAGCGCGAGCTTGCGCTGCTCGCGGTCGAGCCGGTCGATGAACAGGATCCCGTCGAGGTGGTCGGTCTCGTGCTGCACGCAGCGGGCCAGCAGCTCGGTGCCCTCGATCGTGACCGGCTCGCCGTGCATGTCCTGGCCCTTGGCGACCACGCTCCACGCTCGCCTGGTTGGGAAGCTGAGGCCGGGGAAGGACAGGCAGCCCTCCTCGTCCTCGTCCTCCTCCTCGGAGAGGTTCAGGACCGGGTTGACCAGGTGGCCGAGGGTGTCGTCGACGTAGTAGGTGAACACCCGCAGCCCGACCCCGATCTGCGGAGCGGCCAGACCGACTCCCGGCGCCTCGAGCATGGTGTCCTCGAGGTCCTTGACCAGCGTCCGGAGCTCTTTGTCGAAGTCGACGACCGGCTCCGCCGGGGTGCGCAGGACGGGGTCGCCGAAGAGCCGGATGGGCTGGACGGGCACGGCGATCTCCTCGGGACGGGCGTGGCGGTACGACGACCAGTCTACGAACGATCTGCCGCGGCTCTTTCCAGCGCCCGCGTTCTGGTGTCAGATGATCCAAAAGACCGGACCCGGAGGGACCCATGACCCGCACCCGTCGTGCCCTGGCCGCCTGCTCGCTGCTCGCGGCCGGGGCGACCGCCGCCGCGCTGCTGTCCCCGCCACCCGCGGTGGCCGACCATCGGGACGACCGGGACGACCGGCGGACCGTCCGGTTCGCCACCTTCAACGCCTCCTTGAACCGCAACACCGCGGGTCAGCTCGTCACCGAGCTGTCGTCGCCGGGCAGCGCCCAGCCGGCGACGATTGCCGAGATCGTGCAGCGGGCCCGGCCGGACGTCCTCCTGGTCAACGAGTTCGACTTCGACGCGGCCGGGGAGGCGCTGCGGCTGTTCCAGGAGAACTACCTGTCGACGCCGCACAACGGGTCGACCCCGATCGAGTATCCCTACGCGTACACGGCGCCCTCGAACACCGGCATCCCGTCGGGCTTCGACCTCGACAACAACGGCTCGGTCGGCGGTCCGAACGACGCGTTCGGCTTCGGCTTCTTCCCCGGTCAGTTCGGCATGGCCGTCTACTCGATGTACCCGATCAAGACCTCGCAGATCAGGACGTTCCAGAACTTCCTCTGGAAGGACATGCCGGGCGCGCTGCTGCCCGACGACCCGCGCACCACCGCACCCGCGGACTGGTACTCCCCCGCCGAGCTGGACGTCTTCCGGCTGTCGTCCAAGAGCCACTGGGACCTCCCGATCAAGGTCGGCAGGAAGGTCGTGCACTTCCTGGTGAGCCACCCGACCCCGCCGGTCTTCGACGACCCGCCGGCGTTCCCCGCCGGCGTCGACTTCAACGGTCGGCGCAACCACGACGAGATCAGGTTCTGGGCCGACTACGTGCGGCCGGGCCGGTCCCGCTACGTCTACGACGACGACGGGGGCCGGGGCGGCCTGCGGCCGGGCGCCTTCTTCGTGATCGCCGGTGACCAGAACAGCGACCCGTTCGACGGCGACAGCATCCCCGGCTCGGCGCAGCTGCTGCTGGACAACCCGCGCGTCAACACCAAGGGCACCCCGTCCTCCGAGGGCGCCGTCGAGCAGGCGGCGCTGCAGGGTGGGGCCAACGCGGCGCACCGGGGCGACCCGCAGTTCGACACCGCCGACTTCTCGGACAGCGCGCCGGGCAACCTGCGGGTCGACTACGTGCTGCCCTCCAAGGCGCTGCGCATCACCGACTCGGCCGTGTTCTGGCCGCTGTCCACCGACCCGCTGTTCCGCCTGGTCGGCACGTTCCCGTTCCCCAGCTCGGACCACCGACTGGTCTGGGTCGACGTGCGGGTGCCCGCCTTCCGCCGATGAGCACCATCGAGATCGTCGACCCGCGGGTCGAGCAGTACGCGGTCGAGCACACGACGCCGGAGCCGCCGTGGTTCGCGGCCCTCGCCGAGGAGACCCGGGCGTCCACGTCGGCGCCGGGGATGATGGTCGGCACCCTCGAGGGCCGGTTCCTGACCGCACTCGTCGCGATGCTCCGACCGCGCAGCGTGCTCGAGATCGGGACGTTCACCGGGTACAGCGCGCTGTCGATGGCCGAGGCGCTGCCTCCCGGCGGGCGGATCGTCACCTGCGACATCAGCGAGGAGCACGCCGCGATCGCCCGCAAGCACATCGCGGCCGGCCCGTACGCCGACCGGATCGAGATCCGGGTCGGCCCGGCGATCGACACCATCGCCGACCTGCCCGGGCCGTTCGACCTGGTGTTCATCGACGCCGACAAGACCGGATACCTGGCCTACTACGAGGCGACCCTGCCCAAGCTGTCGCCCGACGGTGTCATCGCGGTCGACAACGTGCTCTGGAGCGGCCGCCCGCTGGACAGCGGCGAGACCGACGCGGACACGGTCGCGATCCGCGAGTTCAACGACCGGCTGGCCGCGGACGACCGGGTCGAGGTGGTGATGCTGACGGTCCGGGACGGGGTCAGCCTGGTCCGCCACCGCCCAGCAGCCCCAGCCGGCTGAGGTCGCGGTACAGCGTCGCCGGGTCGGTGAACAGCAGACCCCGCAGCCCGGCCCGCTCGGCGGCGTCGACGTTGACCTGCCGGTCGTCGACGAACACCGTCGACGACGGCTGCAGCCCGAACCGGCCGACGAGCAGGGCGAACACCGCGGGGTCCGGCTTGGCGACGCCCTCCTCCCCGGACACCAGGATCCCGTCGAAGAGCTCCAGGAACTCGAACCGCGAACGCGCGACCGGAAAGGTCTCGGCGGACCAGTTGGTCAGCGCGTACAGCGGCGTGCCGCGCCGGTGCAGGTCGCGCAGCACCGCCACGGTCTCCTCGATCGGCCCGGACAGGGTCTCGCCGAACCGGCTCGGGTACGCGGCGATGAGCTCGCTCCGGTGCGGGAACCGGGCGCCCAGCGCCGCTACCGACTCGGCCCAGGTGCCGTCCCCCGCGTCCATCGCGGAGTTCCAGTCGGCGAAGCCGATCTCGTCGAGGAAGGCCTCGACCTCGGAGTCGCTGTCCAGCAGCTGCCGGTAGAGGTGGCGCGGGTCCCAGTCGACCAGCACCCCGCCGAGGTCGAAGACCACCGTGCGCGCTGCCGGGACGGGCCCGCTCATGCGATCTCCAGCGGGTCGACCTGGACGCGGAGCGTCCCCGGGTCCTTGTGGGCGCTGCGGACGCCGGCGGCCTCGCGCAGCGCGGCCAGCACCGCCCTCCCGTCCCGCAGCGGCGAGCGGACGAGAAACCGTTCGAGGCGCTCGGACCGCTCGCTGTCCCCCGCCGGCACCGGGCCGAGCACCTCGGCCGCCGCCGGCAGCGACGCGGCCGCCAGGAACCGGTGGACCGTCTCCGCGTCGCCGGTGAGGGAGACCATCCGCACGTCGGGCGGCAGGTGCAGGTCGGTGCGCTCGGCCAGCTCGCGCTCGGCGAAGCCGGCCGGGTCCCAGCGGACCAGCGCCTGGACCGCGGGGTGCGCCGAGTCGGCCAGGACGACCACCCGGCCGCCGTCGGTGCCCGGGCGGACCAGGGCCGCCGCCCCGGCCCAGCGCCGCAGCGCCTCCTCGCCGGCCCGCAGGTCCGGCCGGGACAGCAGCGCCCAGCCGTCGAGCAGCAGCGCCGCGGCGTAGCCGCCCTCGGCGACGGGCTCGGCGCCGGGGGTGGCGACGACGAGGGCGGGCTCGGCGTCGACGGCGGCGAGCACCGTCGCCGAGCCACCGGAGAGCCGGACCGGGACCCGCGGGAACGCCCGGCCGAGCTCCTCGGCCGTGCGGGTGGAGCCGACGGTGGTCGCGCGCAGCCGGCTGCCACCGCACGCCGGGCACGACCAGACCACGGCGGGGACGCCGCACCAGCGGCAGGCCGGGGCCGCCCCGCCGGACGGCGAGCCGAGCGGGCCGGCGCAGGCGCCGCAGCGGGCCGGGGCCCGGCACGAGGCGCAGGCCAGGCCCGGGACGTAGCCGGCCCGCGGGACCTGCACCAGGACCGGGCCCTGCTCGAGCGCCTGCGCCGCGGTGCGCCACGCGAGGGTCGGGAGCCGGGCGCCGCGGCCGCCGCCGTCCCGGGGGTCGTCGCCGTCGGCCCGGACGGCCGGGGCGACGCGGCGGACGACCTCGCGCGGCGCGGCCACCGACTGGGCCCAGCCGGACCGGACCAGCGCGGCGCCCTCGGCGGTCCGGGTGAGCCCGCCGACGACCAGCGCGGCGCCCTCCAGCCCGGAGCGCAGGGCCAGCACGGTCCGGACGTGCGGGTAGGGCGCGCGGGGCTCGGCGTGCAGGTCGTCGCCGTCGTCCCACACCACCGCCAGCCCGAGGTCCCGGACCGGGGCGAACATCGCCGCGCGGGTCCCGACGACCGCCCGGACGCTGCCGCGCCGGACCGCGAGCCAGCGCCGGTAGCGCTCGGCCGGACCGGCCTCGGCGCTCAGGACCACGTGCTGGCCGTCGCCGAGCAGGCTGGTGAGTGCGCGGTCGACCCGGTCCAGGTCACGGTGGTCGGGCAGCACGACCAGGGCGCCGCGGCCGGCCGAGAGCGCGGTGGCGGCCAGCCGGGCCACCTCGTCGGGCCAGGTCGGGCCGGGCAGCGCCGTCCAGACCGCGCGCGGGGCGCCCCCGCCGTGGACGGCGTCCAGCAGCGCCGGGCCGTGCCGGTAGCGCTCCCACGGACCGGCGTCGGGCCGCGGCGGCGCCCCGGGCGGCTCCGGCGAGGGCTGCGCCTCGGTGCGCGCGTGCCGCGGCGGCACGGCCAGGCGGAGCACGTCGGCCACGGTGCCGGCGTAGTGCGCCGCCACCTCGCGGGCGAGCCGGTGCAGGTCGGGGCCGAGCACCTGCTCGCTCGACACGACCTTGGCCAGGAACGCCAGCCGGCCGGCGTGCTCGGAGCCGCCGACCCGCTCGACCAGGTAGCCGTCGACCAGCCGGCCGGCGAACCGCACCCGGACCCGGGCTCCCGGCCGCGCCGCCTCGTCGAGGCTCGCCGGCACCAGGTAGTCGAACGGCCGGTCCAGGTGCGCCAGGGCGACGTCGACCAGGACCCGGGCCACCGGCAGGTGCTCGGCCGCCTCCGGCGCGGTCCTCAGCGGGGCGGACCGGGCCCGGCGCACGGTGGAGCGCAGCAGCGCGAGCTGCTCCGGCTCAGCGGCCGCCTGCTCGGTGCCCGGCTCGGTCATGCCCTCATCTCAGCACCCGGGCCGGACACGACCGACCCTCGGCGGCCCCCGTCAGGCGCCGGCGGCGCTGCGCAGCGCGTCGACCCGGTCGGTGCGCTCCCAGCTGAAGTCGGGCAGCTC
>DASTVO010000020.1:0-7403 GCA_035759075.1 Actinomycetes bacterium
CGGTAGACCTCCGCCGACCCCAGCTCGTCGATCTCGTCGTAGGACGTGATGCCGATCTCGGCGAGCCAGGCCGTGGAGCGCGGCCCGAGGCCGGGGAGCCGCGTGAGGTCCTCGCTCGTCATGGACCCATGGTGGCCGCCCGGGCTGACAGTTCCCCCACCCACTCCGGACGGCGTCTAGGGGTTGTTCGTCAGCACCACCGGCGGGGGGAGGTAGAACGGCGGGTAGCCGTCCCAGCCCACGTCGCAGAGGCGGCTGGCGCGTTCGCAGCTGCCACCCACTGTGCACCGGATGACGGCCGCGATCCCCTGGTTGCTCTGCACCGCGGTGAGGAAGTGCCGGTCGTCCTCCCACACGGCGTCCCAGTCGAGGCGCCCGGTCACCCGGCCGCCGAGCCGGTCGCCGGTCCGGTCGCCGACAGTCAGCCAGCGGTCGGTGCCGTTCTCGTCGAAGTAGGTCCAGGTCGCCAGCGCCCGCTGGCCGTCGGGGGACCAGGCGCGCGGACCGACCCGGCAGCTCGACCAGAGGGTGCGGTCCGGCCGCGACAGGGGGGCGACCCGGTTGCAGAAGCGGTCCTCGGGGCCCGTCCAGAACACCACTCGGTCGTGCCGGAGGTCGGCCCGGACCGCGGCCTCGCCGGACAGCTGCGACAGCACGTCCCGCCGGTAGTCCCACCACCACGTGGTCGGCGGCGCCTCCCTCGGCTGCAGGGTCAGCAGCACCCGGGCCTCGGAGACGGCGACCACCGTGGCGTAGTCGGGGAAGTCCCGGCGGGCGAGCACCCGGCCGGTGTCCGGGTTGGCCACGGCGACGGGCGCCCAGCCCTGGCCCCAGGCGACCCGCCGGCGGCTCGGGGAGACCGCCACACCGGCCGGGCCGCGCCGACGATCGATCAGGCGCTTGTCGCCGGATCGGCTGACGTACACCAGGCGGAACGCGTCCCGGCGCTCGACGTAGTCGTTCAGGAGGTAGCCGCGCCGGGTGGTCCACAGGTCCCAGTGGTCGCCGAGGCGGGTGGCAAGGACCCGCCGAGGCCCGTCGACGATCGTGTCGCCGACCAGGTGGGCCACCCGCGGGTCCGACCCCCGGCCCAGCGGCGCCGGGTCGAGGTAGCCCGGCCTGGCCTGGGCGGGGACGGGACCGCTCAGCAGGGTGGCGGTGACGGCGAGGACAGCGAGGACGCGGGGCAGAGCTGCGTGGCGATCCATCTCTGCAGCGTGCCGCCCGGACGGCTGTCGTGGTAGGGGCGATCTACCCGACCACCCGGTCGCCCCACCTCACGGCCGACGTCGGCGGGCGGAGTAGCCGGCCACATATGCTGGCAGGCCGATGTCGCCCTCACCGCCGCGCGGACCGGCCGACCGTACGAGCCGCCGTCGGCGACCTCGCCGAGCCACCGCGTCCGGCTCCGCCTCCGTCCCACCGCGGGTCGCGCCGGCGGTCACCTACCCGGCCGCGCTGCCGATCGCGGCGCACAAGGACGAGATCGCCGCGCTGATCCGCGACCACCAGGTCGTGGTCGTCGCGGGCGAGACCGGGTCGGGGAAGACCACCCAGCTGCCCAAGATCTGCCTCGAGCTCGGCCGTGGCGTCGACGGGATCATCGGCCACACCCAGCCGCGTCGGCTGGCCGCCCGCACCGTCGCCGACCGGATCGCCGAGGAGCTGAACGTCCCGCTCGGCGACGCCGTGGGCTACACCGTGCGGTTCACCGACCGGATCGGTGACAGGACCATGGTTCGGCTGATGACCGACGGCATCCTGCTCGCCGAGATCCAGCGCGACCGCGACCTGCGCCGCTACGACACCCTGATCATCGACGAGGCGCACGAGCGCAGCCTGAACGTCGACTTCATCCTCGGCTACCTCAAGGCGCTGCTCCCCCGCCGGCCCGACCTCAAGGTCGTCATCACCTCCGCCACGATCGACCCGCAGCGGTTCTCCGAGCACTTCGACGGCGCGCCGGTCGTCGAGGTGTCCGGGCGCACGTACCCGGTCGAGGTCCGCTACCGCCCCGTGCAGGACCCCGATGCCGCAGACGACGAGGACCGGGACCAGGTGACCGCCATCCTCGACGCCGTCGACGAGCTGCTCACCGAGAGCGGCACCGGGGACGTGCTGGTGTTCCTCTCCGGCGAGCGCGAGATCCGCGACACCGCCGACGCCCTGCGCACCCACCTGACCCGCAACCGCGAGCCGGTGGAGATCCTGCCCCTCTACGCCCGGCTGTCGGCCGCCGAGCAGCACCGGGTCTTCGCCCCTCATCCCGGCCGGCGGATCGTGCTGGCGACAAACGTCGCCGAGACCTCGCTCACCGTCCCGGGCATCAAGTACGTCGTCGACCCCGGCACCGCCCGCATCTCCCGCTACAGCCACCGGCTGAAGGTGCAGCGGCTGCCGATCGAGGCGATCAGCCAGGCCAGCGCCAACCAGCGGGCCGGCCGGTGTGGCCGGACGTCGGACGGCATCTGCATCCGGCTCTACTCCGAGGAGGACTTCCTCGCCCGTGCGGAGTTCACCGACCCGGAGATCCTGCGGACCAACCTCGCGTCTGTGATCCTGGCCATGACCGCGCTCGGTCTCGGCGACATGACCAGGTTCCCGTTCGTCGAGCCGCCGGACCACCGGCAGGTCAAGGACGGCGTCGCCCTGCTCGAGGAGCTCGGTGCGCTCGACGTCACCGCGGCGGAGCGACGTCTCACGGCGGTCGGCCGGACACTCGCCCAGCTGCCCGTCGACCCGCGCTTGGGCCGGATGGTCATCGAGGCCGACCGCAACGGATGCGTCCCCGACGTGCTCGTCATCGCCGCCGCCCTGTCCATCCAGGACCCGCGCGAGCGCCCCGTCGAGAAGCAGCAGGCAGCCGACACCCTGCACCGCCGCTTCGCGGACGACCGCTCCGACTTCCTCTCCTACCGCAACCTCTGGGTCTACCTGCAGGACCAGCAGAAAGCGTTGTCCGGCAACGCCTTCCGCCGGATGTGCAAGCGCGAGTTCCTCCACTACCTGCGCATCCGTGAGTGGCAGGACCTCGTCTCCCAGCTGCGCCAGGTCGCCCGGTCCCTCGGCATCGCGACGACCGGGGACGTCGGCCGACCCGGGGACGAGCCCAAGCCCGTGCACGTCTCGCTGCTCGCCGGCCTGCTCTCCCACGTCGGTCTCTGGGACCCGGAGAAGCGTGAGTACGTCGGCGCGCGCAACGCCCGGTTCGCGCCCTGGCCCGGGTCGGCGTTGTTCAAGAAGCCGCCCAGGTGGGTGATGGCGGGAGAGCTGGTCGAGACCTCCCGGCTCTGGGGCCGCGACCTGGGGCGCATCGAGCCGGAGTGGGTCGAGCCGCTGGCCGAGCACCTGGTCAAGCGGTCCTACAGCGAGCCGCACTGGTCGGCCAAGCACGGCGCGGTGATGGCGTACGAGAAGGTCCTGCTCTACGGCGTCCCGCTGGTCGCCGCCCGCCGGGTCGCCTACGGGCGGATCGACCCCGAGCTGTCCCGCGAGCTGTTCATCCGGCACGCGCTGGTCCAGGGCGAGTGGCGCACGCACCACCGCTTCTTCCACGACAACCGGGCACTGCTCGAGGACGTCGAGGAGCTCGAGCACCGGGCGCGCCGCCGCGACATCCTCGTCGACGACGAGACGCTCGTGGACTTCTACGAGCAGCGGGTGCCGACGGACGTGGTCTCCGCGCGGCACTTCGATGCGTGGTGGAAGACGGCCCGCCGCGAGACGCCGGACCTGCTGACCTTCGACCCCACGATGCTGGTGCGTGACGACGCCGAGCAGGTGAGGGCGGCCGACTACCCGGACGAGTGGACCCAGGGCGACCTCCGTCTGCCGCTGACCTACCAGTTCGAGCCGGGGGCCGACGCCGACGGGGTCACCGTCCACGTCCCCCTTGCGGTGCTGAACCGGCTCAGGCCCGACGGCTTCGACTGGCAGGTTCCCGGGCTGCGGCTCGACCTCGTGACGGCCCTGCTGCGGTCGCTGCCCAAGGAGCTCCGCAAGCAGCTCGTGCCCATGCCCGACACCGCGCGTGGGGTGCTTTCGCGGATCGAGCACCATGTCGGCGCCCGCCCGCTCACCGACGAGATCGCTGACGACCTCCGCGCCTCCGGCGTCGTCGTCCGGCACGACGCGTGGGACCTCGACCGCGTCCCGGACCACCTGCGCATGACCTTCCGGGTCGAGGACGACGCGGGCGCCGTGCTCGGTGAGGGCAAGGACCTCGACGAGCTGAAGCGACGTCTCGCCCCGACCGTGCGCCGCGCGGTGCGCACGGCGGCCGCCGACGTCGAGCGGGCCGGGCTGACCACCTGGTCGTTCGGCGACCTTCCCGCGACGTTCGAGCAGGCGCAGGACGGCCACGTGGTCAAGGGGTTCCCCGCACTCGTCGACGAGGGCGGCACCGTCGCCGTCCGGGTGCTCGGTTCGTCGACCGAGCGGGACCTCGAGACGCGTCGCGGGGTCCGGCGGCTGCTGACGCTGACCGTCCCCTCGCCGCTCAAGCACGTCGTCGGCCGCCTCGACAACTCCAGCAAGCTCGCGCTCGGCCACAACCCGCACGGATCCGTGCCTGCCCTGCTGGCCGACTGCCTCGACGCCGCCGTGGACTGGCTGATCGACCGGCACGGCGGACCGGCGACGACCGCGACCGGCTTCGAGCGGCTCCGCGAGGACGTCCGGACCGAGCTGCCCGAGACGACGTACGACGTCGTGGTGACCGTCGCCGGCATCCTGGCGCTCGCCCACGACGTGACGGGTCGGGTCACCGGCACGGCACCCCCGGCGGTGCTCGCGGCGTGGATGGACGTTCGCGAGCAGGTCTCGCGGCTGGTGCCGCCCGGCTTCGTCACTGCCACCGGACGTGACCGGCTGCCCGACCTGGCGCGCTACCTGCGCGCGGCGCAGGTCCGTCTCGACGCGCTCCCGCACGGTGCCGCCCGGGACCAGCAGCGGCTCGCCGAGGTCGCACAGGTCCAGGCCGAGGTCGACGCGTGGATCGCCGGACTGCCGCCGGAACGGCGCGACGACCCGGCCGTACGCGGGGTCCGCTGGATGGTCGAGGAGCTGCGGGTCAGCCTGTTCGCCCAGCGGCTGGGCACGCCGTACCCCGTCTCCGCCAAGCGGATCTACAAGGCGATGGACGCCGTCGACGCCTGACCGGACAGGCCGTCCACGAGCGGTACCACGTTCAGGGTCGCGCTCGACGCGCCACGTCGATGATGCTGCTCTCGTTCCGGTCAGCCAGGCCGAGAGCCAGCAGCTCGTCCAGGCCGCGCAGCGCCACCCGGCCCAACGGAGCGGCCAAGCCCAACGACTCGGCCAGCCGCACGCCGTACGTCGCGTCCTTGTGACGCAGGCGGCCGGAGAAGACGACGTCGCGGTCGTGGTCCCCGTCGGCCATCCGGCGGCTGTTCCGCACGACCTGCGGACTGGCGGCCTGTCCCGTCGCGACGGCACGGGCGACCTGGTCGAGGTCGAGCCCGGCGCGTTCGGCGAGCGCCATGCCCTCGGCTGCCGCCGCGATCTGCACGGCGCCCATCAGGTTGATGATGAGCTTGTACGCGGTACCAGCCCCGACCGGACCGAAGCGCAGCCGGTCGGCGGACAACGGTTCCAGGAGCGGTCGGGCGTCGTCGAAGTCGGCCGCGTCCGCGCCGACGAGCAGCGTCAGCGTGCCGGCGGCGGCCGCGTCCGGGAGGCCTGTCACCGGGCAGTCGAGGTAGCGCAGTCCCCTGCCCCGGACCACGTCCGCCAGCTCGAGGACCCACCCGTGCGACAGGGTGGAGCACTCGATCGCGAGCGCGCCGGGCTCGGACCGGCCGGCGAGGACCCCGTCCGGTCCCAGCCACACCGACCGGGACGCGGTGTCGTCGCTGAGCATCACGAACACCGCCGATGCGCCGTCCGCCGCGTCCGCCGGGCTCTCCGCCGCTCGGGCCCCCCTCTCCACCAGCGGCAGCGCCTTCTCAGCGGTGCGGTTGTACACGCTCAGGTCATGGCCGGCCGCCAGGAGACGACCGGCCATCCCCCGGCCCATCCGGCCCAGGCCGACGAATGAGATGCGTGCCATGGCGTCGAACGTATCGCCGTGGGACACGTCGTCCACCGCGCGGGCGGATGTCCTGCGACCGAGCAGGCAACCATCCAGACGTTGTGCGACGTCTTGTGTGCCGGACGTCCGCACAACCGTCCGTCGCCTGCAGAGCAGGCAGTGTCAGGAGACATCGCATGAACACCACGTCACGAACCGTGATGGCCGCGGCGGCACTCACCCTCTCGGCCACCCCACTGGTTCTCGCACCTCCCGCCGCCGCCGACGGCGGCGGCAAGGCCGCTGTCGAGTACGCGGAGAGGCAAGCGGCCGGGAACGACGGGCTGTCGAAGGCCCAGATCGAGCAGCGCGAGCGCGAGCAGGCCCAGTCCGGCGGCACCCGCACTGGCAGGGGCAGCCAGCAGAACCCGGAGGCGACCGTTCCGTCCGGCGATGACGGCGGTGCGGCCGCCTGGCAGCTCGCCCTCAGCGCCGCGCTCGGCGCGGTCATGGCCGGCGGCCTCCTGAGCGCTGCCCGGCAGGTCAACCACCACCGGCGCCCGGTGGCGTCCGCGCACTGATCGGCGCACTGTCGAGAGGCGCGCTGAGAGGCGACATGAAGGCACTGGAGGACGAGGAGTTCCGCGGGTTCGTCACCGCCCGCGGACCCTCGCTGCTGCGCACGGCGTACCTGCTCACCGGCGACCAGCAGCTCGCCGAGGACCTGGTGCAGACCGCCTTGGAGAAGGCGGTCCGGCACTGGGGGTCGATCCGGGAGCCTGCGGCAGCCGAGGCCTACGTCCGACGGACGATGTACCGCGACCAGGTCTCGTTCTGGCGCCGCCGTCGGGTCGCCGAGCTGCCGGCGGCGAACATCCCCGAGCCACGGCGAGCGGTCCAGGCCGGCGACCAAGTTGAGGACCGCATCGTCCTGCGGAGAGCCCTGATGCAGCTCGGCCGGCGCCAGCGGGCGGTGGTCGTCCTCCGCTTCTTCGAGGACATGACCGAGCAGCAGGTCGCCGACACGCTCGGCATCACGGTCGGCACGGTGAAAAGCACATCGCACAAGGCGATCACGCACCTGCGAGCGCTCTGCGGCGATCTGGTGACGGCAGGAGGCGAGCTTCGATGACGACGTCGTACGAGGACCGCCTCCGCACCGCACTGCGGCATGTCGCGGACGAGGTGCAGCCCGTCGAGCTCCTCCCGCGGCTCACCGAGCAGCCGGTTGCGTCGTTGCACCGCCGTCGGGTCGCCGTCGCTGCGGTCGCCGCTGCACTAGCCGCCCTGATGGCCCTCGGGTCCGTCCTGCTCCTGCGCAACGACCAGGCCAGCATCATCGAGCCGGTCGAGCGACCACCCAAGGTCTTCC
>DASTVO010000021.1:0-2932 GCA_035759075.1 Actinomycetes bacterium
CTGGGTCATCACCTCGGCGCGGACGTCGAGGTCGGCGGCCAGGATCTCGTTGACCTCCTGCTCGACGTCGCGCAGGACGGTCGCCGGGACCGCGGTCGGCGAGGCGAAGTCGAACCGGAAGCGACCCGGCGCGTTCTCCGACCCGGCCTGGGTCGCGGTGTCGCCGAGGGCGATGCGGAACGCCTTGTGCACCAGGTGGGTCGCGGTGTGCGCGCGGCTGATGGCCCGCCGGCGCTCGACGTCGACGAGGCTGCGCACCGCCGCGCCGGCCTCGACCTCGCCGCTGGTGACCTTCGCGCGGTGCACGATCAGCCCGCCCATCGGCGTCTGCACGTCGGTGACGCTCAGGACGGCGCCGTTCGCGAGCTCGATCCGGCCGTGGTCGGCGAGCTGCCCGCCGCCCTCGGCGTAGAACGGGGTGCGGTCGAGCACGACCTCGACCTCGCTGCCCTCGCCGGCGGCGCCGACGGACGCGCCGTCGAGGAGCAGCCCGCGCAGCGTGCCCTCGGAGACGACCTCGTCGTAGCCGGTGAAGCGGGTCGGCCCGCCCTGGTCGAGCACGGAGCGGTACGCGGAGAGGTCGGCGTGCCCGCTCTTTCGTGCCTGGGCGTCGGCCTTGCCGCGCTCGCGCTGCTCGCGCATCAGCCGGCGGAAGCCCTCCTCGTCGACGTGCAGGCCCTGCTCGGCCGCCATCTCGAGCGTGAGGTCGATCGGGAACCCGTAGGTGTCGTGCAGCTGGAAGGCCTGGTCGCCGCTGATCGACCCGACGGTCCGCGGTCCGCCGGCGGTCTCGGCCAGGTCCTCGTCGTGGTGGGCGCGCTTGACGAACTGGTCGAAGATCATCGTGCCGCTGGCCAGCGTGCGCCGGAACGAGTCCTCCTCCGCGTACGCCACCGTGGAGATCCGGTCGAAGCCGGTCACGAGCTCGGGGTAGGACGGCGACATCGCGTCCCGCGACACCGGCAGCAGCTCGGGCAGCACCGGGTCCTCGACGCCGAGCAGGCGCATGGAGCGCACCGTGCGCCGGAGCAGTCGCCGCAGGACGTAGCCGCGGGCCTCGTTGCTCGGCGTGACCCCGTCGTTGATGAGCATCAGCGCGCTGCGGACGTGGTCGGCGACCACCCGCAGCCGGACGTCGTCCTCGTGCGAGGCGCCGTAGCGGCGGCCGGCCAGGTCGGCGGCGCGGTCGAGCACCGGGAAGACCTCGTCGATCTCGTAGAGGTTGTCGACGCCCTGCAGCAGGTAGGCGACCCGCTCGAGACCCATGCCGGTGTCGATGTTCTTGGCCGGCAGGTCACCGACGATGTCGAAGTCCTCCTTGGACCGCACCGCGGAGAGCTCGACCTGCATGAAGACGAGGTTCCAGATCTCGAGGAACCGGTCCTCGTCGACGACCGGCCCGCCCTCGGGGCCGTGCTCGGGACCGCGGTCGACGTAGATCTCGCTGCACGGGCCGCCCGGGCCGGGGACGCCCATGTGCCAGTAGTTGTCCTTGAGCCCCCGGCGCTGGATGCGGCCGTCCGGCACGAACCGGCGCCACAGGTCGTACGCCTCGTCGTCGTCCTTGTAGACGGTGACCCAGATCTTCTCCGGGTCGAAGCCGTAGCCGCCGGCCGCCTGCGAGTCCGTGACCAGCTTCCAGGCCAGCTCGATCGCGCCTTCCTTGAAGTAGTCGCCGAACGAGAAGTTGCCGTTCATCTGGAAGAACGTGCCGTGCCGGGTGGACTTGCCCACCTCCTCGATGTCGAGGGTGCGAACGCACTTCTGCACGCTGGTGGCCCGTCGGTACGGCGCCTTCTCCTGGCCGAGGAAGAACGGCTTGAACGGCACCATGCCGGCGTTGACGAACAGCAGGTTGGGGTCGTCCAGCAGCAGCGACGCGCTGGGCACGACGGTGTGGTCACGCTGACCGAAGAACTCCAACCACCGACGCTTGATCTCGGCGGTCTCCATCAGGTCCTGCTCCTCCGGGGTCTGGCGGGGTGGTCGGTCAGCTCGGCTGCCTCGGCAGGGGTGAGCTCGCTGTCCTCCTCGAGCCCGAGGGCGTCGCGCAGCTCCGCCTCGCGTTCGGCCATGCCGGCCCACACCTCGTCCGCGAACGCCTTGAGGGTGTCACCGATGCCGCCGGCGCGCTCGGCCAGTCCGGAGGGTGAGTAGGAGTGCAGGGTCTTCTGGACCTTGCGCACGGCGTACACCCCGGCGGCCGCGCCGACGGCGACCCAGAACAGCCGCCGCATCAGCCGGACTTCCGCCGCGCGGCGGCCCGTGCCGCGGCTCGCTCGGCCCGCACCTGGTCACGGACCCTGCGCTCGCCACGCAGGCGCTCCTTGCCGGAGAGCGCGCTGCGCACGCCGTAGGAGAACGCCGCGACCTTCACCACCGGGTTGCCGAGGGTGGCGGCGAGCAGCGCGGTCAGCGCGGACACGTTGGTGGTGGCGGCCTGGACGTTGCTGGTGATGGCGTCGACCCGGACCAGCTGGGCGTTCGTCGTGGACACGGTCGTGGTGACCTCGTTGAGCAGCGGGACGGTCTCGTCGGAGACGCCCTTGATCATGTGCCGGGTCTCGTCCAGCACCCCGCCCAGCTTCACCAGGGGGATGGCCAGCGCCCCGACCAGCAGCACGAAGGCAATGGCGGCGATGAGCCCCGCGACCTCTCCGACCGACATGGGCCGACCCTATCGCCTCGGTCACAGGCCCTCGACCGGTCAACGGCGACGGCCCGACGGTGCGCCCGAGGTGCGCCCGGGGATGCGCAGCAACCCCTGCTGGCGGGCGGCTACGGTGCCGTCACCGTGCTCCCGTCGGCCGCCGCCACGGACGCGCTCAGGTCGCCCGAGCCGGCCCCCGAGGTGGACTCGACGAAGGACCAGACCGCCGCGACGACGGCGACGGCGGCGAGCAGCAGGAGTCCGATGGCGTAGCCGTCGGTC
>DASTVO010000022.1:0-5298 GCA_035759075.1 Actinomycetes bacterium
ATGGGGCCCTGCGCGGGCGGCGCGGTCTACTCCCCCGCGATCACTGACTTCACGGTGATGGTCGACCAGAAGTCGTACATGTTCATCACCGGGCCGGACGTCATCAAGACGGTCACCGGCGAGGACGTCACGCAGGAGGACCTCGGCGGCGCGCGGACCCACAACACGAAGTCCGGCAACGCGCACTACCTGGCCCCGGACGAGGCCGACGCGATCGACTACGTGAAGGCGCTGCTGGCCTACCTCCCCTCGAACAACCTGGAGGACCCGCCGGCCTACGACGAGGCCGCTCTCCTCGAGATCACCGACGAGGACCGCGAGCTCGACACGTTCGTGCCGGACTCGGCGAACCAGCCCTACGACATGCACTCCGTGATCGAGCACGTGCTGGACGACGCGGAGTTCCTCGAGGTGCAGGCGCTCTTCGCGCCGAACATCATCTGCGGGTTCGGCCGGGTCGAGGGCCGCTCGGTCGGCGTGGTCGCCAACCAGCCGATGCAGTTCGCCGGGACCTTGGACATCGACGCGTCGGAGAAGGCCGCGCGGTTCGTCCGCACCTGCGACGCCTTCAACATCCCGGTGCTCACGTTCGTCGACGTGCCCGGCTTCCTCCCAGGAACCTCACAGGAGTGGGACGGCATCATCCGGCGTGGTGCCAAGCTCATCTACGCCTACGCCGAGGCGACGGTGCCGAAGGTCACGGTCATCACCCGCAAGGCCTACGGCGGCGCCTATGACGTCATGGGGTCCAAGCATCTCGGGGCCGACATCAACCTGGCCTGGCCGACCGCGCAGATCGCCGTCATGGGCGCGCAGGGCGCGGTGAACATCCTGTACCGCCGCGAGCTCGCGGATGCGGGTGACGGGGCCGAGGCGCGCCGCAAGGAGCTGGTCACGGAGTACGAGGACCACCTCGCCAACCCCTACATCGCCGCCGAGCGCGGCTACGTCGACTCTGTGATCCCGCCGTCCTACACCCGGACGTACGTGGTGAAGGCGCTGCGCGCGCTGCGCACGAAGCGGGCCACGATGCCGCCGAAGAAGCACGGGAACATCCCGCTGTGACGGTCGGAGACGGCCCGGCGGCCGCGAGGCCGCTGCTGCGCGTCGTCCGAGGCGAGCCGACGCCCGAGGAGCTGGCCGCGCTCGTGGCCGTCGTGACCGCCCGGAGCGCGGTGACCGTGGAGACACCGTCGGCACCGCGTACGGCGTGGAACGCACCGGCCCGCCTCGTCCGGCAGCCGGTGCACGTCGGCCCAGGCGGTTGGCGCGCCTCGGCGCTGCCGCGCTAGGCCCGCCGACCTCGCTTGGCAGGCACGTTCGGCAAGCGCATAGTCGTGGCGCACCCCGAGTGAGGAGGCGACCCGATGCGCGAGTCGTCCGCGGTCGGCGACGCACTGGTGCAGTTCGCCGACCGGCTCTCCGCCGGTGACGTCGACAGCTTCGACCGGCTCGTCTCGTCCGACCCCGCCACCTGCATCGTGGGGACCGCTCCCGGGGAGGTGGTGACCGAACGGGCTGCGCTCCGCTTCGGGTTCGAGACCGAGGGCGTCCGGCTGGAGATCGACTCGCCGAGGGCGTACGAGGAGGGCAGCGTCGGCTGGGCGCTGACCGCCGGCACCCTGTTCTTCCCCGACGGGTCCGGCATCCCGGTCCGGCTGAGCGCGGTGCTGCACCAGCAGGAGGACCGGTGGAAGCTCGTCCACGCCCACTTCTCCGTCGGCGTCCCCGACGAGGAGGTCGTGACGCTCACCAAGAGCTGGTCCTCCTGACCCTCACCCCTTCACGTACGACAGCTTCTCCGCGATGCAGCCGTCGACGACCCGGAGCGAGTCGATGCCGCGCACGTGTCCGGGCGAGCCGTCGGCGTTGGTCCAGTCGAACCGCCACCGCGCCGTTCCCCGGTCGCCGCAGACCACCGTGTCCTCGAACACGAACGACGCGTTGCGGGTGGCGCGGAACATCTCCTGCCACTCCGCGCGGATCGCGTCCTTGCCGACGATCCGCCGGCCGTCCGGCGCCGGGCCCGTCGACTCGAACACCGCGTCCTCGGCGAGACAGGCCATGATCCGGTCCAGGTCCCACGCCTCCCAGGCCGCGCCGAACCGGGCGACGGCGGCCTGCGCGGCCGACCAGGACGGGTCCCGGCCGAACGAGCAGATCAGCCGGTCCTGGCGCGATGGGTGCTCCGGGAACGGGAAGCGCGGCCCGACCGCGCCGGCCCCCCGGTAGATCTCCTCCCACTTCTGCCACCACTGCTCGACGCGCACCACGAGGTCCGGGTCGAGATGCGGGTCGGCGCCGACGGCCACCGCCAGGTCCCAGCCGTGCACCACGTGGTCGGCGATCAGCTGCCACGCGTACTCCGCCGCGTTGAAGTCGCCGAAGGACAGGTGCACGGTGCGGTCCAGCGCGCCCGGCTCGGAGAACGCGGCCACCGCCGCCTTCGCGGCGTCCTCGGCCGACTCCTTGGGCGAGGCGCCCAGCAGGTCACCGGAGAGCGCGTCGCCGACCTCCGCGACGGTCCTGCCCTCCAGCAGGGGGACCACCCAGCGCTGCTCGCCGACGACGTGGTTCACCAGCGCGCGGACGTCCCAGTCGGTGCACGGGGTCGGCCGGTCCCAGCGGTCGTCCGGGATGTCCCGGACCCGCGCCTGGAACTCCTCCACCGCATGGGCGAACACGGTCGCCGCGTCCGGCTTGACGTCCATCGGTCCTCCCCTCGTCGGATGTCACCGTCCTCCCGATCCTGCTCCGCCCGTCGGGCACCGTCGAGGGGCATCGCTAGCGTGTCCTGCCGTGACCCCGCTGCCCCGGTTCGTCCTCGCGTCCGCCTCGCCGGCGCGGCTCCGGCTGCTGCGACAGGTGGGCATCGAGCCGACCGTCGTGGTGAGCGACGTGGACGAGAGCACCGTCACCGGACCGGCCGCGGACGTGGCGCTGACCTTGGCCGTACGCAAGGCGACTGTGGTCGCCACCGGACTCTCCGACGCGTTGGTGCTCGGGTGCGACTCGGTGCTGGAGCTGGACGGCGAGACGCTGGGCAAGCCGGCCGACGCCGCCGACGCGGTCGCCCGCTGGCAGCGCATGCGCGGCTGCCGCGGCGTGCTGCACACCGGCCACTGCCTCATCGACACGACCAGCCGCCGGGACGTGGCCGAGGTGGCCTCGACCGTGGTGCACTTCGCCGACCTGACCGACCACGAGATCGAGTCGTACGTCGCCACCGGTGAGCCGCTCCGTGTCGCCGGGGCGTTCACGATCGACGGTCTCGGCGGGCCGTTCGTCGACCGCATCGAGGGCGACCCGCACACCGTCATCGGCCTGTCGCTGCCGCTGCTGCGGCGCATGCTCCGCGACGTGGGCCACAGCGTCGCCGACCTCTCCCAGGCCTACCGGGCCGCCGCCCTAGACTCCGACGGCAGCCGATGAAGGAGCGAGTGTGCGCAAGGTCCTGATCGCCAACCGGGGCGAGATCGCCGTCCGGGTCGCCCGAGCCTGCCGCGACGCGGGCATCGGCAGCGTCGCGGTCTACGCCGAGCCGGACCGGGACGCCCTGCACGTCCGGGTCGCCGACGAGGCCTTCTCGCTCGACGGCAGCACCCCGGCCGACTCCTACCTCGACATCGAGAAGCTGCTCGCGGTCGCCGCGCAGTCCGGCGCCGACGCGGTGCACCCCGGCTACGGGTTCCTCGCCGAGAACGCCGGCTTCGCGCAGGCCGTCATCGACGCCGGGCTGACCTGGATCGGCCCGCCGCCATCGGCCATCGACTCCCTCGGCGACAAGGTCAAGGCCCGCCACATCGCCGAGCGGGCCGGGGCGCCACTGGTCGCCGGCACCAAGGACCCGGTCGCCGACGCCGACGAGGTCGTCGCGTTCGCCAAGGAGCACGGCGTCCCGGTCGCGATCAAGGCGGCGTACGGCGGTGGCGGGCGCGGCCTGAAGGTCGCCCGCACGCTCGAGGAGATCCCCGAGCTCTACGAGTCAGCGGTCCGCGAGGCCGTCGGCGCGTTCGGTCGCGGCGAGTGCTTCGTGGAGAAGTACCTCGACAAGCCACGCCACGTCGAGACCCAGTGCCTGGCTGACAGCCACGGCAACGTCGTCGTCGTGTCCACCCGCGACTGCTCGCTGCAGCGCCGCCACCAGAAGCTCGTCGAGGAGGCCCCCGCGCCCTTCCTCACCGAGGAGCAGAACGCGGAGCTGTACCGCGCGTCCAAGGCGATCCTCAAGGAGGCCGGCTACGTCGGCGCCGGCACCTGCGAGTTCCTCGTCGGCCAGGACGGCACGATCTCGTTCCTGGAGGTCAACACCCGGCTGCAGGTCGAGCACCCGGTGACCGAGGAGGTCACCGGGATCGACCTCGTACGCGAGATGTTCCGCGTCGCCGACGGCGAGGAGCTGGGATACGACGACCCGCCGGTCCGCGGGCACTCGATCGAGTTCCGCATCAACGCCGAGGACGCCGGCCGCAACTTCCTGCCTGCGCCCGGCACGCTGACCCGGTGGCACGCCCCGTCCGGCCCAGGGGTGCGCCTCGACGGCGGCTACGACACCGGCGAGACGATCCCCGGTGCCTTCGACTCGCTCGTCGCCAAGCTCGTCGTCACCGGCGCCTCCCGCCGGCAGGCGCTGGAGCGTTCCCGCCGGGCGCTGGCCGAGTTCGAGGTCGAGGGCATGCCGACGGTCATCGCCTTCCACCGCGCGGTGACGGCCGACCCCGCCTTCACCGACGAGCCGTTCCGGGTGCACACCCGTTGGATCGAGACCGAGTTCGACAACACGATCCCGCCGTACGAGGGCCCGGGTGCGGACGGCGCCGAGGCCGGCGAACGCGAGCGAGTCGTCGTCGAGGTCGGCGGCCATCGGCTCGAGGTCGTGCTCCCGGCCGGCCTCGGGGCGGGCGCGGCGGGCGCGGCGAAGGCCAAGCCGGGCAAGAGGGCGGCCGGCAAGAAGGCCGGCGCGGCCGCGAGCGGCGACAGCCTGACCAGCCCGATGCAGGGCACGATCGTCAAGGTCGTCGCCGAGGAGGGCCAGCAGGTCGCCGAGGGCGACCCGGTCGTCGTGCTCGAGGCGATGAAGATGGAGCAGCCGCTCAACGCGCACAAGTCCGGGACCGTCACCGGCCTGACCGCCGAGGTCGGTGCCACCGTCACCAACGGCGCCGTCATCTGCGAGATCAAGGACTGACTCAGAGGAACGGCACAGCGACCAGGGGAGTTATCCCGCCATGGATACATTCGTCGTCCTGCTGCTCGTCGGGGCATTGATCCTTTTCCTGGTCACCCGGTCGCAGCGTC
>DASTVO010000023.1:0-4478 GCA_035759075.1 Actinomycetes bacterium
CGCTGAACAGCGTGGAGGTCTGCAACGGCCCGACGTCCTGGCTGAGCCCCTGGAAGATGGCGACGTTTTCGCCCTGGGAGCCGACGTAGTACTGCGTCAGCGACCAGCGGTAGATGCCGTAGCCGCCGGCCGCAAGCAGCCCGAGCAGGAGCACCAGCAGCACGGTGAGCCGCAGCCGGGAGCCGCTCCGGCCGTCATGCTCCTCGAACTCGCCGTCCTCGGCCTCCTCGGGCGGGGGTCGCAGCGCGGCGGCCTTGCCGGCCGGGGTGTCGGAGGGGCTGCGCTGGACGACGCCTTCGGCCGCGGCGCCGACTGTGACCGGCACGGCGGACGGCGGCTTCGTCTCGACCTCGACGACGTCGGCGACGATCGCGGTGATGTTGTCCGGACCGCCGCCCTTGAGGGCGAGCTCGATCAGCCGCTCGACGGCGGCGTCGGTGTCGGCCTCCTCGAGCAGCGTCTCGCGCAGGGTGTCCTCGCTGACCACGCCGGAGAGCCCGTCGCTGCAGAGCAGGAACCGGTCCCCCTCCTTGGTCTCCCGGATCGACAGGTCGAGCTCGATGCCCTCGCGCCCGTCCAGGGAGTTGGTGATGAGGTTCTTCTGCGGGTGGTGGTCGGCCTCCTCCGCGGTGATCCGGCCCTCGTCGACCAGCGTCTGGACGAAGGTGTGGTCGCGGGTGATCTGCTGCAGCTCCTGGCCGCGCAGGAGGTAGCAGCGCGAGTCGCCGACGTGGACGAGCCCGAAGCGGGAGCCGGCCCGCAGCAGCGCGGTCAGCGTGGTGCCCATGCCTTGCAGGTCGGAGTCGCCGGTGACCATGTCGCGCAGGTGGGTGTTGGCGCCGTTGACCGCGGCGGCGAGCCGCTCGAGCAGGTCACCGCCCGGCGAGTCCTCGTCGAGCGCGGCGAGCTGGGCGACGGCGACCGAGGACGCGACCTCGCCGGCGGCATGACCCCCGACACCGTCGGCGACGACGAGCAGCCGCGGCCCCGCGTACCCGGAGTCCTCGTTGACGGACCTGATGAGGCCGACGTCCGACCGGGCCGCGTAGCGGATCGCGAGCGCCATCGGGCTACTTCCTCAGCTCGACGACGGTCTTGCCGATCCGGACGGGCATGCCGATCTTGACCGGGGTCGGCTCGGTCACCTTGGTGCGGTCGATGTAGGTGCCGTTGGTCGAGCCCATGTCTTCGACGACCCACTGGCCGTCGCGCGGGTAGAAGCGGGCGTGCCGGCCGGAGACGTAGTCGTCGTCGAGGACGATCGTGGAGTCCTGGCTGCGGCCGAGGGTGACGGGCTGGTCGCCGAGGCGGACCGTGGTCCCGGACAGGGCGCCCTGGGTCACCACCAGGGTGCTGGGCACGCCGCGCTTGCCCTTCGCGGGCTTGGCCGGCTTCTCCTGGCGCTGCCGGCGCGGTGCGGGCGGCTCGGGGCGGCGGGGCGCGGCCTTGCCGCCGGTGACCCGGCGGCCGAACAGGTCGGAGCGCATGACGCTGACCGCGGTGAGCACGAACATCCACAGCACGGCCAGGAAGCCCAGCCGGATGATCGTGAGCGTCAGCTCGGACATCTCACTCACGGGCGACCGCTCTCGTGGAAGACCAGGGTGGTGCTGCCGAGCTGGACCCGGGAGCCGTCGCGGAGGCGGGCCCGCTCGACCCGCTGGCCGTCGACGACCACGCCGTTGGTCGAGCCCAGGTCGACCACCGTCACGTCGCCGCCGGAGCGACGCAGCTCGGCGTGGTTGCGGGAGATGCCGGGGTCGTCGATGCGCAGGTCGGACTCGCTGCCGCGACCGATGCGGGTGGTGGGCCGGGCCAGGGCGTACGTGGTGGAGCCGACCTCGACCCAGGGGACGTCCGGACCGGCGTGGGTGACCGTGTCGGAGTCGCGCGCGGTGGCTCCGGCGACGGCCTTGCTCTGCACCTGGAACCGTCCGGTCGAGAGCTCCTCGTCCAGCGCGAAGTCGATCGTGACCGGGCCGATGAACACGTACCCCTGCTCGTCGGCGTGCTCACGGACCATCGAGGCGAGCTCGCCGGCCAGCGCCTCCCGGTAGACGTCCAGCCGCTGGTGGTCGTGCTCGCTGAGCCGGACCAGGAAGGCGTTGGGCACCATCGTGCGGCCGCGGGCGACGATCGCCGCGCGGTCGTCGAGCTCGCGCTGGAGGGCGCTGGCGACCTCGACCGGCTGCACCTCCGCCTTGAAGGCGCGCGCGAACGGACGGTTCACCATCTCCTCGATGCGCCGCTCGAAGCGTTGCAGGACGCCCACGTCACCTCCTCGCGTTCCGGGTGGCGGGTCTGGAGTCTGCTGCCCGGGGGACTCTGCTCTAGCTGCCCGGTCGCGCTCGGGGCAACCGGACGACCCGGCCACGCGATCGTAGCCGGGCCTGTTCCGGCCACTTCTGCCCCGTCCGCGCTCGGCGTACGCCTGGGGGTCTGCCCTGCCCCAGAGCGACCTTGTGCAGCAGACACGCGGGCGAGTCGCCTGACAAGGTCGATCTCGGGTGTCCGGGGGCTTGAGCTCGGGGTGGTGTCCGGAGTTCGCTCGGGCCTCAGCTCCCCTTCCATGATCGTGAGGAAAATCGGGCCTTATCGGGGCCCGATTCCCCTCACGATCACGGGACGGCGCGGTCGACGACGACCACGTCGCGGACGTGGGCGGCCAATGAGCAGCCGGGGGGCCGGCGGGAGCTGCATGTTAACCTTGCTGGCGCTCGCGCGAGTGGCGGAATAGGCAGACGCGCACGGTTCAGGTCCGTGTGCCCGAAAGGGTGTGGGGGTTCAACTCCCCCCTCGCGCACCCATTGGCGGCGGTTGGCTGCCCACGCTCGACTCCTCGGTTCGCATCCTCACGGCGGTCGTCGCCCGGTCGTGTTCGGCGACGTTGCGTACCGACACGCCGGCCGACACGCCGGTCGGCGCGTGCGGAACGTCGCCCAACCGTGGTCGCTCAGCGGCTCCCGGTGGGTCAGCGGTGGCCCGGCTGCTCGTGCGCTGCGTGCGTCCCGGCCTCGAACTGGAACGTCGAGTGCTCGATGCTGACCCCGAAGTGGCCGGCCGCGCACCGCTGCAGCTCGTCGAGCAGCGCGGGCAGGTGCCCGTCGTGGAAGCAGGAGTCGTCCACCACCACGTGCGCGGTGAGTACCGGCAGGCCGGTCGCGAGCTGGGAGGCGTGCAGGTCGTGGACGTCGCGCACCCGTGGCACCTCGAGCAGGTGCTCGCGGACGTGGTCGAGGTCCAGACCCTTCGGGGTCGCCTCGAGCAGGACGTCGACGGTCTCCCGCAGCAGCCGGACCGTGCGCGGCAGGATCAGCGCGCCGATCAGCAGCGAGGCGACCGCGTCGGCGCGCTGCCAGCCGAACCAGGCGATCGAGGCGGCCGCCACCAGCACGGCCACTGAGCCCAGCGCGTCGTTGAGCACCTCCAGGAACGCGGCGCGGGTGTTCAGGTTCGCCCGGCGGCCGGGGGCGAGCAGCGCGAGCCCGACCAGGTTGGCGGCGAGGCCCACGGCGCCGAAGAGCAGCATGGCCGTGGACGCGACTTCCGGCGGGTCGAGCAGCCGGCGGACGCCCTCGACCACGATGTACGCGCCGACAGCGAGAAGCACCGCGGCCTGAGCGGCGGCACCGAGCACCTCTGCCCGGACGTACCCCCAGGTCTTCTCCGGGGTGGCCGGGCGGCGGGCCAGGTACGCGGCCGCGACGGCCAGCCCGAGGCCGAAGACGTCGGTGAGGGCGTGCCCGGCGTCGGCGAGCAGGGCCAGCGAGCCGGAGACGACCGCACCGACCACGCCGAGGACCATCACCGCGGCCGTGAGCGCGAGCACGACACCGAGGCGCCGCACCGAACCGGCGCCGGGTGCGCCGTGCGCATGACCCATGCGAGGTCCCTCCCTCCCGCTCCCGCCGTCCATCCTCCGGCACGCGGCGAGGTGTACGGCGCTCCTCCCCCGTTCCCCGCGCCGGTCGGAACCGGATCTTGGTCGACGCGGCGACGGGCCTGCAGTCGGAGATCAGCCGGGCGGCATGTCTGGCGGCAGGTCAGGCTCCGGCGCGGGACGCTCCGCGAGCCCGCTGACCAGCGCGTTCACCAGGGCCGGGACGTCGTCACGGGTGACCCGGACGGTCGCGACGCAGGTCTCGTCCTTCCAGACGCTGAGCACGACCAGGTCCACCTCGTGGTGCCAGGTGACCCGCATGGCCCGGCCGCCGCCGCGGGCGTCGGCCAGCACCACGCCGGACGCGGTCGCCGCGACGGGGGCGACGGGCGCCGGAGCCGCTGCGGTGCCGGCGGGCTCGGCCATGGGGCCATCATGGCCGCGCTGCGCCGCGTACGGAAGATCTTCCGGTCCCCCGGTTCGGCGACGTTGCGCACCGACACGCCGCGCGACACGCCGGGCCGGGCGTGCGGAACGTCGCCCAACCGGGTGGTGGACGTGGTGAACGGGTGGCCGGGGCGTCCCGACGCGGAATGGG
>DASTVO010000024.1:0-4671 GCA_035759075.1 Actinomycetes bacterium
GTGTTCACGCGCACGAGCTGGACCGGGAAGGTCGTCGACCCCTCGGCGGCGGTGGGGACCGCGGAGAGGGCCCCCAGGGACAGCGCGGCGGCCGCGATCGCGGCTCCGGCTGCCCGGGAGCTTCGGGACGTCAGTGATGGCACAGGAGTCCTCCTGGATGGGCGGTTCGTGACCGTCGTCACAGGGGGCTCAACGCCCTGCCGGGTGCTCGGTCACGGGTGGCGGGTCTGTCGCCGCGGATGAATGTGACACACATCACCCGAAGAGGCAAATGTCTGACATGCCGTGATAGACCGATCGCAAAGGGTGAGCGAGCACCCCGGGCCCTGTCGCCCGCACCGCGTCCGGAAGATCGTTCGTGCCGGAACGAAGATCATCCGCCAAGAGATGATCTCCGCGGGGGCACAAAGGATCTCCAGCGGTCTGTCAGCGAGCAGGGTCAGCCACCGGGTCTGCTCAGGCGGGCAGCACGCCGGCCTCGACCTGCCGCTCGTGGACCCAGTCGTCGATGCGGGCCCACCAGGCGAACAGCCAGTCGATCCGCTCCTCCTCGCCGTCGGGGATCTCATCGGCCGGCACGATCCACCAGCGCATCTGGATCTCGCGGTCCATCGGCAGCTCGCGCCACACGTCGAGCACCGTCGTCATGTGCTCTACGCCGGTGTGCGCGACGAACACCACGTCCGCCTCGCCGGCTGCCCCCAGCGCGGCGAGCACGCCACCCGGCTTCGGCGCGAGCACGTGCCGCAGCCGTTCGGCCTTCTCGGCCTCGTCGATGTGCCCTCTGCGCCGCAGCCGCTCGATCGCCCGCTTGCGGCGGTACTCGGTGAAGTTCCCGCCCTCCGGGAAGATCACGAACGCGTCGTTCTCGTCCAGGTTGCTGGCCAGCTCGCCGACCCGGCGCTCGATCTCGTCACCGGCGCCCGGCCGAAGCCGGATGAACCGGTTCGGCAGCCGGTTGAGCACCACATCGATGGCCGGATCCCACTGCAGGGTGTGCTTCAGGACGATGCGCGGCTCGCGCGCGTACCAGTTGACGAGCGCGTGCACGACGAGGAACGAGTCGCCGGGACCGGCGTGCCGGCTGAGGATGAGCAGCGGCCGCCCGTCGTACGACGTCGGTGGCGGGCCCTCGACCGAGACCCGCACGTGCAGCACGCGCTCGGCCTCCCAGTAGATGACCTGCAGGTACCACCGGACCAGCAGGTAGTGCGCGAGCTGGAACCGCGGGGACCTGATCTTCCATCCGAAGCCGCTGGCGACCCACAGCGCGAACAGCGCGACCAGCGCTGCCGTCTCCAGCAGCAGGTGCAGCATCGCCATCCACAGCAGGCGCAGCGGGCGCCACCTGCCGGGCAGCACCGTCGAGACCGCCGTCGCCAGCAGCAGCAGCACCGGCAGCCCGGTGAGCACCACGAAGGTGACCACGATGACCGCCGGGGCCAGCACGAGGCGGCGCACGAGCAGGGGAGGCAGCACGCCTAGCCGGCCCTCTCCGGCGCGTGCTCCAGGTAGTCCACCGTCGCCCGGTACGCCTGCGTGATCCGCCGCTCGACCGAGGCGAAGTCGCGGTAGCGCAGCGCGGACAGGTCGGCGGGGCGCGGCGGTCCGTCGGCGCCGGTGGGCAGCACGTGCACCTCGACGCCGTCGGGGACCTCTGCGAGCTCCCGCGCGAAGCGGTGCCGGCGGGCGATCTCGAACGCGACGGAGGCGACCTCCCAGGGCTTGGTCGGAGCCTCCAGCGGCGCCTCGATCCGGCCCACCTGCAGCACATAGACGCGGCGGGCGCCGAGGGCCACCGCGCGCCCCACCGGGATCGAGTTGACCAGCCCGCCGTCGAGGAAGTGCTCGGCGCCGATGCGCACCGGCGGCAGCACGCCCGGCACCGCGCTGCTCGCCAGCACGGCGTCGACCACCGGCCCGGTCGTGAACCAGTGCTCCGCAGCCCGCTCGATGCTCGCGGCCACGCACTGGAAGGGCACCGGCAGGTCCTCGATCCGCCGGTGGCCGAGCCGCTTCTCGAGCAGGTCGCGCAACGGCTCGTTGGGGTGCACGTGGGTGCGGGTGCGGGCCAGGTGGCGTACGCGGCGCAGCGCTCCTCCCGCGTACACGTCGCTGTCGGCGAGCCCCTGCCAGACCTCGGTCAGCGCCTCGACGGCGTCCAGCGTCGGATCGGCCGCGACGGCTGCGCCGTTGACCGCACCGACCGACGTGCCGACGACCAGGTCGGGCACCAGGCCGGCCTCCAGCAGAGCGCGGAGCATGCCGACCTCGCCCGCGCCGAGCAACCCGCCGCCACCGAGCACGAACGCAGTCCGGTGCTCCTCGCTCACGCGATGATCCTCACGCCTCGCCGGCGACCATGTCGAGCAGCCGGTCGAGTACCCGCGCGTCGCTGCGCAGCCCGTCGTGGCTGAACTCGTTGGTCACCCACACGCGCAGGTTGCCCACCCGGGCCGCGGTCTCGAGCGAGAACGCCGACTCGACGTACATGTCGTCGTGGTACACCGCGGCAGCGACCGGCACGGTGTTCGCCGCCAGCCGCGCGGTGTCGTAGAGCGGCGGCCAGCGGTCGTACGCGGCGAGGAGCTCGGCCGTCTGCCGCAGCGGCGCGAGCGCCCGGATGTCCTCGAACATCCACGGCTGGATCATCTCGCCGGTCGGGTGCAGGGGCCTGGCCTTGGGGGAGAGCTCGGGCAGCTCGTCGAGCACCCGCTGCGCCGCCCACCCCGAGGCGCGCCCGGACGCGTAGATGCTCTCGTGCAGCAGCGCGTACAGCGGCCGCTCGACGAACGACGTCGCGTGCTCCACTGCCGCCAGGAGCTCGTCGGAGAGCTCGGAACCGGCCCAGGCGGTCTCGAGCAGGTAGTGCAGCGCCTCGATCCCGTCGGAGTAGCCGAGGGTGAGACCGAGGTGCTGGAGACGCGCGACCGTGAGCCGGTCACCCGACGGGAGGCGCACGTCGTGGTTCTCGAGATGGTCGGCGACCCGGTCCAGCCTGGCCGAGTCCTGGGGGTAACGGTCGACCATCCGGGCCCATCGGTCCCGGACGCGGATCGCGGTCGCGCGGTAGACGTCCTCGGCCGGCCGGTCCAGCGGCGGCAGGCCACCCGTGACGAGCACCTGCTCCAGCCCCTCGGGGGCGAGCGAGAGGTAGGTCAGTGACGCGAAACCGCCGAAGCTCTGGCCGAGCACCGTCCAGGGCCGGTCGCCCGCGACCTCCCGGCGCAGCACCTCGCAGTCGCGGACGATCGAGTCCGCCCGGAAGCGGGTGAGCCGGTGCGCCTGCTCCTGCGGCGACCAGCCGGCGAGGGTCTGACGGGTCTGCGGCGTCGACCGGCCGGTGCCGCGCTGGTCGAGCAGCAGCACGCGGAACTCCGCCAGCGCCCGGCCGAGCCAGCCGCCGCGGCCGGTGGGACGCGGCCCGCGCCCGCCGGGGCCGCCGGCCAGGTAGACCAGCCACGGCAGGTCCTGGTCCCGCTTGCGGGGCGCGACCAGCTCCCGCGCGTACACCGTGATCCGCTCGCCGCCGGGGTCGTCGTGGTCGAGCGGCACGGTGACCTCGTGCTCGGTGGCGAGCAGCCCCGGGAGCCGGTACGTGCCGAGTCGCATGGGGCGAACGCTAGGCCACACCTGCCCGGGACGCCGTGGCACACTGCACCGCCGTGGCAGGAGAGGTGCTGGTCCGGCGGGTGCGCGAGGACGACTGGCCGTTGCTGCGAGCCGTCCGCCTGGAGATGCTCGCCGACACCCCGACTGCCTACCTCGAGACGCTCGAGTCGGCCTCCGCCCGGGACCAGAGCGAGTGGCGGTTCCGGGCCCGTCGCGGGTCCGAGGGCGCGGAGAACCTCGCGCTCGCGGCTGTCGACCCGGCGACACCGCAGCGGTGGGTGGGCTACCTGGCCTGCTTCGTCGACACGCCTGGGCTGGCGCACCTGGTCAGCGTCTACGTGGCGCCGGCGTGGCGGGGGACCGGCCTGGCCGAGCGGATGGTGGGCGAGGTCCGGCGGTGGGCGTCCGAGTCCGCCGGCGTGGGCCGGCTGCACCTCTTCGTGCACGAGGACAACGACCGGGCCCGGGCCTTCTACCGGCGGCTCGGGTTCAGCGAGACCGGCGCCACGATGCCCTACGAGCTCGACCCCAGCCGTCGGGAGATCGAGATGGCGCTGCTGCTGTAGCGCGCCGCCGCCCACGAGGTCGGACGCCGGGCGCGGCACTGGCGGTTGCTAGACTGGCCGCTGGTCACCGACCCCCCGGTGGCCCCGGACGAGACGCGCCGTACCCGGTCCTGCACGACGACGCTCCTGGAGCAGTCGTGTCCACCATCGTCCAGCTTGTCGGTGCGTCTCTCGTCCTTCTCGCCTTCGGCCTCGGCCAGGTCGGGGTGCTGCAGCCGAGGTCCCTTCCCAGCCTGTGGCTGAACACGGTCGGCGCGGACATCCTCGCCGTTCTCGCGTACGAGGAGTCCCAGTGGGGGTTCCTCGTCCTGGAGGCGACGTGGGCCCTGGTGGCCGCAGCGGGCCTGCTGGCCCGGTACAGGGCACCGACCACGCCGACCAGCGGCGTCCACGCTCAGAAGGGCTAGGGCGGGGGTTCAGGGGCCGACCCCGAGATGGGCCCGGGGGTCGGCGCCGTGAGAACAAGGGTCGGCTCAGCGCGTTCCCGGATGCG
>DASTVO010000025.1:0-4406 GCA_035759075.1 Actinomycetes bacterium
GACCTCTACGTGGTCGACGGGGTCAACAAGGAGGTCTACGTCTACAGCAGCGGCGGCGGCTACCTCCGCCAGTTCGACGTCGCTGTGTACGGCGCGCAGGACCCGGAGGGCATCGCCTACGACGCCGGCCGCGACACCGTGCTCGTGCTCGACCAGGCCTCGCGCAGCGTCTACGAGGTGACCCTGGCGGGCCAGCTGGTCAACACGATCGACATCGCCTCGGCGTCGACGAAGAAGGCCGCCGGCATCACCCTGGCCCCGCCCAGCGCCGGCGGCGCGGGCATGAACCTGTACATCGTCGCGCGCGGGGTCGACAACAACACCAACCCGGCGGAGAACGACGGGAAGCTCTTCGAGATGTCGACGAGCTCACCGCCGATCGGCAACTTGCCGCCCGTCGTGGACGCGGGGCCTGACATGACCACGGTCCTCGGCAACGGCGCGGTCCTCACCGGAGACGTCTCGGACGACGGCCTGCCGAGCGCGAGCCTCACCTCGACCTGGACGAACCAGTCGCCGGCCACGGGGTCGGTCACGTTCGGAGACCCTGGCGAGCCGTCCACCTCGGCGACGTTCTCCGCCGCCGGCACCTATGTCCTGCGGCTGACCGGCGACGACGGCGAGAAGACGTCGTTCGACGAGGTGGTCGTCGAGGTCGCGCCCCACGGGACACCCCTCTCGCTCGACGTTGCCGTCACGAGCAGCTCGGACGACGCCGAGGAGAAGCCGAGCGGGTCGATGAGGCTGTCCGGCGCGGACCTCGAGCTGGTGACGGACCGGGGCAGCATCCAGACGATCGGGCTGCGCTTCGCCGGGGTGCCGCTGCCGCACGGCGCCAGCATCACCAACGCGTACGTGCAGTTCACCGTTGACGAGGTCTCCACCGGCGCGACGTCCCTGGCCGTGCGCGGTCAGGCGGCCGACAACGCGAGGACCTTCACGACGGCCGGCCGAGACGTGTCCTCGCGGCCGACGACGAACGCCCAGGTCAACTGGTCGCCCGCTCCGTGGGACACGAAGGGCGCTTCCGGAGCGGCACAGCAGACGCCGGACCTGAGCTCGGTCGTCCAGGAGGTCACCAACCGGCCCGGGTGGAGCAGCGGCAACGCGCTCGTCCTCGTGGTGACCGGCGGCGGGACCCGGACCGCGGAGGCCTTCGACGGAACGGCGGCACCGGTGCTGCACATCGAGTACCAGGTCGGCGGCGGCACCCCGGCGAACACGGCGCCGGTCGTGCTGGCCGGGTTCGACCAGACGACCGTGCTCGGCTCCGGCGCAACACTGGACGGTTCGGTCTCCGACGACGGCAAGCCCGGCGACGGGTCCCTGTCGTCGACATGGCGGCAGGTGAGCGGACCGGGGCCGGTGCAGTTCGCCGACCCGACCGAGCCGAGCACCACGGCGACGTTCGACCAGCCGGGCACGCACGTGCTGGAGCTCGAAGCGACCGACGGCGTCCTGACGAGCACCGACCGGGTCGCGGTCGACGTGCTGGAGCCGGGCAGCGATCTCGTCCTGGACCTCGCGGTGGCGCAGGGCTCCGACGACGCCGAGGAGCGCGTCTCCAACGGGTCGGTCGGGCTCGGCAGCGGGGACCTGGAGCTCGGGTTCGACCGGAGCCGCGAGCAGGTGGTCGGTCTCCGGTTCGCCGGGGTGACCGTGCCCCCGGGCGCGACGATCACCGACGCCTACGTCCAGTTCACCGTGGACGCGCTGGACTCCTCGGCGTCGACGCTCACCGTCCACGGGCAGGCCGCCGACGACGGCGCGACCTTCCAGGCCGTGGCTAACGACGTCAGCCGCCGGGCCACCACGTCCGCGTCGGTGCCGTGGTCACCCGCGGCCTGGACCGCGAAGGGCGTCAGCGGCGCCGACCAGCGCATTCCAGGTCTCGCCGCGGTGCTCCAGGAGATCGTCGACCGGCCGGGGTGGGCGAGCGGCAACGCGGCAGTGCTGGTCGTCCGCGGCAACGGGGAACGCACGGCCGAGGCGTTCGAGGGCGGCAAGCCGGCCGTCCTGCACATCGAGTACCAGATCCCGTAGAGGACGGCAGCTGTGGAACCACTGGAAGCCGCACAACGACTGCGACACCACCTGGGCGTGATCGTCACGCTGTTCCTCGTCGGGCTGCTCATCCCGTTCGGGATGCACCTGACCGCCGAGGACCGCTACCTCGCGACCTCGCGCGTCCTGATCGGGGGGTCGGAGGTGACCGACTCCACCGCGGCACGTTCGGTCGCCGACACGGCCGCCGGCTACGTCACCAGCCCGGGACGGATCGCCACTGCGCTGAAGGCGGCGAAGGTCGACCGCGACCCGGAGGAGGTGGCGCGCAACGTGCGGATCGAGCCGGTCGGCACGTCCGGCGTGCTCGAGCTGTCGGTCTACGACGCCGACCGCAAGGCGGTGGCCAAGATCACGAACGCGTTGGCCGAGCAGCTGCTGGAGATGCGCCGCGGGGTGGTCACCGGCGAGCTCACCAAGCTCCTCGACGAGGTCTCGGCCCAGATGGCGACGGTCACCGAGGAGATCGACGCGCTGACCCAGGAGATCAGCGACGCGGAGGTGACCGGGCTGGGGTCGGTCACCGCGCTGAAGCTGCGGTACGACGCCGCCGTCCGCAACCTCAGCGGCCTCGCCGAGCAACGCCAGCGGCTGCTCGAGGGGCTGGCCCTCGCGCCGCAGCCGGCGGTCGTGGACGCGGCGGCAGTGCCCGATGGCCCCGAGCCCTCCGGGCTGGTCGCCCGGCTGGCCGTCGGGGGGCTGCTCGGCCTGGCGCTGGGCGTCGGCGTCGCCGCGCTGCTGGAGTCGGTCAACCCGACGATCCTCAACCCGGAGGCGCTCTCCCGGCTGCTGGGCGCGCCGGTGCTCGGGAACCTGCCACGTCCGCCGCAGAACGACACCCACCTGCGCGACCTCTGGCTCCCGCAGTTCCTGACCCTGGCCGCGAGCGGCGCCGGGGTCCGGTCCGCCCGGCTGGTGTCCCTCGGCCCACGGGTCGACCTGGAACGGCTCGCCGGCTGGCTGCGGGACGAGGTGGGGTCCTACGAGGACGACGAGCTCCTGGACCCGCCGTCGCCCTTCCCGGAGATCTCGCTGCCCGACCTGGAGCCGCCCGCGCACCGCAGCGGCTTCACCCTGCGCGAGGAGGAGGCCGGGCCGGCGGCCGGGCTGGTCGTGGTCTCCCCCCGCGTCATCCGCAGGTCCGACCTGGCCGAGCTGCGCCACCAGCTGGCGATCACCCGCTGGCCGCTCCTGGGCATCGTCAGCTACCAGCGACGATGGACCGACCCCGGGCCGCTCGAGACCGCAGGCACGGAGGCCCCGCAGCCCGCCGTCACGGTCCCCTGAGGAGCACTGTGACCGCGACCGCGGAGCCGCAGCTGCTGGCGGCCGACACCAGGGTCGAGACTTCTGGTGGCATGGCGCTGGGGCTGGTCCTCGCCGCCGTCGCGATGATGGCCTTCCTGAGCCCGAAGGGACCCGGGAACAGCGCGCCGGTGGACCTGGTCATGGCGCTCGCCATCGGTGCGGTCGTGCTGTGGGCGGGAGTGTCCGGCGCCACGCTGCACCTGCCCTACGCCGTGCCGATGGCCGGCCTGCTGACCGTCGGCGCCACCGCCGCGCTGTTCAGCCCGGCTCCCAAGCTCGGGGGCATCGCGGTGATGCAGGAGATCTTCCTGCTCGCCTTCTGCGCCGCCGTGACCAGCCTCTGCCGGACTCCCGACGCGCTGCGCGCCGTGCTGCGGACCTGGTGCCTCGCGGCCACCGCCTGGGCCTCGGCGCTGGTCGTCGCGGTGCTGGTCGGCCTGCCGGCGCTGGCCGGCGTGTCCCGGGCCGGCGGCGGGCGGGCCCGGCAGATGTTCGACCACCCGAACATGGCCGGCAACTACTTCATGATCTCGGTGTTCGTGGTCCTCGCGACCCGCTACCCGTCGTCCCGCCGGGCCCGGGGCGCCGCGATCGCTGTGCTGGTCGCCGCGATGGTGCTCTCCGGGTCGAACGCGGCCTCGCTGTCCCTGCTGCTCGGCGGCCTCGTGGTGGTGTTCCTGACGCTGCGCTGGCGGGTCAGCACCGCGGCCGCCGGCACGGTGGTCGTGCTGCTGCTCCTGGTCGGCGGCGGCACCTGGGCCGTGGTGTCCGGGCCTGCAATGACCATCGTCCAGGAGAGCGAGAACCCCTACATCAAGTACTCGGTCGGCCGGGCGTCCCGCAGCGCCGAGTCACGCCAGTCGCTGTTCTCCGACCAGTACAGGCTGTTCGAGAAGGGCGGGCTGATCGGGCTCGGTCCGGCCGGCACCCGCCGGACGCTGGAGCAGGAACCGGCCTCCGCCGCGAAGGAGTCGCACAACGACTACCTGGCCACGCTGGTCGAGCGGGGCCCGTTCGGCGCCGTGGCGCTGCTC
>DASTVO010000026.1:0-7558 GCA_035759075.1 Actinomycetes bacterium
GTTCACCGAGTCCAGGTGCGCACCGACCATCACCACGTTGTCGGGGTTGCCCCACGGGGTCTCGGCGAGCACGTTGCTGGTCGTCGCCTGGCCGCGGAACGTGTCGGTCTTGAGCCGCATGATGAGCACGGGAGTTGCGGCGAGCTGCTGCCCGAGGGCCTGGGTGACCGATGTGACCGGGATGTTCAGGGTGAAGTCGTTGCCGAGGGTCCCGTTGATGCTCCCCGGGCCGTTGTTGTAGATGACGACGCCGGCCGCCCCCGCGTTGAACGCGTTGGTGGCCTTGATCGCGAACGTGCAGGCTCCGCGGCTGACCAGGGCGATGGTGCCTGCCGGGAAGCCGGCGAAGTCGGACGCCTCGCAGCCGGGCGTCGTGTCCCCCGGTGGCGCGGGCAGAGCCGTCACAGGCGCGGCGACGTCACCGCTGCCCGAGTAGGACAGGATCGTGTTCGGGACCGGTCCCGCGGGTGCGGGAGAGACCTGCTCCAGGACCGGCGGCGTGAGCGTGATGAACGTCTGGAACTGGAACTCCTGGACCGTGACATTCAGCCCAGCCTGCTCAAGAACGTCGACGGCGTACTCCACCGACTTGTCGTAGCCCGGAGTCCCGGATGTCCGGATGCCGTTGTTGGCGTCGGCGATGGCCTGCAGAGCCGCCTGGTGCTCGCGGGCGCCGTCGAGGGTGACGCACTCGAGCAGCTTCTTGTAGGTGTTGTTGACCTGAGTGTCGCAAGCATTCGCGGCGGCGCTCACACCTCCTAGTGGGAGGGCGGTGATCGCCAGGACCGATGCAGCCAGTACAGCGAGTCTCGTGCGCATCTGGGCTCCACTCTCTGCACGCAGCGGGATCTCCGCCGACGCTGGCCCGGAAGGTAGTCACGCCGCCAAGACCCGTGAAGGGGTGGCCGAGGAAAGTTCCGGCCAAGCACTGGCGGGTTGCCCGATTCGCTAGCGGCTGACCTGTTTCTGCGCCACCGACCCGCCCCTCGGCCGAGACTCGAGGCCCGCCGGGCGTCAGAAGTCGATACGCATCACCAGACGTCGCGGTGTGGGTCGGCTGACCACGGTGAGGCCCGCGTCGGCGAAGACGCGCTCGGTGCCGACGTGCAGCTCCTCGAGGATCACCTCCTTGGTGACGATCGGGTAGCCCTCCAGCGCCCGGGCGCCGCGCTCCCGGGCGTAGCCCACCGCCGCCCGCGCCAGCGCCCGGCTCACTCCCCGCCTGCGGAACCCCGCCCTGGTGAACAGGCAGGTGACGGCCCAGACGGTCTCGTCCGCCTTGTCCTCGCTGCGGCCCTCCCACGGAACCCGGTTGTTGCGCAGCAGGCCGGTGAAGCGAGGGCGGGGCTCGACGGCGCACCACCCGACCGGATCGTCGTCGAGGTACGCGACGAGGCCGCTGGTCGCGCCGGAGCCGGGGTGCCCCGCGTCGGTCTGGCGGCGCAACCGGTCGGCCCGCTCCTCGACGGGGAAGTTGCGGAACGCCTCCTTCGGCGCCAGCTTGTAGCGCTGGCACTGGCACCGAGCGGCTGCCCCGCGTACGCCGAAGACGGTCTGCAGGTCCTCCCAGCTCGCCTCGTTCGCGGGCCGTACGGAGAGCGCCGAGTCAGCCATGCGCTCGATTGTGCAGGCCCGCAGGCCGCGCCCCAGTTGAGTACGGCGACTCAGGCGGCGGCGTCGAGCCACGGCCAGCCTGTACCTCGGTCCCCCGCACGAAGCGAGTCGAGGTCACCCCATGGCGGCACTCCTGCACAAGCACCCGACGGCCTCCGTCTCGGCCGCCGCGACGGCGACCCTGGTCGCGGCCTACTCCCCGCAGCTGCTCATGGACGCGGGCCAGTTCGCCCGCCTCCCCCTCGCACTGCGGCTGGGGTGGCTGGCACTCCTGGTCGTCGCTCCACCGTTCGTGGCCTTCGTCGCCGCCCAGCGGCACCGCCGCACACCGGCCTGGACGTGGCTCGGTGTCGGTCTGCCGGTGCCGGTGGCCGCCGCGCTGCTGGTCTGGCTGGACGTGTCGCTGGAGGTGCGCTCCGGCTACCTGCTCGCCGGGTCCGGCGAGGAGGCGATGGCGTACGGCATCGGGACCGCCCTGGGTATCGCGGGCGGCATCGTCCTGGCAGTGCTGGTCACGACGGCCGCCTGGATGGGCGCTACGGGTTCGCGCAGCTCCGGAAGCTGAGCTTCACCGTCCGCGCGACGGCCTGCCCGCCACGGCTGAAGACCACCCGCCCGGTCAGCACGTGGGTCGACCCCGGTGCGAGCCGGGCGCCGTTCAGCGACGACCTGACCCGCTTGCCGTCCAGCCGCAGGCTCTTGGCGCCGGTCGCCCAGCCCCGGGCCGGGCGGGCCCTGACAGCGACCGCCACCGTCGAGGCCGGCAGGCACGACGCGGGCCCCTTCACCGTGACCTTGCCCTGCCGGGACTTCTTGGCGACCGCCCGCTCCAGCGCCGGCAGCAGCACATGACCCACCAGCAGCTTGTTGCCCGTCGTGGACTGGATCGACCAGGCGACCCGGGCGTGACCGCGCGGCGTGCTGGCGATCTGCGGGTCACCGTCGGCGACCGTGCCTCCGGCAGCGAAACGCACCAGCCCTGCGCGGCCTGCCCCGGCCATGTTGGCCACCGTGATCTGACCGCACTCGTTGCTCACGTCCGCCAGCCGCCCGCTCGCGTCGGCCACCAGGTCGTGCGAGGACGGCGCGCACGAGTTCCGGTCACCGGTAGGCGTCGGACGGGTGAAGCCCGAGCCGGTGAACCTCGACACGACCGGGATGTAGCTGGCGTTGGCGATCGCGGCGACGAGGCGGACGCCGCTGGTCGCAGCGGCCAGCCCGAGCGACCCGACCGACCAGGTGTTGGCGACCGGCGCGAAGCCCGACCACCCGCCGCCGGTGCCGAACGCTGCGTTGATGGGCGTCGACACCGCGCCGTACTGCTGGGCCGCGATGACCGGCGTGGACCCGGCGAACGCGAGCCGCGTCGTGGCCACGCTGTAGGGCACCGTCACCGTCTGCGGGGCGTTCGCCACGCCGGCGCGGACCTCGATCTCGGTGGTGCCGACCCCCTTGTAGGCGATGGTCCAGAGGGCATCGCCGGGGCCGAGCTGGGCGTCGAGCAGCTGGCCGAAGCTGGGGGCGTCCGCGACGTCGGTCGCCGCGGAGAGCGGGCCGCCGGCCTGGGAGGTGGCGACCGCGATCCGCCCGCCGCGCGGCCCGGTGACCGACCCGGGGTCGGTGTCGTGGAACCAGACCAGGGTCACCGTCCCGCCGGCCGTGGCCAGCACCCGCAGTCCGGCGGCGGAGGACGGGCCGAGCGCGTCGATGACCTGCACCCCGCCGGCGCACGCCGTGCTGTTCGGCGGCAGCGTGCAGAAGCGGACCTTGCGGGTGGCGGACGCGCTCGCCGAGTCGTCGGCGATCCAGCCGATGTACGCGGTACCGGCGCCGTCGACCGCGACGTCGTACCCGTGGAGCTGCGTGTTGTCCTGCAGCAGCAGTGGACTGCCGACCAGCCCCGCTCGCGGCCCCGTGGCGGCGTGGGCGCCGGTGGGCATCCCGGTCGCGACGAGCGCAGCGACGGCGGCAGCGACCACGAGGGCTCGGCCGTGGGTACGGGGGCGGACGACCATCAGGGCCTCCAGTGGACGATGCACGCGATGCTGGTCGTGATCCACGTCGTGTCGACCTGAACTGTTGCCCGCGGCTGTTCGTCCGGGAAGGGCCGACCAAGACCATTTTGGTTGACCCGATGTGACTACGGCTTCCTACGCTCGCCTCCGGCGCACACGGTTCGGCGACGGCAGGCCGGCCGCTCCTCAGAACGGGACGCGCGTCGACAACAGCCCGGGGCCGGTGCCCCGTCCGGACAAGATGCGGCAGAACTCGACGGCGTCGAGCTCCAGCACCGGCGACTCGTCGGCTGCGCCGTTGAACGTCCACCCGCCACCTGCCGGCCCGGTCAGGGTGAGCGCGCAGGGCTGCCCGTGGCGCCCGGCCCACTCCGCGGCGACGTCGGCGACCAGGACGCCGTCGTGCTCCGGGGTGAGGGTCATGGCCCGGCCGGTGGCGGCCGCGATGTCGCTGCGGTGCATCCAGGTGTCGCGGGTCAGGATCACGTCGGTCAGGTAGCCGAGCGTCCACGGCTCGGTCTTGGTGCCCGTCTCCTCGACGGGTTGCGCCCCCATGCGGATCCGGCGCACGGGCGCGGGGGTCCGGCGGCGCCCGGCGGCGGCCCGTGGCGCCACCACGGCCAGTCGTGCCACGACGTCGGCTGGTGTGCGGGCGATGTGCTTCTCGGCCTGAACCGCGGTCAGCGCGTCGATGAAGAGCCCGCCCGTCTTGCGCGCCGCACGGGACTGCCGCCACTGCTCGAGCGGCGACGCGGCGAACTCCGCCATGCCAAGGACGTGACACGCCATTGCGTGCACGTCCCAGGCCGGGCAGGCGGTCGGCTTCGACCAGTCCTCCGGCGCGAGCTCGCGCAGCTGGGCGACGAGCCGGTCGTACTCGTCGGCGGCCAGTCGCATCGCGAGGTCGCGCCGCAGCGCCGGTCTCCGCGGCCCGGGTCGAGCGGCGGTGGCGGCCACCCACGTCGGGCTCACGACAGTGCACCGACGGGGGCGTCGTGTCCCGGCAGCGGCTGCGCGGGCACCTCGGCCGAGGCGCAGCCGTACCGCTGCTCGTAGACGTCGGCCATCGCGCGCAGCAGAGCCGCGCAGTCGCCGTCGTACGACGAGCCGTGCATGATGGCCAGACGGGCGGGGTCCAGGTCCGCGAGCCGACGGTAGGTGGCCGGGACGGACGGCCCGAGCGACGTCTGGCGGAACAGGTCCTCTGCCGCGATCGCGGCGTCGACGAGGTCCTCGCTCGTCACCGCCGGGCCGTTGCCGAGCTGGGTGAGCAGGTCGCCGAGGAACAGCGTCCGGGTCTCCTGCTCGAAGAACATGTGCGACTCCCAGTTGTGCGGCACGTGCGGTGTCGCGATCTCGACGACGCGGCGAGCCAGGGACGCGCCGCCGAGGTCGAGCACCTCGCCGTCCTCGAGGGGACGTGGCGGCCGAGGCAGCTGGTCCTGCAGCGAGAGCATGACACCGAGCGAGCCGTGGGCGACCTGCGCATGCGGGGCGACCTCGAGGAACTCGTCGACTGCACCGCACTCGTCGGCCTCCAGGTGCGAGAACGCGATCCAGCGCAGCCGGTCGACCGGCATGACCCGCTCGATCGCCTCGCGAACCTGGGGAAACAGCTGCCGCATCCCGGTGTGGTAGAGCAGCGGCTCCTCCGCGTCGACGAGGAACTGGTTGAACGTGAAGCCCGTCGGCCCGAGCTCCGGCACGAAGGTGGAGATCCGGTAGATGCGGTCGGCGATCTGGTCAACGCTTGCGGGCACGGCGGGTCTCCTTCGTGGACGGGGCGGACGACCGGCGTCTGCCCTTGCTGCTTGTGGTGGTGACGGTGGTGCCGTAGTGGCGGGCGAACATGCCGACGAGGCTGGGCAGCGCCGCGGTGAAGCGACCGGTGGCGAACGGTTCATCCGGTGCGTTGGACATCTGCTGACTGGTGACGCCCGCGATGAGCACGGTCCAGTCGCGCACGACGGCGTCGACGTCGGCGTCTGGCTGGACGAGCCCGGCTTGCTGCAAGGCAGCGAACCTGTGCCGGGTGAGCTCGACCAGCTCGACGGCAGGCGCGTATGCCTCGGCCGACGGCGCGAAGCCGGGCACCGGTCGCCAGAACAGCAGCTGGGTGTACGCGGGGTGCTCGAGCGACCACGTGACGAAGACTTCGGCCTCACGCAGCAGCAGCTCGTCCAGCGGCCGCGGGTCGTTGTCGTTGGTCCCCATGTTGGCACGGACGTGGTCGAGGACCAGTTGGGCGCCGCGGGCGAACAGGGCGTCGTACAGGGCGTGCTTCGACGGGAAGTACACGTACAGCGACGGCGGGCGGATACCCATCCGGCGGGCCACTTCGCCCACCGAGAGGCCTCCGACACCCTGCTCGGCCATGATCTCGGCCGCGATGTCGAGGACCTCGACGATCGTCTCCTGCCGCCGCCGCTGTCGGCGGTCGAGCGTGACCGGCTCCGAGCTCATAGTGCGATGATGTCCTAACGGCATTAGGACGTCAAGACGCTATTCGCCGCGGCGGGAGGGCCGGTCCCCCCCGCCGCGGCCACCCGCCCTGTCAGCGGACGATGACGGTGCCGCTCATCATCTCGCCGTGGACCGTGCAGGCGTACCGGAACCCCTTCTTGGGGGAGACCCGCATGAACCTCAGGTCGTACGGGCGCGTGGTCGGGCCGTCGGGACCACGCACGCCCGACGACCGCAGACCTGTCTTGGTGCCGAAGAACTTCTGGCCGCCTTGCGGCAGGACCCCGATCGCCCGCACCTCGAACTCCACGTTCTGTGCACCGGAGGAGCAGAACGTCGGCGGGGGCGCGTCCGGCGCGGTGTCTCCACCCGGGCTTTCGCAGCGCACGTTCTGCCCGCTGAAGTCGTTCTCGGCCAGGTCGATCGCGGTCGACCTCGGGAAGGTGACGGAGTGCAAGTTGCCCAGCAGCTGGGCGAAGTGCCAGCGCACCCGGTCGCCCTTGTCGATCCGCAGGGTGGTCGGGAACATCGCGTTCAGGCCCCAGCCGTCGCCGTCGTAGCCCGCATAGGCGTCCCACACGACTCGTCCTCCGGCGGTCCGGTGCCGCGTCGGCCTCTGCAGGCGCTTGATGACCGCGGCTGCCTCCTCACGCTGCGCCGCGTTGACGGCCGACTCAGTGGCGTCGATCTGCGCCTGCGTCGTGGTGGTCGCGGAGTCCGGCACCACGGTGACGCGCATCTGCATCATCGGGTGGATGATGCAGAGCACCCAGAAGGTCGTTCCCGGGGTCGCGTCCACCGTCACACTGAACGTCGGAGAGCCCAGCGGCGCGCCCGAGTTCACGAGCGAATTGCCCTTGTAGGAGCAGGGCGCGCTCGACGTCCCGCACCCCTGCACGTTCGGGAAGAGAACTCTCTTGTTCAGCTCGAAGGCTGGCTGCGGGTCGTCGGCGTCAGTCTGCAGCACCGCGAAGTCGCCACCCGGCCCGGTGTGGTCCAGCCTCCAGTCGTCCGCGCCGACCCCGGCGGGAATCAGCGTCGCGGTGTGGAACCCTTCGAAGTTGAAGGTCAGAGTGTCGCCACGGTGGACCGTGATCGTGTCGGGTGCGCCGAACTTCATGCCCTCGAAGACGACGCCGCGCACGAGACCGGCACTGCCGACGTTGATGCTGAGTGTGGTGGGCGCGGCTTGTGCGGCCGGGACCGGCGTCAACACGAGCGCCGCGGCCGTACCTCCGGCAAGTAGAGCGGCGGTCATTCGGGTGCGTGTACCTCTCACAACCCCTCCTCGGCTAGGGGTCGGGGGCGCCGAGCGACGGGCACGCCGATGGGACAGCGTGTTGCCGCCGGCCCCGACCTGGACAGCACCCCGCAACCTGCTCTCACCCGCGCTCCCGGTCAAGCCTGAGACCCGTCCCTGCAGCTCGGATGGCGGCGAATGCCCTGGTAAGGGGCCTTTTCCGAGG
>DASTVO010000027.1:0-9104 GCA_035759075.1 Actinomycetes bacterium
TCCCACCTCATCGACCCTCCTGGGCAAGTCGCGGAGAATATCTTGACGTCGAGACATCCTGCCGACCCGAACGTCTCGATGTCAAGAGGCTTGGACTCGATAATCTTCACCGCACACACGTGGAGGTGCGATGCAGGACGAGGTCGACCGGCTGGTCTCCGCCTGGGCTCGCGAGCGCCCGGACCTCGACGTGCGACCGCTCGAGGTGCTCAGCCGGGTGACGCGGCTGGCCCACCACCTCGACCGCGCGCGCCGCACCGCGTTCGCCGCGCACGACCTGGAGGTGTGGGAGTTCGACGTGCTCGCCGCCCTGCGCCGCGCGGGCCGGCCGTACGTGCTGTCCCCCGGCCGGCTGCTCGAGCAGACCCTCGTGACCTCCGGCACGATGACCAACCGCGTCGACCGGCTGGAGAGCCGCGGCCTTGTGCAGCGACTCCCGGACCCGGCCGACCGACGAGGGGTGCAGGTCCGGCTGACACCTGCGGGAAAGGAACGGGTCGACGCCGCGCTCGCAGACCTGCTCGACCGGGAGCGTCAGCTGCTCAAGGTCCTGTCCCGCCCGGACCAGGATGCGCTGTCCGGCCTGTTGCGCCGGCTCGTCGTCCCGTTCGAGGAGCGTCCTTGACCCGCTACGCCGCGACGAACCGCCCCTCGACCAGCACCGGCACGACAGCGCTCGCGTCCACCTCGCCCGCGATACGGACGTCGTCGGCGTAGCCCTTCTCGACCAGCTCCGATCCCGAGGGGCACTGCTCCAGCGGGCGCAGCCAGCGGAACGCCAGGGCCGCGGCCTCCGCCTCGGGTGTGAGCCGGACACCGGGGTCCTGCGCGGCGAGCCGGTCCACCAGAGCGCCCGCCCCGACGAGGTCCTCGTACGCGGGCCGCAGCGATCCGTCCCCCCACCGCTCCCCGGCGGCGACGACGCCGACGCGCTCCACGTCCCGCAGGTGACTCGCCACCGCGCGCGCGTTGCGCAGGCACGCCGCCACGACCGGTCGCTCGCCGTTGACCGCCGCGAAGGCGATCGACGAGCCGTTCGGCGACGGCAGCACGATGCGGCTGTCCGGGTCGAGGTCGAGCAGGCTCGCGGGTGAGAGCGTGACGCCGTCGTGGGAGGAGCGGTTGCCCGCGAGCACGGCGTCGATGTCGCGAGCCAGCATGCGGGCCGCCTCACCACCGGTGTGCGGCCACACCTTGGCACCGCGCTCGACCGCGACGGTGACCGCTGTCGAGAACGACAGCACGTCGACCACGACGACGACGTCACAGGTCTCGGCCAGGACCCTCGCACCCACGGGTCCCCACTCCAGGGCGACAGGCATGCGCGGGAGGGTACGCGGGGCGGCTCTCAGCCGACGACCTCGGCCAGCTGGAGCCAGCGTTCCTCGAGCTCGCCGCGCTCGTCGTGCAGCGCGCGCAGCCGGGTGTCCAGCTCGAGCACCCGCTCGTGGTCGGTCGCGGCGGTGGCCATCTCCTCGTGCAGCCGGGCTTCCTGGTCGCGCAGCCGGTCCAGCTGCCGTTCGACCTTGGCCAGCTCCTTGCGGGCAGCGCGCGCGGCGGCTGCGTCGCTCGCCGCCGGCGGTCCGGCCGCGGCGGCGGGCACGGTCGGCGCGGCCGCGGCCTTCCGCCGCAGCGCCAGGTACTCGTCGATGCCCCCCGGCAGGTCGCGCAGCCGGCCGTCACCGAGCAGGGCGACCGTCCGGTCACAGACCCGCTCCAGGAAGTAGCGGTCGTGCGACACCACGACCAGCGTCCCGGCCCAGCCGTCGAGCAGGTCCTCCAGCGCCGTGAGGGTGTCGATGTCGAGGTCGTTGGTCGGCTCGTCGAGCAGCAGCACGTTCGGCTCGTCCATCAGCAGCCGCAGCAGCTGGAGCCGGCGCCGCTCCCCGCCGGAGAGCTCGCCGACCGGGGTCCACTGGGCGGTGCCGACGAAGCCGAACCGCTCACACATCTGGGTGGCCGTGACGGACCGGCCCTTGCCGAGCTCCACGACCCGACGCACGGCCTCCACCGCCTCGAGCACCCGCAGCGCCGGGTCCAGCTCGACGACGTCCTGGGACAGGTAGGCCTCGCGCACGGTGACCCCGCGCACGACCTTTCCGGCGGTCGGCGCCAGGCCACCGGTGAGCAGTCGCAGCAGCGAGGTCTTGCCGGAGCCGTTGACCCCGGCGATGCCGATCCGGTCGCCCGGACCGACGTGCCAGGTCAGCCGGTCGAGAAGGGTGCGGTCGCCGACCGTGACGGTCGCGTCGTGCACCTCGTACACGGTCTTGCCGAGCCGGGAGCTGGCGAAGCGCATGAGCTCGACGCTGTCCCGCGGCGGCGGCTCCTGCTCGATCAGCGCGTTCGCGGCGTCGATGCGGAACTGCGGCTTCGACGTGCGGGCCGGCGGGCCGCGCCGCAGCCAGGCGAGCTCCTTGCGGACCAGGTTGGCGCGGCGAGCGTCGACGGCGGCCTGGATGCGGTCCCGCTCGGCGCGGGCCAGGACGTAGGCGGAGTAGCCACCGTCGTACGCGTGGACGCTGCCGCCCTGCACCTCCCACGTGGCCGAGCACACGGCGTCGAGGAACCACCGGTCGTGCGTCACGACGACGACGGCCTCCCGACGCGCCCGCAGGTGCCGCGCCAGCCAGTCGATGCCTTCGACGTCGAGGTGGTTGGTGGGCTCGTCGAGGACGAGCAGGTCGTGGTCACCGACGAGGGCTCGCGCCAGCGCGACCCGCCGCCGCTCACCGCCGGACAGCGGGCCCAGCGGCCGGTCGAGCATCGCGTCGAGGTCGTCGCGCTCGCCGAAGAGTCCGGCCAGCACCTCGCGCACGCGCGCGTCCGCTGCCCACTGGTGCGCCGGTCCGTGCCCGACGACGACGGACCGCACGGTCTCCGCCGGGTCGAGCTCGTCATGCTGCGCGACGGCGCCGACCCGCAGCCCGCCGATGTGCGTGACCCGCCCCGAGTCGGGTGCCTCGGCCCGGGTGAGCAGCCCCAGCAGGGTCGACTTACCGTCGCCGTTGCGCCCGACGACACCTACCCGGTCGCCTTCGGCGACACCGAGCGAGACGTCGTCGAGCAGCACCCTCGTGCCGTAGCCCTTCGTGACGCTCTCGAGGTTGACCAGGTTGCGCGCGGCCACTCAGCTCTCCCCGGCCAGTCGCGCGCCGCCGACCGGTCCGTGCGCGCGCTTGACCGCGCGGCAGGTGCCGGTGGCGCTCAGCGCGACCGCGATGTCGATGGCGTGCTCGGGGCTGCGGGCCAGGAACACGACGGTCGGGCCGCTGCCGGAGACCATCGCGCCGAGAGCGCCCGCCTCGGTGCCGGTGGCGAGGGTCTGCCGCAGCGCCGGGCGCAACGAGCAGGCGGCGTCCTGCAGGTCGTTGTGCAGGGCATGGCCGAGCGCGTCCGCGTCGCCGGCGCGCAGTGCCGCCATCAGCGCGTCGCTCACCCGGGGCTCCGGCAGCACCTTGCCGTCGCGGAGCCGGTCGCACTCGGCGTACACCGCCGGCGTCGACAGACCCCCGTCGGCCAGTGCCACGACCCAGTGGAACCGGCCGCGGGCCAGCACCGGGGTGAGGACCTCGCCGCGCCCGGTCCCCAGCGCGGTGCCGCCGACGAGGGAGAAGGGCACGTCGCTCCCCAGGCCGGCGGCCACCTCGGCGAGCTCGGTCTTGGACAACCCGGTCTGCCACAGCGCGTCGCAGGCCACCAGCGCAGCCGCGGCGTCGGCGCTGCCGCCGGCCATGCCGCCGGCGACGGGGATGCCCTTGGTGATGTGCACCTGCACGTCCGGCTGCCGGCCGACGTGCCGGGCCAGCGCCAGCACCGCGGAGGCCGCCAGGTTGCTGGCGTCCCGGGGGACGTCGTCGACCACGACCCCGCTCCCCGCGGAGACCGAGACGGCCAGCCGGTCGGCCGCGGTGACCACGACCTCGTCGTACATCGAGATCGCGTGGTACGCGGTGGCCACGTCGTGGAAACCGTCCGGGCGCGGAGCACCGACGGCCAGCTCGAGGTTCACCTTCGCCGGCGCGCGAACGGTCACCGACGTCATGGCGGCCACCCTAGGGGCGTCCCACCGGCCGGTGCGCCGCCAGCCGGGCGAAGTCCTCGACGCCCAGCGCCTCGCCCCGGGTGCGCGGGTCGATGCCCGCCGCGCGCAGCGCTTCCTCGGCGGCGGCCGGCGAGCCGGCCCACCCGGCCAACGCGGCCCGCAGCGTCTTGCGGCGCTGCGCGAAGGCGGCGTCCACGACCGCGAAGACCTCGGCGCGCGTGGCCGGCGTGGCAGGTGGCTCCCGCCGGGTCATGGCGACCAGACCGCTGTCGACGTTGGGCGCCGGCCAGAACACCGCGCGCCCGATGGCACCGGCACGGCGCACGTCCGCGTACCACGCGGCCTTCACCGACGGCACGCCGTACGTCCGGCTGCCGGGCGCGGCCGCGAGCCGGTCCGCGACCTCCGACTGCACCATCACCAGCACCCGCCGCAACGACGGGAAACGCTCGAGCATGTTCAGCAGGACCGGGACCGCGACGTTGTAGGGCAGGTTCGCGACCAGCGCGGTGGGCGGCGGGCCCGGGAGCGCGTCGACCCGGAGCGCGTCGGCGGTGACGACCGTCAGGTTCTTGGCGTACGACGGTGCGCGAGCGGCGACGGTCTCCTCCAGCGCGCCCGCCAGCACCGGGTCGACCTCGACCGCCACGACCGACGCGACCTCCGGCAGCAGGCCCAGCGTCAGCGACCCGAGCCCCGGGCCGACCTCGACGACCACGTCCCCCGGCCCGACGTCCGCCACCCGCACGATGCGCCGCACGGTGTTCGCGTCGATGACGAAGTTCTGCCCCAACGTCTTGGTCGGACGGGCGCCCAGCCGGGCCGCGAGCGCCCGAACCTCGGCGGGGCCGAGGAGCGCGGACCCGGGCTGAGGGTCGGTGGTCACCCGCCTAGGAGAACAGCAGCCGGCCGCACACCGGCCACTGGCCGGCGCCGCTGCGCTTGTAGAGCAGCTGTGCGCGGTACGTCTGCTCGGCAGCGCTGTGGTCCGTGGGGACGCCCGTGCCGCCGACCGACTGCCAGGTGCTGGCGAGGAACTGGTAGAGGCCGTAGTACGGACCGGCCGGGTTGTAGGCGTCCGGGTTGCCGCTGGACTCGCAGTCGGCCAGGGCGGCCCAGTTCAGCCCGTCCGCCTCAGGGGTGTTCTGCGGTACGGGCTTGGTCCCGACGAGCAGCACCTCGGTGACCGGCTCCTCGATGACCTTCTTGCTCACCAGCTCGCGGGACTCGAGCTTGCCGTCGAGGTAGGTCTCCTCGTAGCGCACCTCGCGGATCCCGACCTTGCCGGCCGTCACGACCTCGGTCTGCCCCTGGTACAGCTCCTTGGTCTTGCGCTTCTCGGTGTCGAAGGGGATCGCCTTCTCCTCGACGACGCGCTTGCCGTCGACCCGGGTGACGCCCACGACCTGCTCGGCCTGGGGCATCTGGGTGAGGTCGGCCGAGACCCGGTCCTGCTCGCGCAGCAGCACACCCGCCTCGGCCATGGCGCTGCGGATCGTCGGCGCGGTCGTGGTGACCTCGTGCCGCTTGCCGTCGGCGAGGAAGGTCACGTGGTGCGGCAGGCGCACGTCGAGCTGGATGCCGCCGCGGGTGATGCGCTTGCTGCGGGACGCCGAGACGTAGGCGCCCTCGGCGCGGACACCCAGCAGCGTCAGCGCCTCCGTGACGTTGCGTCCGGTCGTCCAGACGGTGCGGCGCTCACCGTCGACGGTGAGCAGCACCGGGCGGCCGTAGCGCACGACGACCGTCTCGCCGTCGCGTAGCCCCTGCGACGGGGTCGGGGTCACCAGGTCGTGCTGCAGGTCGACCTCGATGCCCTCGCTGGCCAGCAGGTCACCGACCGTGCTGGCGAAGCTGCGGACCTGGTGGCGCTCCCCGTCGACCGAGACCGTCACCGTCTTGTCCGAGGTGACGAACGCCGTCGTCCCGACGACGAGGCCCAGCACGACGGCCGCCTGCAGCAGCAGGGCGGGCAGGCGGCGGGCGACGGGGGCACGGTGGCTCGTGGACAAGCCGACGACGGTAGCGGGCGAGTCGGACACGAGGCAACCTGAACCCCACAGGTCACACTGAGTGACATCCGACGCCTCGTGGCGGTCACCAGTCGCCGAACGCCGCCGTGGTGTTCGTGGCGATCGCCGTGCACAGCTCGTCCTCGGCGACGCCGAGCACCTCGGCCATGGCCCGGACCGTGTGCGGCACCAGGTAGGAGGCGTTCGGCCGCCCGCGGTAGGGCATCGGCGCGAGGTAGGGCGCGTCGGTCTCGACCAGCAGCCGGTCGAGCGGGACGGCCGCGAGCGCGTCGCGCAGTCCGCCGGCGTTCTTGAACGTCACGGTGCCGGCGAACGACAGCCACCAGCCACGGCGGGCGCAGTGCTCTGCCATCGCGCGGTCGCCGGAGAAGCAGTGGAAGACGACGCGGTCCGGCGCGCCGGCGTCCTCGAGGACTCGCAGCACGTCGTCGTGGGCGTCGCGGTCGTGGATGACCAGGGCCTTCCCGTGCCGCTTGGCCATCGCGATGTGGGCCCGGAAGGACTCCTCCTGCACCCCACGGCCGTCCTCGCCGGTGCGGTAGTGGTCCAGACCCGTCTCGCCGACAGCGCGTACGCGGGGGTCGGCCGCAAGCGCGTCGATCTCGGCGAGGGCCACCCCGAGCCGCCCGTCGGCGGCGAGCCGGGGCGCCTCGTTCGGGTGCAGTGCCACCCCGGCGACGACCGCGGCCTGCCGACGCGCGGTCTGCACGGCCCAGCGGGCGCCGGGCAGGTCGCAGCCGATCTGCACGACCCGCGGCACGCCGACCGCCGCCGACGCCGCGAGCGCGTCTTCGACGGTCAGGACGTCGACGTCGTCCAGCGACATGTCCAGGTGGCAGTGGCTGTCGGCCACCGGGACGCGGAGCGGCTCGGGGGCGGGGGGCCGCGCCGTCACGCCGGCTCGGGGTCCTCGATGCGCGGGAAGAGCGGCTCGGTCTTGGTGACCGTGGCGCCGGCCGGCAGCACACCCCACACCCCGGCGTCCTGCACCCGCTGCTCGGCGATCGGGCCGAGGGCGCTCTCGGCGCCCAGCGCGCTCCACAGCAGCCGGCACGCCTTGGGCATCACCGGGTTCAGCAGCACCGCGACGACCCGCAGCGCCTCGGCGGTGGCGTACAGGATGCGGTCGAGGTCGGCGGCCCGCGACTCGTCCTTCGCGACCTGCCACGGCGCGTTCTCGGTGACGTAGTTGTTCACCACGCGCACGAGGTCCATCGCGGCGAGGATCGCGCCCTGCAGGTCGATGGTGTCGATCGCCGCCTCGGCCTTGGTCACGGCGGTGTGGGCGGCCTCGGCGAGCAGCGGCTCGTCGACCGGGGCCGGCAGGACACCGTCCCGGTACCGCCCGACCATCGAGGTCAGCCGGGAGGCGAGGTTGCCGAGCTGGTCGGCCAGCTCGGACTTGTAGCGCGCCGACATGTCCTCCCACGAGAACGAGCCGTCCTGGCCGAACGGGATCGCGCGCAGGAAGTAGTAGCGGAAGGCGTCCGAGCCGAACACGTCGGTGATGGCACGCGGGTGGATGCCGGTGAGCTTGGTCTTGCTCATCTTCTCCCCGCCGACCAGCAGCCAGCCGTTGGCGAAGACCTGCCGCGGCGGCTCGAGCCCGGCCGCCATCAGCATCGCCGGCCAGATGACCGCGTGGAAGCGCAGGATGTCCTTGCCGACCAGGTGCACGTCGGCCGGCCACAGCCGCTGGAACCGCTCGGGGTCGGTGCCGTAGCCGGCGGCCGTCGCGTAGTTGAGCAGCGCGTCGATCCAGACGTAGAGGACGTGCGAGTCGTCCCATGGGACCGGGATGCCCCAGTCGAACGTGGACCGGGTGATCGAGAGGTCCTGCAGCCCCTGCCGGACGAACGCGAGCACCTCGTTGCGGGCGCTCTCCGGCTGCACGAAGGTCGGGTTGGCCTCGTAGAAGGACAGCAGCTTGTCCGCGTACGCCGAGAGCCGGAAGAAGTAGTTCTTCTCCGAGAGCATGTCCACCGGCCGGTGGTGAATCGGGCAGAGCTTGACCCCGTCCTCGCCGTCGAGGAGCTCGGCCGGCAGCTTGAACTCCTCGCACGCGACGCAGTACGGGCCCTCGTACGCGCCCTCGAAGACCTCGCCGCTGTCGTAGAGGGTCTGCCAGAACTCGCGGACCCGCTCGGTGTGGCGGACCTCGGTGGTGCGGATGAAGTCGTCGTTGGCGGCGTCGATGACCTCGAGCACGGGCTTCCACTCGGTCTCGACCAGCCGGTCGGTCCACTCCTGCGGGCTGACCCCGCCGCCCTCCGCGGCGCGCATCACCTTCTGGCCGTGCTCGTCGGTGCCGGTGAGGTACCAGACGTCCTCGCCGCGCTGCCGGTGCCAGCGGGTCAGGACGTCACCGGCGACCGTCGTGTAGGCGTGGCCGATGTGGGGCGCGTCGTTGACGTAGTAGATGGGTGTCGTGACGTAGTACGCCTTGCTGGTGCTGCCCTCGGCCATGGGCAAAGCCTACGGGCGGGGCTCACCCCGACTCGCCACCGCCACGTTTCATGATCGTGAGGGGATTCGGACCTCCAGAGAGCCCAGATCTCCTCACGATCATGGAGTCGAGGGGCAGCGGGTCAGCCGAGCTTGGGGAGGCCGCGCTTGAGCTGGCGGACGGCCTGGACGATCCGCTGCTCGTTCTCGATCAGGGCGAACCGGACGTGCCCGTCGCCGCCGGGACCGAACCCGACGCCCGGCGACACCGCCACGTCGCAGTCGGTGACCATCAGGGTGGCGAACTCGATCGAGCCCATGTCCGCGTACGGCTCGGGGATCGGCGCCCAGGCGAACATCGTGCCCCGGGGCCGCTCGATCTCCCAGCCGATGCGGGACAGCCCGTCGACGAGGGCGTTGCGTCGCGACTGGTAGACGGCGTTGACCTGGGCCGGGTAGTCGACGGCCTCGTTCAGGGTCACCGTCGCCGCGATCTGGATCGGCTGGAACGTGCCGTAGTCCAGGTAGGACTTGAGCTTGGTCAGGGCCGCGACCACCTCGGTGTTCCCGACCAGGAACGC
>DASTVO010000028.1:0-3896 GCA_035759075.1 Actinomycetes bacterium
TGGCGACCGTCTCCCTGGTGCCGTCGGCGAGGACCACGAGGACGATGCCCGCGGCCAGCGCGACCGGGAACGTGCCCGCGTGCAGCCAGCCGCGCAGGTGCGGCTTGACCCCCTGAACCACGGCGTCGACGTCGTGGGCCACGTGCTCGAGCACGCCGTGGCGCCTCGTCTCGGGGTGCTCCATGTCCGTGATCTTAACCTACGCCACCGTAAGTTACCAACCGGTAGCAAGGGGCGCCCGGAGCGAGGGATACCCTGAGCGACCGTGCGGGACCTCGTGTACGGCTTCTACGCCCGGCGCATCGCGTCGACGCTGGACCCTGCACAGATCCCGCGCCACGTCGGGGTCATCCTCGACGGCAACCGCCGGTGGGCCAAGGCCTCCGGCGCGCCCAAGTCGCGCGGGTGGCGGGCCGGCGCCGACAAGGTCGCCGAGGTCCTCGGCTGGTGCGAGGAGGTCGGCGTCGAGGTCGTCACGCTGTGGCTGCTCTCGACCGACAACCTCAACCGCCCGGCCTCCGAGCTCACGCCGCTGCTGGCCATCATCGAGGGCCTGGTTGACGACATCGCCTCGCGCGGCCGGTGGCGCGTGCACCCGGTGGGTGCGCTCGACCTGCTGCCGGCGGACACCGCGCGGGCCCTCAAGAACGCGGCCGACCGCACTGTCGACGTCGAGGGCCTGCACGTCAACGTCGCCGTCGGCTACGGCGGTCGGCGCGAGATCGCTGACGCGGTGCGTTCCCTGCTGCAGGAGCACGCCTCCAAGGGCACGACCATCGAGGACCTCGCCCAGCTGCTCGACGTCGAGCACATCGCCGAGCACCTCTACACCAAGGGCCAGCCGGACCCCGACCTCGTCATCCGCACGTCCGGCGAGCAGCGCCTCTCCGGCTTCCTGCTGTGGCAGAGCGCGCACTCGGAGTTCTACTTCTGCGAGGCCTACTGGCCGGACTTCCGCAAGGTGGACTTCCTGCGCGCGATCCGGTCCTACGCCGCGCGCGGACGGCGGTTCGGCGAGTAGCCCGGTCGACCGAATGTCGATCATCTGAACAGCCGACTTACCGGGTGGTTTCCGCGTGTCTGCCCGTCCGTGCCCGACTTCCCCGCGTACCGTCCGAAGCAGCGGACGGCATCCGCGCCGGCCGCTCGGGAGGCCCACTCCGTGCACATGTGCGTGCGTGTTCCAAGCACTGGGGAGAGGGCCGGCGACCGGCCCTCGGGCCACGTCCCGGCCGTCACCACCACCCGCGTCCGTCGGCTCGTGCCGGCCGTGCGAGCGGGTGCACGCCGTAAGGGGATCCCTTCGTGACCGTTGCCGCGCGTCGACGCACCTTCGTCCTCGACACCAGCGTCCTGCTCGCCGACCCGTTGTCCGTGCTGCGGTTCGACGAGCACGAGGTCGTGCTGCCTGTCGTGGTCATCACCGAGCTCGAGGCGAAGCGCGCGCACCCGGAGCTGGGCTACTTCGCCCGCCAGGCGTTGCGGCTGCTGGACGACTTGCGGATGCAGCACGGGCGGCTGGACGACCCCCTGCCGGTCGGTGATGCCGGCGGGACGGTCCGCGTGGAGCTCAACCACACCGACCACTCCGTGCTGCCGCCGGGGTTCCGCCTCGGTGACAACGACACCCGCATCCTCGCCGTCGCGCGCAACCTCGGCGCCGACGGCGCCGACGTCACGCTGGTCAGCAAGGACCTGCCCATGCGCGTCAAGGCGTCGGCCGTCGGGCTGGTCGCCGAGGAGTACCGCGGCAAGGGCACCGTCGAGTCCGGCTTCACCGGGATGGCCGAGGTCACCGTGCCGGGCGAGTTCGTCGACGGCTTGTACGAGACCGACCGCGCCGACCTGGCAGAGGCCCGTGAGCTGCCGTGCCACACCGGTCTCGTTCTGGTGTCCGAGCGCGGCAGCGCACTCGGTCGGGTCACGCCGGAGAAGCAGGTGCAGCTGGTGCGTGGCGACCGCGACGCGTTTGGTCTGCACGGCCGCAGCGCCGAGCAGCGGGTCGCGCTCGACCTGCTGCTCGACCCCGACATCGGCATCATCTCCCTCGGTGGCCGGGCCGGCACCGGCAAGTCGGCGCTGGCGCTCTGCGCCGGCTTGGAGGCGGTGATGGAGCGCCGGCAGCACCGCAAGGTCGTGGTGTTCCGGCCGCTGTACGCGGTGGGCGGCCAGGACCTCGGCTACCTGCCGGGCAGCGAGTCGGAGAAGATGAACCCCTGGGCGCAGGCTGTGTTCGACACCCTCGGTGCGCTGGTCACCGGCGACGTCGTCGACGAGGTCATGGACCGCGGGATGCTCGAGGTGTTGCCACTCACCCACATCCGCGGCCGGTCGCTGCACGACGCGTTCGTCATCGTGGACGAAGCACAGTCCCTCGAGCGCAACGTGCTGCTGACGGTGCTGTCGCGGGTCGGGCAGGGCTCGCGGGTGGTGCTGACCCATGACGTCGCGCAGCGCGACAACCTGCGGGTCGGCCGCCACGACGGTGTCGCCGCGGTGATCGAGACCCTGAAGGGGCACCCGCTGTTCGCGCACGTGACCTTGACCCGCTCGGAGCGCTCCCCGATCGCAGCGCTGGTGACCGAGCTGCTGGAGGACCTGCCGGGCTGACCCACCTGCCGCCGCGACGGAGGGCCCGGTCACGCAGTGTGACCGGGCCCTCGTCGTCACTCAGCGTGCCCGTGCGGATGTGATCGAACCCACGCCGCCAGAATTGGCCATTCTTCTGGACTTTGTTGCATGGTCTTGTGGAAAGACCCCGCGTGAGGCCGTCACGCCGTCGTCACTCGGAGTGACTCCGGCGGTTTTCTCCAGGCCCGCGCCGCCCCGCAGCGGCAGGTCGGACAACGACCGTGCGCGGGGCCCGAGCCTCCACTTTCGGGGACCAGCAACGGAGGAGGCCCGTGTCCGGGGTGACGCCCAAGCCGTGAGCCGCATGAGGGCGCACGGCTGTGCTGGGAAGGACCACGCAGTTGAAGAACCGGATCTCGATCCGGGGGATGGCCGCGGCGACCGCCGTGGCCGCGGCCTCGACGGCAGTGACCCTCGGGGCCAACGCACTGGTCAGCGACGAGCCCGTCGTGGCCGAGCCGGCCGCGATCTCGGGCCCGCTGCCCGTCGCCGGGCACGAGCAGCTTCCGGCCAAGCCGTCGGGTGCCACCCTGACCCGGCTGGCCGAGAAGGAGCGGCTCGAGGCCGCCCGCCAGCGCAAGGCCAAGGAGGCCACGGAGAGGGCGGCGCGTGCGGCCCGCGAGGCCCGCGAGGCCCAGGAGCGCGCGAGCCGTTCGGCGTCGCGCACGCCCAGGTTCAGCGGCTCGGTCCGTGGCATCGCAGCGGACCTGGCTGCCGAGCGCTACGGCTGGGGCGCCGAGCAGTTCTCCTGCCTCGACGCGCTCTGGGAGCGGGAGTCCGGCTGGGACTACCGGGCCAGCAACCCGTCCTCCGGTGCCTACGGGATCCCGCAGGCGCTGCCCGGCTCGAAGATGGGTGCGTTCGGCTCGGACTGGCAGACCAACCCGGTCACCCAGATCGAGTGGGGCCTGGACTACATCGACGGCCGCTACGGCAGCCCGTGCGGTGCCTGGAACACCTTCCAGTCGGAGGGCTGGTACTGAGTCAGGAGCCGAATCACGATCGCAACCCGCCCACACGATGGGCCGGCAGCGGAGACGTCGAGCCGCGCCCACGTGCGAGTCCGAACCGGGACTTGCGCCGATCGTCCGAGCAATGTGTGGCCGGGTTGCGATCTTGTCCGGCGGAACCGTCGCAGCACGACGTCACCGGCCGGGACGTACGCGGGGACGGGCGCTGTCACGGTCGCGTCATGCGCAGCACGTCCAGCGCCTCGTCGAGCTGTTGCTCGGTGAGCTCCCCGCGCTCGACGTAGCCCTGCTCGA
>DASTVO010000029.1:0-21217 GCA_035759075.1 Actinomycetes bacterium
GACTGTTCGATCCAGGCGCGGACGGTTGTGACGTCCACCAGCAGCACCTCTTCCATGACGGCTCCTCAGCGACCCCACCGCAACGCCGGGGTCTCCACAGGAGCGTCCCAGAGCTGGGTCAGGTCCGGAGTGAGACGCAGCACGGTGATCGAAGCGCCGGCCATGTCGAGACTGGTGACGTAGTTGCCGACCAGCGAGCGGGCGATGACGGCGCCACGGTCCTTGAGGTACGCGCTCACCTCCTGGAACACGACATACAGCTCGACGAGCGGTGTCCCGCCCATCCCGTTCACCATCACCGCGAGCTGTCCTTCGAGCGGCATGTCGTCGTGGATCGCCGACAGGGAGAAGTCGACGATCTCCCGGGCGCTCCGCAGCTTGCCGCGCTCCCGTCCGGGCTCGCCGTGGATGCCGACCCCCAGCTCGATCTCGTCGTCCGGCAGGTCGAAGCCGGGTCGGCCGGCGGCAGGTGTCGTACACGCCGTGAGCGCCACCCCGAAGGAGCGGGACCGCTCGTTCACCTCGCGAGCGACGTCGGCGACCCGCTTCAGGTCGTCGCCCCGCTCGGCGGCCGCACCGGCGACCTTCTCGACGAAGACGGTCGCGCCGGTGCCGCGGCGCCCGGCCGTGTAGAGGCTGTCCTGGACCGCGACGTCGTCGTTGACAACCACGTCGGTGACCTCGATGTCCTCGTCGGCCGCGAGCTCCGCCGCCATCCGGAAGTTGAGGACGTCCCCGGTGTAGTTCTTGACGATGTGCAGCACCCCCGCACCGCCGTCGACAGCCTTGGTCGCCTGCAGCATCTGGTCCGGTACCGGTGACGTGAAGATCTCGCCCGGGCAGGCCGCGTCGAGCATGCCGTGCCCGACGAAACCGCCGTGGAGCGGTTCGTGGCCTGACCCGCCGCCGGAGACCAGGCCCACCTTTCCCTGGACAGGCGCGTCCGCTCGCACGATCACCTTGTTGGCGACGTCGACGGACAGCGACGGGTGAGCGGCAGCGATGCCGAGCAGGGCATCGGTCACGACGTCCTCGGGCGCGTTGATGAGCTTCTTCATGCGGAGACCTCCTCGCTGATGCGGGCCTGCTGGGTGGGGACGGTGAGCCGCTGACGCGCGAGCGTCAGGTACGCGGCGGCACCGGCGACCCCGCCGGCCAGCTCACCGATGAAGTACGCCGGGAGCTGCGACCACTGGACCGTGGCGCCGAAGACCTCGCCGGTGAGCATCGGGCCCAGGTAGCGGGCGGGGTTGAGGGACGCACCCGTTGCCGGTCCCACGACGATGATGATCGCGAAGACGATCGAGCCGATGGCGAACCCGGCCCAACCGGGCGCGGCCCGCCCGTCGATCACTCCGAAGACGACGAAGACCAGCAGGGCGGTTCCGATGAACTCGGCGAAGGTTGCCCTGGCCCACGGTGTCTCCGCCGCGTAGGTCGTCATGCCCAGACCGAGGTCGGCGGCGGTGCGTCCCAGCGTTCCGACGATGGCGAACGCTCCGGCCGTCGCACCCACCACCTGCGCCGCGACGTAGCCGGGGACCTCGCGCCAGGGGAACTTCCCGGTCGAGGCGAGTGCGACGGTCACCGCCGGGTTGATGTGGCAGCCGGAGATGTGCCCCAAGGCGTAGACCATGCCCACGATGACCAGCATGAAGGCGAAGGAGATCATCCCGAGGTCCGCCATGGTGAAGGGGGCGTCCCCCGCGTTGGCGAGGATCAACGTCGCGGGGACCGACCCCGCGCCGATGAAGACCAGGAACCCCGTTCCGAAGGCTTCAGCACACCATCGCTGCAGCTGAGTGTTGGACTCCATGCGCTCGTCCGGCCGCGGAGCCCGGATTGTCCGGGGCGGGCGGACTTCACCTCCCTGTGCTCCGTGGCGGACCTTCCACCCGAACGTCGTTCGATAATGTCGAACGCTGTTTCGGTGAAGTTAGGCCCGGCACCACGATGTGTCAAGGGTGGTGTCGCTGCCTGGACGTCTCGGCAGCCGGTGTGACGGGTGCCGGCTCGGGTAACCGCAGCGGGCAGGAACCCGGACGCGAGGAGGAGCCATGGCGAACCCGCAGCAGCCGGACCAGCGCCGCAGCGACAAAGGCGAACGGTCGAGGGCAGCGGCGTCCCACCCGACCAGCGGTCGCCGTATCCCTCGGCTCCCCGTGACGGCATCCGTCACAGTTGACGCTAGTACCGACCGGCCGCGCTCCGGAGCTATCGCGGGGACGGGCGGAGCCCGGGGATCAGTGGCCGGGCGACAGCCGGGAGAGCAGGTAGTCGACCGCCCCGTCCAGCGTCGTCATCTCCGGGTAGTCCTCCTCGGGGATCTCGACGCCCAGGCGCTCGTCGAGACCGACGACAAACGACAGGAAGTCCATGGAGTCGAGGTCGAGCTCCCCGCGTAGGTCGGCGGCGCGCGGCACGGATTGGAGGTCGACGCCGGGAGCGATCCGTTCGAGCAGGCCGCGCACCTCCGCCTCGATGTCAGAGCGTGTTCTGGTCACGTTGTCGGTCACAGCTCCTCCGGTCTCTGCATCAGCTCGTCGAGGGCCGACAGGAATCGGGCACCGAGATGTCCGTCACCCGCACGGTGGTCCCCGGAGAACGTCACGGTGACGACGGAGCGGACGGTGAGCATGTCGTCGACCGCCCACGGCCGTCGGACGACGGACCCGAAGCCCACCAGCCCGACCTGTGGCGGCACGATCACCCCGTGGACCAGCTCGACGCCGCGCTCACCGAGGTTGGTGACGGTCAGCGTGCCGTCCGACATCTCGGTTCGGCGCAGGTGCCCGGCGCGAGCCCGCGCCACCAGGTCCCTCAGGGCGGCCATCAGGTCGTCGAGACCCAGGTCGTCCGCGTCGTGCAGCGCCGGCGTCACGAGGCCTCCGCCGCGCAGGTTCACCGCCACGCCGAGGTGCACCGCCGCGCTCGGATGGAAGGAGCCGTCGACGAAGAAGCCGTTGACCTCCGGCACCCGGCGGGCGGCCAGGGCGGTGGCCCGCAGGAACAACGCCGCAGGGAGCACGCGAGCGGCCACCGGCAGGCCCGCGTTGTGAGACTGCAGCCGGGCCAGCGCTGAGGTCACGTCGACGGTGTGCGCGAGGTAGTAGTGCGGGATCTCCTGCTTCGAGCGGCTCATGAGCGCGCCGATGGCTGCGCGCATGGCCGCTGCTCGGTCCTCCGGCCCCAGCCCGCCGGGTCGCGGTGGCGGCTCGCCTCCCGGGCGGTCCGCGGAAGGGGCGCGCTCGATGTCGGCGGCCAGGACCGCACCGCTCGGTCCGGTGCCGCGTACCGATGCCAGGTCGACACCACGCTCGGCGGCGCGTCGGCGTGCGAGCGGAGATGCTCTTCGCGTTCCTCCCGCCCTTGCCGACGTGCGCTGCGCAGCCGCTTCCACGTCGGCGTGGGTGACACGGCCGTCCTTGCCGGTCCCCGCCACCGACGCCAGGTCGACCCCCAGCCGATCCGCCAGCCGGCGGACGACAGGACTCGCCGGTGGCGCGCTCCGCGCCCGCGGAACCGTGGCGGCTCGAGCGGCGGGCGGCGCCGGCTCGTCGGTACCGCTTGCCGTCGCCTCTGGTGCCTTGGTGGTGGTGAGCAGCGCCAACGGCGTGCCCACGGCGACCGTGGTCCCGGGTTGCACCAGCAGCCGTTCCACCACGCCGTCGTCCCAGGACTCGATGTCGATGGCCGACTTGGCGGTGTCGATGACCGCCACCACCTGGCCGCGGTGCACCTCGTCCCCTGGCTGCACGAGCCACTCGAGCAACGTCCCGGATTCCATGTCGGCTCCGAGCGTCGGCATGCGGAACGGCGTGCTGCTCATCCGTGCCCCGTTAGCGCCCGACAGGCGGCCACGACCCTCGCGACCGAGGGCAGCGCGGCCTGCTCGAGGTGCCTGGGGTAGGGAAGAGGCACCTCTGCCGAGCAGACCCGACGGACCGGTGCGTCGAGCTCGTAGAAGACGTCCTCGTGGACGCGCGTGGCGACTTCGGCCGCGAGGCTGCCGGATCGCCAGCCCTCGTCCACCACGACCAGCCGGTGAGTGCGTCGGACCGAGTCGGCGACGGTCGCGGAGTCCAGCGGGCGCAGGACCCGCAGGTCCACGACGTCAGCCTGGACGCCGTCAGCGGCCAGCTCGTCGGCCGCCTGCATCGCCAGCGCGACCGTGCCGCCGTAGGCCGCGATGGTCACGTCGTCACCCCGTCGCCGAACGGCCGCCGTTGAGATGTCGACCGGTCCGGTGCCGACCGTTCCCGAGGCGTTGTACAACATGCCGTGCTCGAAGATGACGACGGGATCAGGGTCGGCCAGCGCCGGCCCCAGCATCCATCGGGCATCGCCGACGGTCGCCGGCGCGATCACCCGCAGTCCAGGAATGTGCGCGTACCAGCCCTCGAGGCTGTGCGAGTGCTGGGCCGCGAGCTGGCGCCCCCCGCCAGTGGTCATCCGGATCACGAGCGGCACCGCCGCCTGGCCCCCGGACATGTGCAGCACCGTCGCTGCGGTGTTGAGGATCTGGTCCAGCGCGAGCAGGCTGAAGTTCACCGTCATGATCTCGACGATCGGGCGCATGCCGCCCAGAGCGGCCCCGACGCCCGCCCCGACGAACCCGTTCTCGGACAGCGGGGTGTCCCGGACCCTCTCCTCGCCGAACTCCTCGAGCAGCCCCTTGCTGACGCCGTGCGCTCCTCCGTAGGCCCCGACGTCCTCGCCCATGAGGAAGACCCGGTCGTCGGCGAGCATCGCCTCCCGGATCGCCTCCCCGACCGCTTCCCGGTAGGTGGTCGTGTCGCCGTCTCCCGACGCCGCGGAGGCAGTGGTCGACAGCGGTTCCCGCAGCGTCGTCATCGCGTCCCCGCCTCGCTGTAGACCCAGCGTTCGAGGTCGTCCACGGGCTCGAGCGGTGAGGCCTCGGCGAAGGCCACGGCGTCCTCGATCTCGGCCGCGACCTCGTCCTGGAGGGCGCGCTCGCCGGCCGGGTCGAGACCCCCGTGCTCCTGCAGCCGCGCGGAGAGCGCCGGGATCGGGTCACGCTCCTTCCACTTCTCGATCTCCGAGCGGTCCCGGTACCGGTCCGGGTCGTACATCGAGTGCGCCCGGTACCGGTACGTGCGCAGCTCGAGGAAGACGGGTCCGGACCCACCGCGGACGGCAGCCACCGCGTGCCGGGCGGCGTCACGGACCGCCAGGACGTCCATCCCGTCCACCGGCCAGGCAGCGATCTCGTAGCTCGCGGCCTTCAGGCACAGGTCGGTCTGGGACTCGTAGCGCCGCAGCGCCGTCCCCATCGCGTAGTAGTTGTTCTCGCAGCAGAAGAGCACCGGCAGCTGCCAGAGGGCGGCCAGGTTGGCCGCCTCATGGAACGCGCCCTCTGCCACCGCGCCGTCGCCGAAGAAGCAGGCCGTCACGCGACCCGTCCGGCCCGCCATCCGGTCGGCCAGGGCGAGCCCGACCGCGGTCGGGATCCCAGCGGCGACGATGGCGTTGCCGCCGAAGAACCGCCGGCCGATGTCGAAGAGGTGCATCGAGCCACCGCGCCCGTGGCTGCAGCCGTCCACCCGCCCGAACATCTCCGCCATGACGGCGCGCATCGGCAGGCCGCGGGCCAGCGCGTGCCCGTGCTCCCGGTAGGTCGCGACGACGGCGTCGTCGGGTTCGAGGTTGGGCATGACGCCTGCGGCGACCGCCTCCTCGCCGATGTAGAGGTGCAGGAAGCCCCGGATCGACCCGGCGCTGTAGAGCTCGGCGCACTTCTCCTCGAAGCGGCGGATGCGCAGCATGGAGCGCAGCAGCGCGACGTCGGCGGTGCCCGGCACCGGCGAGGCCGGTGCCGCATCCCGACCACGCGTCCGCGGGGTCACGGCGAGACCGCCGTCTCGAGGGTGGAGGTGTCGCCTTCCACCAGGCCGAGGTCGCGGGCCCGCAGCAGACGGCGCATGATCTTGCCACTCCGGGTCTTGGGGAGGTCCTCGACGAACTCGATGTCCTTCGGGGCGACCGCCGCGCCGAGCCGGCGGCGCGCGAACCCGAGCAGGTCGAGCCGCAGCGTCTCGGTGGGCTCGACACCGGTCTGCGTGACCACGAAGGCCTTCACCACCTCACCGATGAGCGGGTCGGGGCGGCCGATGACGCCGGCCTCCACCACCGCTGGATGCTCCATCAGCAGGCTCTCGACCTCGAAGGGGCTGATCAGGTGCCCGGAGGACTTGATGACGTCGTCGGCCCGACCGACGAACCAGAACCGGCCGTGCTGGTCGCGCCGCACCACGTCGCCGGTCAGGTACCAGCCGTCCACGAAGGCCGCGTCGTACCGCTCGGGCTGGTCCAGGTAGGCCCGGAACATCGACGGCCAGCCACGGCGCAGGGCGAGCTCTCCGGGTCGGCCCGCGTCCTCCTCCCGGACGTGGCCGTCCGTACGCACGGCGCGACCCTCCTCGTCGCTGACCATGACGGCGGCCGTGATGCCCGGGACCGGACGACCCAGCGCCCCGGCCGGCACCGGCTCGCCGCCGTACCCGGCGATCATGATGCAGCCGGTCTCGGTCTGCCACCAGGTGTCGCGGATCGTGCGGTGCAGCGCGGACTCGCCCCAACGGATGGCCTCCGGGTTCAGCGGTTCGCCAACGCTGGCGACGAGGCGCAGGCTACTGAGGTCGAACTTCTGGGCCAGCGCCACGCCCGCCCGCATGAGGCGCCGCACCGCGGTCGGTGCCGTGTACCAGACGGCGACCTTCTGCTCGGCAAGAATGCGGTACCAGCGGGCCGAGTCGAACTCCGCCTCGTCCACGACCGCGGTGGCCCCGACAACCAGCGGGGCGACGAGTCCGTAGGACGTCCCGGTCACCCATCCCGGGTCGGCGGTGCACCAGTAGACGTCGCCCTCGCGCAGCTCCAGTACCAGCCGCGCGGTGGCCAGGTGGCCGACGACCGCCTCATGGACGTGCAGCGCGCCCTTCGGGCGCCCGGTCGTCCCGCTCGTGAAGTGCAGAAACGCCGGCGTATCGGGGTCGGTCGGCCCGATCCGGTACTGCTGCGGGAAGCGGTCGAGGAGCGGGTCCAGCCACTGGGCCCGCGGGCGCTGACGGTCGTCCGGCTGGCCGACCAGCAGCACGTGCTCCAGCTGCGGCAGGGCGTCGTCCGCTTCGAGCAGCGAAGCGATCTTGCGGTCGTACAGCGTCGGCGTCGTGACGAGCACACGGGCACCGCCGAGCTCCAGGCGGGCCCGGATCGGCTCGGGACCGAACGCGGCGAACAGGGTGCAGACGACCGCCCGGGTCTTGAGCGCGCCGTGCGCCACCGCGTACTGCGCCGGCGTGCGTCCGAGCAGCAGGAAGAGCCGGTCACCCGCCGTCAGGCCGAGGTCCTCCAGGGCGTGGGCGACCTGGCTGCTGCGGTGCGCGAGAGCGGCGTAGGTGACCTCGGTGACGGAACCGTCCGTGGCCAGGCAGCGCAGAGCGGTCCGGTCCGCCGCCGCGCCGGTCGCGTGCCGGTCGACGGCCTCGTGCGCGATGTTGAGTCCGGCTCCGTCGGGCAGGCCGTCGAGCAGGTCCCGCGTGCTCCGCCACGGGTCCACCGCTCTGGAGCCGGGGACCGGCTGGGACGGGATGGTGCGGCCGGGTGTCACGGCCACCTCCTCCACGGGTCGTCAGCGGACACGAAGATCCTCGCGCCGGGCTCGACCTGCGGTCGGGAGGCGGAAGACCCGGCCGTCCGGGACCTCCGGACGTGCCCGCTGCGGTCGGGTGCGGGCGAGGCTGTCGGGATGGACGTCGTCGACCGCGGTTGGGAAGGGCTCACCGCCGACGGGGGCATCGTCCGCATCAGGCCGACTGTGGCGGCCGACGCCGCGCCGCTGCGAGCACTGTGCGACCGGAGCAGCGACCGGTCCCTGTACCTCCGGTTCTTCTCGCTGAACCGGGAGGCTGCCGGTGCCTACCTGGCCGAGATGGCCCGTCCGGCCGACGACCTACGCCTGGCGCTGGTCGCCGAACGCGCCGGCCGCGTCGTCGCCGTCGCCGGGTGGGACCGCACCGGGCCGGCCGAGGCCGAGGTCGCGTTGCTCGTGGAGGACGATCGACAGGGCGAGGGCATCGGGACCCTCCTGGTCGAGGAGCTCGCCGCCCGGGCGCGACGTGCCGGCATCAAACGGCTGGTGGCGGATGTCCTAGGCGACAACCACCGCATGATCACCGTGTTCGGGTCCAGCGGCCTGCGCACCAGGCAGCAGGTCCAGGCCGGGGTCGTCCACGTGGAGATCGACACGGCCGTCGACGACGACCTGCTGCGGCTGGTGGACAGCCGGGAGGCGTCGGCGGAGGTCGCCTCGCTCCAGCCGTTGCTCTCACCGCGCAGCGTGGTCGTGATCGGTGCGAGCCGCCACCGTCGGGGAGTCGGTTACGACGTGCTGACGAGCATCCTCGACGGAGGCTTCACCGGGAGCGTCCATGTCGTCAACCCGAGCCGATCCGAGATCGCCGGGTGCCCCTCGTACGCGCGCGTGACCGACGTGCCGGCCACGATGGACCTCGCGGTCGTCGCCGTGCCGGCACCCCACGTGCCGGAAGTTCTCGACGACTGCGGCCGCGCCGGCGTCCGTGCGGCCGTCGTGCTCACCTCGGGGATGGGCGAGAGCGGCGGCGAGACCCTGCAGGAGCAGGCGTTGACCGTGGCGCGCACGTACGGCATGCGCCTGGTCGGCCCGAACTGTCTCGGCCTGGTCAACACGGACCCGCAGATACGTCTCGACGCCTGGTTCGGTGCCAAAGCCCCCGCGGCCGGCCGGCTCGCGGTGGCCACGCAGTCAGGGGCGGTGGGCATCGCGCTCGCGGACCTCGCCGGGCGCAACGGGCTCGGCATCGCCTACCTGGTGTCGTTGGGCAACAAGGTCGACGTCAGCGGCAACGACCTCCTGCTGAGGTGGTGGCGGGACACGCGCGTAGGGGTCATCGGGCTCTATCTCGAGTCGCTGGGGAACCCGCGCAAGTTCGCACGGCTCGCCCGCCGGGTGGGGGTGCACAAGCCGGTCCTGGTCGTGAAGGGCGGCCGGTCCGACGGCGGTCGGCGCGCCGGTCAGTCGCACACGGCGGCAGCCGCCTCCGCGGACACGACCATCGATGCGCTGTTCGCGCAGGCCGGCGTCCTGCGGATGGACACCGTTGAGGAGCTCGTCGACGTGGCCCGGCTGCTGGACTGGCAGCCCGTCCCCTCCGGCGGCCGGCTGGCGGTCGTCGGCAACGGCGGCGGGCTGGGCGTGCTGGCTGCGGACGCGGCCGCCGCGGCAGGGCTCGAGGTACCGCCGTTCTCCACGACCCTCCTCCGGTCGCTGGGAGGTGTGGGCACCGACAACCCGGTCGACCTCGGGGCCGACGCCGATCCTGAGCGGCTGGCGGCGGTCGCCGAGCTGGTCGCCACCAGTGGGGAGGTGGATGTCCTACTGGTCGCCGTGGTGTCGACGCGCGCCAACGCCGCCACCGAGATGCTGCGCGCCCTCGGAACGGCTGACCTGTCCGGTCTGACGGTGGTCGTCACCCTGCTCGGGTCGGCCGAGCGCGTCATGTCCGTCCCGCTCCGCCGCGGTGACCGCGCCCCGGTCTACGCCTTCCCGGAGTCGGCGGTGCGGGCGGTCGGGCACGCCGTGCGTCATGGCCGATGGCGTCGCACGCCACCCGGCACACTTCCGAGCCTGTCGGGGATCCGCCGCGAGACGGCGCGCGGGATCGTCGCGACCCAGCTCGCCGCCAGCCCGGGTGGTGCCTGGCTGCCGGCGCAGCTCGCGAGCCAGCTGTTGTCCTGCTACGGGGTCGCGGTCCTCCCGGTGCGGCGCGCCGGGTCGGCCGACGAGGCAGTGCGCGCGGCGGAGTCCCTGGGGCTTCCGGTCGTCCTCAAGACCGACCGCCCGGACGTCGTGCACAAGACCGACGTAGGCGGGGTCCGGGTCGGGCTGACCGACACGACGATGGTCGCGGCTGCCTTCGATGACGTCGTATCCAGGTTGGGGGGAGGCGCCCTCGTCCAGCGGGAGGTGCCGAGCGGCGTCGACCTGGTGGTCGGTGTCGTGCGGGAGGAGACGTTCGGACCGGTCGCCATGGTCGGGCTCGGCGGTGTCTACACCGACCTGCTGGCGGACCGCTCGTTCCGGCTGCTGCCCATCACCGACCGGGACGCGACCGAGGTGCTGCTGTCCCTGCGCGCCGCGCCTCTCCTGCGGGGCTACCGGGGGGCACCGGCCGTCGACGTGTCCGCGGTCGAGCAGCTCCTGCTGCGGGTGTCCGCGCTCGCCCAAGACGTCCCCGAGCTGGCGGAGCTGGACCTCAACCCGGTCATCGTTTCGCCCACGGGCGCCGTCGTGGTCGACGCCAAGCTGCGGCTGGCGGCGCCGGAGGTGACACCCGACGACGTAGCCCGGGCGTTACGGCACTGAGGGCGCCCGAGGAGCGCGACCGTGCCGGCCGACGCCAGCCTCGACGAGGCCGTGCGGCGGATGCGGCGCAGCGACGCTCACCCCGCACCCACGCGGGGGCCTGACCCGCAGGCACGTTCGGCTCTACAGTCGGGCCGTGACCGCCGGGAGCCCGGTCGACCTGCTCTCCACCGGAAGCGTCGCGCTGGAGGAGCTGCGGTGGGCGGACGCCCGCCGGGCCTTCGAGGCCGCCGCCCGCGAGCGCGAGACCCCCGAGGCGTACGAGGGCATCGGGGCCGCCTGCTACTGGCTCGAGGACGGCCCCGCCACGATCGCTGCTCGGGTCCACGCCTACCGGCTGTACCGGGACGCCGCCGACCCGCGTGGCGCCGCCCGGGTCGCCGCCGACCTGGCATGGGACCACTACTTCGAGGGCGAGCGCGCGGTCGCCGACGGATGGGTCCGCCGCGCGCACCGGCTGCTCGACGGCCGGGACCCGGTACCGGAGCTCGGCTGGCTGGTCCTGCTCGAGGCCGACATGGCCTTCTTCGTCGACCACGACGGACCGGCCACCGAGGCGTACGCGGCCACGGCCGCTGATCTCGGACGCTCGCTCGGTGACCAGGACCTGGAGATGGCCGCGATCGCCTACCAGGGGCTCGCCTGGGTCAGCCAGGGCCGGGTCAAGGACGGCATGGCGCTGCTGGACGAGGCGACTGTCGCGGCGGTGTCGGGCGACCTGGCCGGGATCGGCGCGGCGGCCACCACCTGCTGCTGCCTGATCGCCGCCTGCGAGCAGGTGCGCGACTACGGGCGAGCGGGTCAGTGGTGCCGGCGGGCGCAGGAGGTCAGCGAGCGCTGGTCGTACCAGATGCTCTTCTCCTTCTGCCGGATCCACTACGCGGGGGTCCTGGTCTGGCAGGGCGACTGGCGGGCGGCCGAGATCGAGCTGCTGGCGGCCGTCAAGGCGCTCTCCGCCAAGCCCGCCGCGGCATCCGAGGGCCTGGTCAAGCTGGCGCTGCTGCGCTGGCGGCAGGGTCGTGACACCGAGGCCGAGGCCTTCCTGATCCGAGCGGAGTCGCCGCCGTTCCGTCTGCTCGCCGGCGACCTCGCCCTGCTCGCGAGGTCGCAGATCGCGCTCGACAGCGGGGACCCGGTCTCCGCCGCCGAGTTCGGCGAGCAGTTCCTGCGGCGGGTCGCACACCCCGGGCAGCTGGTCCGCGCCGACGCGCTGGAGCTGCTCGTCCAGGCCAGGCTGGCGGTCGGCGACCGCGTCGCCGCCGAGGCGGCCGCGACCGAGCTGCGGACGGCGGCGCACGCGGTGGCGACCGACCCGCTCGTCGCGGCAGCGGCGCGCGCGCAGGGCTGGGTGCAGGCGGCGGCCGGCAGCCACGACGACGCCCGACGGTGCTTCGAGGACGCCGTCGCCGGCTTCGAGCGCAGCGGGGCGCGCTTCGAGGGGGCCCGCACCCGACTGGACCTCGCCCGCAGCCTGTCCGCGCTCGGCCGGTCCGGACCGGCCCAGGAGCAGGCGCGCGCCTCGTGGTCCGCGCTGCGGGCTCTCGGTGCCGCGCGGGACGCCATGCGCGCTGCCGCCGAGCTGAGCCGGCTATCCGGCGCGCCCGTCGGCGGGGCCGACAACAACCCCGCCGGCCTGACGACCCGGGAGATGGAGATCGTCCGGCTGGCCGCTCGGGGCCTGAGCAACCAGGAGGTCGCGGCCGAGCTGGTGCTCAGCGTGCGCACGGTCGAGCGGCACCTGTCGAACATCTACGACAAGCTCGGCACCCGCGGGCGGACCGGCCGCGCGGTCCTCGCCACCTACGCGTCAGCCGGGCCGCCCGACCGGCTGTGACCAGCGAGGTCTACGTGATGCGCGACGACGACCTACGTGTCGGCCCCGATGCGCACTCGCCCGGACGCTCCTAGCGTCCTTGGTGGGCCCGCCGGACGCCCGGCCGTGGCTGCGGCACCCGGCGGGCCCCCGGAACCATCTTCAGGAGGGACCGTCATGACCTCGACCGCCCACACGTCCCGGCTGTCGGAGCTGGCGACCGGCTTCGCCGGCACCGTCATCAGCCCCGCCGACCCGACCTACGACGAGGCCCGCACGCTCTGGAACGGTGCCATCGACAAGCGGCCCGCGGTGATCGCGCAGTGCGCGACCACCGAGGACGTGGTGGCCGCTGTCCGCACCGCCCGTGACCTCGGGCTGGAGATCGCCGTGCGTGGCGGCGGCCACAGCGCCGCCGGCATGGGCAGCGTGCACGGGGGACTGGTGGTCGACCTGCGGTGGATGCACTCGGTCTCGGTGGACCCGGCCGCGAGGACCGCGGTGGTCGGCGGCGGCGCGACCATGAGCCATCTCGACCGGGCGACCGAGCCCTTCGGGCTGGCCACCACCGGCGGCCGGGTGTCGACCACCGGAGTCGGCGGCTTCACGCTCAACGGGGGGACCGGCTGGCTCGACCGCGCGTACGGCCTCGCCTGCGACAACCTGCTCGCGGCAGAGCTCGTCACGGCGGACGGCGAGGTGGTCCGGGCCAGCGAGCAGGCGCACCCCGACCTCTTCTGGGCGCTGCACGGAGGCGGCGGCAACTTCGGGGTCGTCACCTCGTTCGCCTTCCGCCTGCACGAGCTGCCGCAGGTGACGGTGGCGCTGCTGTTCTGGCGCCCGGAGGCCGGCCCGGAGGTCACGCGAGCGTTCCGGGACGTCATCGAGTCCGGGCCGGACGAGCTCAGCGGTGGGGTGATCTACCTGACCGCCCCGGAGGAGGAGTTCGTCCCGGAGCACCTCGTCGGCCGGCTCGCGTGTCTGACGGTCCTCACCTACGCCGGGCCGGAGCACGAGGCCCGCGCGGCGATCCGGCCCATGCTCGAGCTCGGTCACGAGGGCGAGCTGGTGGCGGAGATGCCGTACGCGGAGCTGCAGTGCCTGCTCGACGACCCGCCGGGCTACCGGGTCTACTGGTCGGCCGAGAACCTGAGCAGCTTCCCCGACCAGGCAGTGGACCTCTTCTGCGACCGTGCGGACGACCTCCTCGTCCCGTCTCCGTCGCAGCACGTGCTCTTCGCCCAAGGCGGGGCCATGGCGCGCGGCAACCCGGACTATCCCGTCCCGTGGCGAACCGCGCCATGGGTCGTGCACCCCTTCGGGCTGTGGGAGGACCCCGCCGACGACGCGACGGTCAGGCAGTGGGTGAGGGACGTCTGCGCGGATGTGCGCCCATGGTCGATGGATGCGGTGTACCTGAACTTCCTGACCGATCCGGACCCGGACCGGATGGTCGCCGCCCTAGGTGAGGCGAGCTACGGACGTCTGACCGAGGTGAAGCGCCGCTACGACCCCGACAACGTCTTCCACCTCAACCACAACATCGCCCCGCAGTGACGAGGGACGGCGCTGAAGGACGTCGGTCAGGGCTTGCCGTCGCCGGCGACCACGAGCCGGGAGCCGTCCCGCTTCGCGGTGTACAGCGCGGTGTCGGCGGCGCGGTACAGCGACAGCGGGTCGACCTTGTGCCCCTCCGCCAGGCTGCGTGGGGCGATGTCCACCGCCATCCCGAGACTGGCGGAGACGGCCGCGTCCCCGGCGATGAGGGACCACGGCTCGGCCGCCAGCGCGTCCAGCAGGTCCGCCGCCCGTTCCCGGGCCGCCCCCAGCGTCAGGTGCTCGTCCTCGAGCAGCAACGCGAACTCGTCTCCGCCGAGGCGCACCGCCAGGTCGCCGGGGCGCACGGAGTCGAGCAGCAGCCGCCCGACCCGGCGCAGCACCCGGTCGCCGATGTCGTGGCCGAACGTGTCATTGACCGCCTTGAAGTCATCGAGGTCGACCAGCAGCAGCGCGGACGGACGCGCCCGGGCGGGGCCACGGTCCAGCCAGGCGTCGAAGGGGCGCCGGTTGTTCAGCCCGGTCAAGGGGTCGGTCTGCACCGCCACCGACAGCTCGTCATGCTCGTCCTTGCGCCGCTCGGCGGCGATGTGGGCCCGGGCCGCGGCGAGCACGGCATGCCGTGACTCCCACCGCAGGCGTCCGAGCATCGCGGCGTGGTCGCGTTGGCTGTCGACCGCCTCCGTCGGCCGGCGGCCGGCGAGGACCAGCGCCCGCACCCAGAACGGGAAGCTCCGGGCGCCGGACGAGGCAGAGCGTGCCCCGACAAGAGTGCGCGCCGACTCGGTGGCCGCGTCGTCGTCGCCGTGGCGCCAGGTCGCCAGCACCGTCGCCGCGTCCAGCAACGGAAGGATCTCGATGTCCTCCGCCGCGGCCAGGTCCCGTCGGAGTCGCGAGAGCATCGGCTGCTGGGTGACCGGGTCGGCGCCGCGCAGCAGGTCGACGACCAGGGCGCCGGCCTCGACGTCGCGGCGCCACAGGGGCGGAAGGGGCCGGGTCAGGGCGGCCGCGACCGCCTCGGCGGCGTGTGCGAGGCGCCGTTGTGCGCCGCTCTCGTCGCCCTGCTCGAGCAGCGCCAGGGCCCACTCCAGCCGGGTGATCACGCGGTTGACCGCGATGGCGGCCGCCTGCACCGGGACCTCGCAGCGCAGCTCGAGGTCGACCGCCCGCGTGTAGAGCTCGTCGACGAGCTCCCAGAGCTGGAGAGTGTTGAACGCCGCGGCCGCGACCACGAGCCCGGTGCACCGGTCGATGGCAGGCTGGTCGTCCTCGTCCAGCAAGGCCACCGCCCGGCTCGCGTCGGCGAGCAGTCGGACGGAGTCGCCCTGCACCGACCAGGCGATGGCCCGCAGGCCCAGAGCGATGGCGAGCAGCGCCGGCGCGCCCAGCTCCTCGCCGCGCGCCACGAGGCTGTCGGCCTCCGCCCGGATCCGCTCCGGCGCACCGGCCCGGGACAGCCGGTGCACCGTGCCGGCTGCGGCCAGCACGAAGGCGACGTCGTCCCAGCCCTGGGACTTCGCCTCCTGGATGGCGTCCGGCAGGGCCGCGACGGCAGCCTGGTGACGCTCCCCCTGCACGGCCTCGAACAGGCCGTACGCGGCGAGGTACGCGGCTCGTCGCTGCCCGTCCACGTCCCCCTATCGGCCTAAAGGCCGGACTGCTTGATGTCGGTGGGAAGCCGGAGCTCGGTGGGAGGTCGTCCGGTCAGGGTCAGCCGCCGGAGCCGTTGCTGTGGGCAAGGCGCACGGCGTCCCCCAGGTTGGAGTTGCCCTCGAGGAACCGGAGCCGCGTGAGCTCGTCCTTCCGCGGACCTGTGTACCGCAGTACGTACAGGCCGTTGCGGATGTCGACGACGTAGATCAGGCCGTCGCGGACGATGGGATAGCTCCACATGGCCACCTTGTTCGGGCCGCCGGTCAGGGCCGGGTCCTCGGTGACGACCGACGCCAGCGGCTCGGGGGAGAACCAGCCAGCCTGGGCGGGAGCGCCCGGGTCCGACGTGTCGACGACCTGCAGGCCCCCGGAGTGCCAGGAGATCAACGCCAGGTTCCGGGTCAGCGTCGGGTTGTGCGACGCGTAGCTGTTCGCCTGCTGGGTGCCCGGCGTGTTCTCCGAGCTGAGGCAGAAGCCCGGGTCGTTCTGGCGAATCTTGTACTCGGCGAGGATGCGCGGGCGCTCCGGCTGGGCGGTGTTGATGAGCCGCGACCAGCCCCACGGGCAGCCGTGGCTCGGGGCCGTCAGCGAGCCGTACACCTCGTCTGTGGTCAGCGCGAACGGACGGCCGGGGAGCGGCACGGCCGAGTGCGCCTCGGCGCACGAGCTCGGGCACCCGGAGGACGACGTCCCCCACTGAGGTCGGTCTGCCGGACGGGTGAGCAACCGGTCGTTCAGGTCCACGGTCTCGCCCGGTGCGACGCCGTCCGCCACGTCGCTGGTGTCGAGCGCGAGGAAGTGGCCACGCAGGTACGCGAGGTAGGTGGTCCGACCGTCTGCGGTGGGGGCCATCGAGTGCAGCGCCAGGTCCCGGTCGTAGTTGGCCGGGTCCTGTGCCCCCGGGTAGAGGTGGTTCCAGTTCCCGGTGGCCACCTCTCGGAAGTCGCCGGACCGCGCCTCGCTGATGTCCGCGATCACGAGGTTGGGGCGGTTCGGGTCCGCCGACGACGTCGGGGTCGACATCCACAGCAGCGCGCGCTCATGGTCGGACGGGTCGACCCAGAGGTACATCTCGTGGGGCTTGCGGCTCGGCGTGTACGTGGACACCAGCGGCGGGTTAACCGGGTCGGCAGCGACGTCGAAGAAGCGGATGCTGTAGTCGTCCGGGCTCGGTGGACAGTCGTGGATCGCCGCACTGCACCGGAAGTACATGACCATCAGCAGGCCCTGCTCGGGCCAGACCCTCAGCTCCCGGGCGGTCTGGCCGGCGTTCTCACCACTGACCAGCTCGGCACCGATCTCGCCGACGACTGCTGGGGCCGCGGGGTCCTGCACGTCGACCACCTGGACACCGGGGCTGGCGTGACCCGCTGACCCGTCCGTTCTGTTCCCGATGTAGGCGTAGTGGTCGAACAGGGCCAGCCCGGCGTTCATCCCCCGCCCGGACAGGTCCTCGTGCCCGACCTGCTCCACATGACGTGCGGTACCGGGCGTGCCGCCCTCGTTCACGGGGGTGGAGTCGGCGGCCCCGGCGGGCAGGCTCATGACGGCGACCGTCGCGGCCGTGCCGGTCACGGCCACCAGCAGCAGGCGCAGTCGAAGAAGCCGGCTGGTCGTCACGGGTGCTCCCCTCGTCGCTCTGATCACCCGGTCATAGTGGTGCATACCGGCACAAATCGGAACCCTCGACCGTGTCCGGCCGGCCGACGACATCGGAGCAGGACAGGGCGAGAGAGAACGGGACGAGCTAGTCGCCGCCGCGTACGACGACCACCGGGCAGTGCGCGTGGGTGATGAGATGGCTGGCCACGGAGCCGAGCAGCATGCCGACGAAGGCGCCGTGCCCGCTGGGTCCCACCACGACGAGGTCGGCGTCCCGGGAGATCTCCACGAGCACCGGCGCCGGGTGGCCCTGCATCTCCCGCAGCTGCACGGGCACGCCCAGCTCGTCCAGGCCGGCCTCCGTCACGGCGAACAGCGCCGCGTCGCGGGCCTCCTCGGCCACCGCGGCGTCCACCTCGGCCGACGCGACCGGGATGCCGGCCGGGATGCCGGGGGCGCCCATCGGCGGTGCGGCCGCATAGGGGTCGCGCTCCCAGACCGTCACGACCTCGACCGAGCCGCCGGTGGCGGCGGCATGTCGTCCCGCCCAGGCCAGGGCGGCCACGGAGGCCGCCGACCCGTCGACCCCCACGACGATCCGCCCGCCCATCAGCCGCCTCCGCGCTCGCCTGCCTGTGGGACGCGACGCTACCGGCCGCCGTCTCGGCGCAGGCGGAAACGCATGCCGCGACGTAACCTCGAGGAGATGGAGCGCGATCCAGAACTGCGGACCGACGAGCTCGTCCTCGGTCCGGTCGACGACGGACGCAGACCTTCGTGGTTGACCGCTCGCGGGCTTCCCGTGCTCGTGGTGGTGGCCGTTCTCGTGGCGGTCGGCGTCTCGACGCCCGGTCTGCTCTCCGGGACCCCGTCGGCCCCGCAACCGACGTCGTCGCCGTCGGCGTCCGGCGGTGACGTGATCCCGACAGCCACCTGGACCGGCGGCACGGCACGCGGACCGGACGGGAACACGTTCGTGCAGTCGTCGACCCGGCTGCTGCGGCTTCCGGCGACATGACGGACGACATGACCGACGACCAGGTCCCACGCAGCCGGTTCCCGCGCTGGCTGCTGACCGGCGGCGTCGTGCTCGCCGTCTCCCTCGCCGCGTACGTGTGGAACCCGGAGCTCGTCGAGTCGACGCTGCGCAGCCCGCGCGCGCTCGCGTTCATCGCCGTCGTCGTGGCGGTCGTCGTGGTCATCGGGCGGCTGGCCGGTCCTCGCTGGCCGGTGCTCGCCCGCGGTGCGCAGGCGGTGCTCGTGCTGGCGGTGCTGGCCGTCACGGTCCTCCCGACGCTGCGCGACACCGAGGTCGACGAGAAGCTCGGGGTCACGATCGTGCCGCGCGCGTCCGGGGACACGTCCCCCGACGCCAGCCCGAGCCCGTCGCCGACCGCTGCCTCGCTGTCGGAGGGGACGGCAACGCTGCTCGGCCAGGGACGGTTCATGGAGCTGGACTACGAGGCGTCCGGCCGGGCCAAGCTGATCGAGCTGCCGGACGGCGGGCTGCTGGTCCGCTTCGAGGACCTCGAGGTGCAGCCGGGACCGGACTACGTCGTCTACCTCGTCGCCGGCGAGGACGCCGAGGAGCCCGGTGACGGGACCCTCCTCGGCGGGCTCAAGGGCAACAAGGGCAACCAGAACTACGACGTCCCGCCGGGCACCGACGTCGGCGGGACGCAGACAGCGCTGATCTGGTGCCGGGCGTTCGCGGTCCCGGTGGCCAACGCCACCCTGGCGTGACCCCGGCACGCCTGCCTACCGGGTGAGGGGCACCTCGTACGTGGCCCCGGAGTCGAGGGCGTACCGCTGCGCCCCGACGTGCAGCCGGACCGGTGCTTGCGTGTGCTCCTGGCCGGACACCACGAGCCGGTCGTGCGTGATGGTCACGTGCACGCCGTGATGGCGGCGGAACTGGATCGGGAACTCGAGCCGGGTGAGGCCGTCGGGCAGCACCGGGTCCAGCCACAGCTGCTGCTCGCGGGTCTGCAGGCCCGTGAAGGCACGCTGCAGCAGGTCCAGGGTGCCGGCCATGGCACCAAGGTGGATGCCCTCGGCGGTCGTCCCGCCCTGGACGTCGGCGATGTCGCTCTCCAGCGCCTGCAGGAAGTAGTCCCACGACGTGCCGTGGTCGCGTCGCGCGAGCACCCAGGCGTGCACGACCTTCGACAGGGTCGAGCCGTGCGAGGTCCGGGCGAGGTAGTAGTCGGCGTTGCGGCGGATCAGGTCCGGGTCGTACGGGTAGCGCAGCCGCTCGACGATCTCGCGCAGCTCGTCGTCGGAGAGCAGGTAGCACAGCATCAGCACGTCGGCCTGCTTGGACAGCCGGTAGCTGTTGGTCTGGTCGCCCTCCGCCTCGAGGATGCGGTCGAGCCGGCTGATGTCGCCGTACCGCGCCCGGTAGCCGTCCCAGTCGAACTCCGCGAGCCGCTCGTACCCCTCGAACTGGCTGAGGATCCCGTCGTCGTGCCAGCAGAGCCGGAGCTTGCGGCTCACGTCCTCCCAGTGCTCCAGGTCCTCCCGTCGCACGCCCAGCCGGGACAACAGCTCCTGGCGGCGACCCGGTGGCAGGACCTCGACGCACTCGAGCGCATGCATCAGCACCCAGGCCGCCATCACGTTGGTGTAGGCGTTGTTGTCCAGCCCCGGCGTGTCCCGCCACGGGTACCCGTCGTGGTACTCGTCCGGGCCCATCACGCCTCTGATGTCGAATCGGTCGTCGCTGTGGTGGTAGCTGGCGATGCTGCCCCAGAAGAGGGCGACCTCGAGCACCAGCTCGGCGCCGTACTCCACCAGGAAGGCCAGGTCCCCGGTGGCCTCGTAGTAGTGCCAGACGTTGTACGCGATGGCCAGCCCGACGTGACGCTGCAGGCGCGAGTGGTCGGGCAGCCAGCGTCCGGACCGCGGGTTGAGGTGCCACGACGCCGACTCCTCGCGGCCGTTCGAGCCGCTCTGCCACGGGAACATCGCACCCCGGCAGCCGACGTCGCGCGCCGCGCGCCTGGCCTGCGGGAGACGGCGCCAGCGGTAGAGCAGCAGCGCGCGGGACACCTCCGGCAGGCGGAGGTTGAGGTAGGGGAAGACGAACGTCTCGTCCCAGAACACGTGCCCTCGGTAGGCCTCGCCGTGCAGGCCGCGCGCGGGCACCCCCACGTCGAGGTCACGGACGTGGTCGGAGACGACCTGCAGCAGGTGGAACAGGTGCAGTCGCAGGACCAGCGACGTGCGCTCTGCTGCGGAGATGCGGATGTCGCACTGGTCCCACACCTGGTCCCAGGCCAGGACGTGGGCCGCGATCGCCTCCTCGACCGTCGGAGCGTCGGCCGCGGCGTCACGGGCCTCGAGCGCCGGCTCGGAGATGGCCGGGTCATGCGAGGTGTAGAGCGCAGCCAGCTTCTCGACCCGGAGCTCCTGCCCCTGGACGAGCTCGAGACTCAGGTCCTGTCCGACGTACATGCCGTCCTGGACCGCTCGGCGTTCGACGGTGACCGGGTGCCCGTCGATGACGGCGCGCGTCCGGGCCGCGACGGACACACGCACGCCCGACTGAGACGTCTCGACGTCGAGCGCCACCACGTCGGCTCCCACGTGCTCCGCCGCCCGCAACCGCAGGTGGACGGCGCCCAGGCCCTCGTAGCGCAGGACGCCGCTGTTCGTCACCCGCCCGTCGACCCCTGAGCGCACGACGAGCGGACCCGACCAGTTCTCGGCGACGAACGTGGTCTCCAGACCGGCCAGGAACGGGTCGGCCATCGAGACGAAGCGTCGCTGCGCCACCGTCGTCCGACGACCGGCAGGGTCGACCACGGTGAACCGGCGCAGCAGCACGCCGCGTCGGAGGTCGAGCTCCTGCACGTAGTCGCGCACGTCGGCGGAGCGCATCGAGACCCAGTCGCCGTCGGCGGCACGGAACCGCAGCGACTGCCAGTCGGGCAGGTTGACGTTGCTCTCGTGCTCGACCCGGTGGTCGTCGACGGTGTCGGTGAGGCGGTTGAACACGCCGGCGGCGTAGGTCCCCGGGTAGTGCACGCCGTCGGCCTGCGACTCCGGCGCCGTCGCGCGGGTCGCGAAGCGGCCGTTGCCCAGGGCGCACAGCGACTCCCGCAGGCCCTCACCCTCGGGGTCGAAGCCGTCGTAGCGCAGCAGCCACGTGTCCATCGCCCGTC
>DASTVO010000030.1:0-19838 GCA_035759075.1 Actinomycetes bacterium
CTCCTTGACCCGGTCGTCCCGGGCCGCGACGAACTGTTCCGGCGGCAGCGAGTAGAGCTCGTCGGCCACCGCGTCGACGTCCACGACCGGCCACCCTAGCCCGCGACGTCGACGCGGTCCCTGAGTCAGCGGCGAGTCAGCGGCGAGTCAGCGGCGCGAGCGCACCATGACGGGCTGCTTGCCGACCCCGATCGCCACCCCCCCGCCGATCCGGCGCACCGTGCCACGAAGGTTCACCCACTTGGTCGCGGAGCCGACCGCACGCACGGTCACCTTCCGCGAGGGGTTCCAGTAGATGCGCTTCTTGCCGCCCGAGTAGGCGAAGGTGCAGGTGTAGGTGCCGCGACGGTCGCGGTCACAGCCCTGTGACCTCGTGCGGAGCAGCCAGCCGCGGGTCACCGCGTACGCCTTGCCGGCCCGCGTGGTCGTCGTGCCGTCGGCGTTCGTCAGCTGGGTGTTCGCCAGCTGCTGCACGTCCCAGCCGTACCAGAACACCCGCTTCACGTCGGCGTCCGCGTTGAGCACGAAGGTCCGCGCGACGTAGGCGGCCTCCTTGCTGCGCGAGATGTTGTTCGCGGTGCCGCCACCGAGCAGCCCGTAGTTGATCTCGGTGTTCCAGATCGGCTTGCGCACCCCCAAGGCACGCAGCATCGTGCGGGAGGCCGCCAGCAGGCTCATCGAGGCCTCCGGCGACTGCTTCGGCAGCGGGTAGAGGTTCAGCGAGACCACGTTGACGTACGACGCGACCCGCTTGCCGCCGGTCCGCTGCGCGTAGAACTGGCGCAGCCACTTGCGCTGGCTGGTGAGCCGGGTCGCCATGGCCGGCGCCACGACCTTCGCAGCCCGATCGTTGTTCTTCACGACCTTGTACGCGACCTTGGTCAGCACCGCCATCTGCTTCGGCGTGCCACGCCAGTAGCCGGCGACGTTCGCCTCGTTCCAGACCTGGTAGTCGACGCCGCGACCCCGGTAGCGCGCCACGACCTTGGCGACGTAGCGCTTGAACGCCCACTTCTTCGGCATGGCGCCGGCGCCCTTGCCGTACGTCGCGTTCTGCCGCGGCTTGGTCGAGTGGAACCGCGGGGTCTGCCCGAGCACGAGCAGGACCCGAGCACCGTTCGCACGGGCCGCGTCGACCTGCGCATCGAGGCGGGTGAAGTCGAAGACCCCCGGGGAGGTCTCGATCTGCCGCCACGAGACGCCGGAGTCCCACAGCCGCATCGCACCAACAGGTGCAACCGGCCACGAGGTCGGTTCGAAGTCGTGCATCCCGAAGAAGTTCGGCTTGACGCGGGATCCCGCCGCCGCGGCCGGCGCGGCCGGGAGAAGGGTCACCCCCAGCAGCACGGCGGTCGCAACCGCGAGGAGTCGACGGAACAGGACGGTAGAACGAGTCATATGGAGAGGAGCCCCGTGGTGTTGTCGGGTCGGTGCAGGGTCGTCGCCCTGCCGGTCAGAACTTCGAACGAACCATGATCGGCTGGTAGTTGACCTTCTTGGTCGAGCCGCCTCGGACCTTCGTCTGCTTACCGTAGATGTTGACGGTGAAGGTGGCCGACTTGGCGGTGCGGATCTTGACGCGCTTGTTGGGGTTCCAGTAGACCCGCTTCACGCCGCCCCGGTACTTGATGACGCAGGTGTAGGTCCCGGCCTTGTCCTTGGTGCAGGGCAGGCTGCTGCGGGTCGGGCCGACGAGCTTGCCGCCGAGCATCCAGCCCTGGACCAGCCCGAACGCGCGCCCGGCGAGCGTGGGGGTGGTGCGGTCCGCCGCGACCATCTTGGTGCTGCCGATCTCGGGGCGGTCCCACATGTACCAGTGGACCCGCTTGACCTTCTGCGCGGCGTTGAGCAGGTACGTGCGCACGACGTAGGAGGCTTGCTTCGAGGCCGGGATCCCGGTCGAGGCACCGCTGCCCCCGGTGGCGAGGCCGTAGTTGATCTCGGAGTTCCAGATCGGCTTGCTGGCCGGGACCCCGCGCAGCGCCATCGACGCGCGAGCTGCCTTGAGCAGCTTCAGCGAGGACTCCGGCGTGCCGTCCGCGGTCGGGTACAGGTTCAGCGAGATGGCGTCCATCCGCTTCCAGACCGGCACACCGCTCACGCGGGAACCGAAGAAGGTGCGCAGGTAGGTGCGCTGCCAGGACAGGCGGGTCGCGAAGGCGGGGCCGACGACGAGCGCCGACGGGTCGATCGACTTGATCGTGCCGTACGCGGCGTCGGTCAGCCGGGCCATGCCGAACGGCGTGTTGTGCCGGTTCTGTGCCCAGTAGTTGACGATGTTGGCCTCGTTCCACACCTGGTAGGCCTTGATCCGGCCCTTGTAGCGCGACGCGACGGCCGCCACGTGGTTCTTCCACGCGTCCATCCGCGGCATGTACTGCGGCCCGACGCCGTCCAGGGCCGGGTCGTCCGCCCAGGCCGGCGTCTGCCCGAGCACCAGGGTGACCTCGGCGCCCCGGGCGTTCGCGGCGGCGACGATCGCGTCCAGACGGCTCCAGTCGACGGCCCCCTGGGAGGGCTCGAGCTCGGCCCAGGACACACCGGAGTCCCACAGCCGGATCGAGCCCGGGCTCACCGCCGGCCACGACGGGTCGCGGGGGTCGCCGTCGTGCAGGCCGAACAGGCGCTTGTCGATCTTGACGGTCTTCGCCGAGGCGGGCGCCGCGGGGATCAGGGCGGTGACCACGACGGCGACCACCAGGACGGTGAGCAGCCGGGACAGCGACGGCAGGCGGAGGGCATGGCGCATATGAGGGGGCTTCCTGTGCGGACCGAACCGGGGAGTCGGCTCCGGGCGAGGACGCACCAAACGGTCCGCTGGTTACCCGCGAGAGCCGAGACCATTGTGACGGACGGGACCGGTCGGCGGCGGCAAATCGCACGATTGTCCGAAAATCAGCGTGTCGTGCCTGGTCAGCGGCCAGCCGGCGGCATCTGGCACGTCGATCGACGCCACCACGCCCTGATCGGCGTCATTGGAGGGATTTCCGCGCCCGGCGATGGCCCGTTCCGCATCCAATCTGCCGCTCCGGCGGGAGGGATGGTCGCACACCGACTGGCTTGCGGAAGACAGACGATTCCGCGCTCAGCTGCCCGCGTACACGCGCCGGGCCGAGCGCCGCAGCTCCCCCGCGGGCCAGGTGCGGTGGGCGGCCCCGACCAGCGCGAGCCCGACCACGGCCGCCACCGTCACCGACACCGCGGGCGAGGTGAGGTCCGCCATCGCACCCGCGGCCAGGAACGTCGCCGCGGTCACGCTGCTGAACCCGGCGCCGGCCAGGCCGTTCACGCGGCCGCGCAGCGCCGGCGGCGTCGCCAGGTTCACCGTGGTCATCAGCGGCACCATGAAGCCCTGCGAGAGCCCGGCAACGAACCACAGGCCGAGCACGACCTGCCAGGGCGGCGCCAGGCTGGTCAGCATCAGCGGCACGCACGAGCTCACCGCGAGCGGCACGATCAGCTGCACCTGGCGCAGCGGGTCCAGCCGGGCCACGAGGAAGGCCCCGAGAGCCGCCCCGGCCGGCAGGCTCGCCATCAGCAGCGCGCCCACCTCGGTCCCGGTCCCGTCCTCCCGTGCGTACGCGAGCGCCACCGCCTCCGGCGCGATGAGGAAGACCGCAGCCCCCCACGCGAGCACGACCAGAGCCCGCAGCGACGGCTCGTCGAACACCAGCCGCCAGCCCTCCCGGAAGTCGGTCAGCAGCGTGCGGTGCTCCGCGTCGTCGGTGGGCGTCTGCCGCGACGCCGGGCGCCAGCGCAGCGTGAGCGCCAGCACCAGGAAGGAGAGCCCGAACGTGCCCACGTCCAGCAGCAGACCCGCGCGCTCCCCCACGAACGCGATCACGACCCCGGCGGCGACGATGCCGATGACCTGGTCGAGCTGGTAGAGCATGCGCAGCAGCCCGCTGCCGACGATGCAGTCGCGGGGGTCGGTGAGGACGTCCGGCACCACGGCCCGGTGCGCCGCCTCGAACGGCGCGGTGAACGTCTCGGCCACGAGCAGGAGACCCAGAAGCACCCACACCGGGGTCGAGTCGACCGCGAGCAGCGCGATGGCTCCGACGACCAGCGCGCGGGTCAGGTCACAGAACAGCAGCACGACCTTGCGCGGGAACCGGTCGGCGTACGCGCCCAGCAGCGCCGACCCGAACACGGCCGGCACGAAGCTCACGACGAAGGCCAGCACCGCCAGGAAGGCGCTCTCGGTGCGTTCGAGCACCAGCGAGGCCAGCGCCACCCGGGCGATGTGGTCGCCCAGCTCGCTCGTGACCTGCGCCGCGACCAGCCCGCGGAACTCCCGGTTACGCAGGACATGGCGGTACGTCGGGCGCGCCGCGCCGTCCGTCACCGGTAGAACACCCCGCCCACCACCGTTCTGGCCCGCCGGGTCGCGCGACGGTAGTCGTCGACCAGCGTTCCTGCCGCGCCCGGAGGGTAGCCCAGGACCTGCGCCACACCGGTGAGCTCGCGCAGATCGGTCGGCAGGCTGTCGTTCGGCCGGCCCCTGACCAGCAGCACCGCGTTGCGGACCCGGCTGGCGAACCGCCAGGCGTGCGCCAGCGTCCTGGCGTCCTCGGCCCCGACCAGGCCCGCGGCCGCCGCGGCCTCCAGCGCCGGCAGCGTCCGGGTCGTGCGCAGACCTGGGACGTCGGCGGCGTGTCGGAGCTGTATCAGCTGGACGGTCCACTCCACGTCGGCCAGCCCGCCGGGGCCGAGCTTGGTGTGCCGGGCCGGGTCCGCGCCGCGCGGCAGCCGCTCCGCCTCGACGCGCGCCTTGAGCCGGCGGATCTCCCGGACCGCCGCATCGTCGAGACCGCCCTCCGGGTAGCGGAGCGGGTCGACCAGCTCGACGAAGCGCGCCGCCACGTCGGGGTCGCCGGCCACCGGCTCGGCCCGCAGCAGCGCCTGGCGCTCCCAGACGTGCGACCACCGCTCGTAGTAGGCCGCGTAGGACGCCAGCGTGCGTACCAGCGGGCCCTGTCGGCCTTCCGGCCGCAGGTCGGCGTCCATCGCCAACGGCGGGTCGGGCGAGGGCACCGACAGCAGCCGGCGCAGCTCGGCGACGACACCGAGAGCCGCCTCGGTCGCCTCGGTCTCGTCCGCGCCCTCGGCCGGGTCGTGCACGAAGAGCACGTCGGCGTCGCTTGCGTAGGAGAGCTCCCGGCCGCCGAAGCGGCCCATGCCGATCACGGCCACCCGCGTCGGCAACGGCCCGCCGCGGGTCGCCTCCGCCGCGCGTACCGCAACGTCGAGCGCCGCCTGCACCGTGACCGCCGCGACGTCGGTCAGGGCCTCCTCCACCGCCTCGACGCCGGCCACATCCAACAGGTCGGCCGCAGCGATCCGGAACAGCTCGCGGCGGCGCACTCCGCGGGCGGTCGCCACCGCCGACTCGGCGTCGTCGTGCCGGCCGAGCATCGTGGACAGCTCGGCCGCGAGGTCCTCGCGGGTACGCGGGACCAGCTCTGCGTCGTCGGCGAGCATCCGTACGGCGTCCGGAGCGCGACCGAGCAGCTCCGTCGCGTACGTGCTGCTGGCCAGCAGCAGCGCCAGCCTCTGGGCCACCGCCCCCTCGTCACGCAGCAGCCGCAGGTACCACGGAGTCGTGCCCAGCGAGTCGCTCAGCCGGCGGAAGGCGAGCAGCCCACCGTCCGGGTCGGGCGCGTCGGCGAACCACCCGAGCAGAACCGGCAGCAGCGTCCGCTGGATCGCCGCCCGCCGGCTCACGCCCTCGGTGAGCGCCTCGAGGTGCCGCAGCGCGCCGGCGGGATCGACGTACCCCAGCGCCTCCAACCGGGAGCGCGCCGCCTCCGGCGTCAGCCGTGCCTCGTCCGAGGCGAGCCGCGCCACCGATGTCAGCAGCGGCCGGTAGAACAGCTTCTCGTGCAGCCGGCGCACCTCACGCGCGTGCGTGCGCCACTCCGACTCCAGCTCCTCGACCGGTGAGCGGCGCATGCCCAGCGACCGGCCCAGCCGCCGCAGCTCGTCGCCGTCCTCCGGCATGACGTGGGTGCGTCGCAGCCGGTGCAGCTGCAGCCGGTGCTCGACCGCGCGCAGGAAGCGGTACGCGCGGTCCAGCCCGGCGGCGTCCTCACGGCCCACGTACCCGTAGGTGGACAGGGACTCGAGCGCCTCCAGCGTGTTCGGGCTGCGGACGTTGTCGTCGGTCCGTCCGTGCACGAGCTGGAGCAGCTGCACGGCGAACTCGACGTCGCGCAGCCCGCCCGGCCCGAGCTTGAGCTCCCGGTGGCTGTGCGCGGACGGCAGCGTCGACTCGACCCGCCGCCGCATCTGCTGCACCTCGGCGACGAAGTCCGGTCGCTCCGCGGCCTGCCAGACCATCGGTCCGACCGCGTCGACGTAGTCGTGGCCCAGGGCCAGGTCGCCGGCGACCGGCCGGGCCTTCAGCAGCGCCTGGAACTCCCAGGTCTTGGCCCACCGCTCGTAGTAGGCGACGTGACTGGCCAGCGTCCGGACGAGGGGGCCGGCCTTGCCCTCCGGCCGCAGCGCCGCGTCCACCGGCCAGATCGTGCCCTCGGCCGTCGTGGACGAGCACGCCTTCATCATCCCGACGGCGAGCATCGTGGCCGTGCGCAGCGCCGCCTGCTCACCGACCTCACCGGCCTCCCCACTCCCGTCGGCCGCGCTCGGCTCGGCGACGAAGACCACGTCCACGTCGCTGACGTAGTTCAGCTCGCGCCCGCCGCACTTGCCCATCGCCACCACGGCGAGCCGGCACCCTGCCGACGCCGGCCCCACCTCCGCGCGGGCCACGGCGAGGCCGGCCTCGAGCGTCGCGGCGGCCAGGTCGGCCAGCTCCGCGGCGACGTCGGCGACGTCGGCGCGGCCGCAGAGGTCCCGCGCGGCGAGCCCGACCAGCGACCCGCGGTACGCGACGCGCAGCGCGTCGAGCACCTCACGCCCGGAGCCCGTGGCCACCGGTGCGGGATCGGCCGGGTCGGCCCCGACAGCCCGCAGCAGCCGCTCGCGCAGCCCCTGCACGGTGGGCCGTACCTCGTCGCCGGCCAGCAGCCGCCAGTCGGCCGGGTGGCGCACCAGGTGCTCCGCCAGCGCAGGGCTGGCCCCGAGCACCGCCAGCAGCCCCTCGCGCAGAGCGCGGTGGGAGCGCAGCGCGTCGAGCAGCGCCGGCGGGTCCGCCACCGCAGCCAGCAGCCGCCCGAGGTCCGCGAGCGCGCTGTCCGGGTCGGCGGCGGCGGACAGCGCGGCCAGCGCCTCCTCGTCGTCGAGCAGCGCGGCCAGCGGCGGCGACTCGAGCTCGACCTCGGCCCGCTCCGGGTCGGTGAACCCGACCCGGGCCAGCCCTGCGCGCGAGGTCCGCTCCCGGCCGCGCGTCACGAGGTGAGCCGGGCCCGGCTCCCGGCGCGCACGACGTCGGCGAACGCCTCGGCCACCGGGCGCCACGTGCCGACGAGCCCGTCGGTCTCCGCCGTCACCTCGGCCACCAGGTCGTCCGGCCGACGGCCAGCGGCCACCAGCAGCGGGCTGTCCTCGCGGGCCCAGGACGCGGCGATCTCCGGCGTCACCTCCGGGTGGCCCTGCACGCCCCAGGCCGCACGACCGAGCCGGAAGGCTTGGTGCGGGTACGCCGGAGAGCTCGCCAGCAGCACCGCGTCCGCGGGCAACGCGTCGATCTCCTCCCAGTGCCACTGCAGCACCCGCGCCCTGGCCGGCAGGCCGGCCAGCACCGGGTCGGCCCCGGCGGCCGGGAGCCGTTCGATGTCGAGCACGCCGAGCTCGGGCCCGGCCACGCCCCGGCGGACCGAGCCGCCGCAGGCGACGGCCATCAGCTCGGCGCCGAGGCAGATGCCGAACGTCGGGACCTCCGCGGCCACCGCGTCGGCCAGCAGTGCCCGGGTTGCCGGCAGCCACGGGCAGGCCTCGTCGTCGACCGGCCCCATGGCGCCGCCGAGGACCAGCAGCCCGTCGAGCCCCGGGGCGGCGGGCAGCGCGTCCCCCGCGTACGGGTGGCGGACGTCGAGGTCGACGCCGGCTCCGGCGAGCCATGTCCCCCACCACCCCGGACCGGTGCCCAGCTCGTGCTGGACGACGACGACGCGCGGCGCGCTCATGCCGAAGTCATAGCACCGACAGGTACCGGTCGAGCTCGAAGGGCGTCACCTGGCGGCGGTAGTCGGCCCACTCGGCCCGCTTGTTGCGCAGGAAGAAGTCGAACACGTGCTCGCCGAGCGTCTCGGCCAGCAGCTCGCTGGGCTCCATCGCCCGGATCGCGTCGCTGAGGCTGGCCGGCAGCGGGTCGATGCCCAGGGCGCGCCGCTCCGCGTCGGTCAGCGACCAGACGTCGTCCTCGGCGCCCTCGGGCAGCTCGTAGCCCTGCTCGATGCCGCGCAGGCCGGCGCCGAGCATCACGGCGAACGCGAGGTAGGGGTTGCACGCGCTGTCCGGCGACCGCAGCTCGATGCGGGTGGACTGACCCTTGGCCGGCTTGTACATGGGCACCCGGACGAGCGCGGACCGGTTGTTGTGACCCCAGCAGACGTACGCGGGTGCCTCTCCCCCGCCGGAGAGCCGCTTGTAGGAGTTGACCCACTGGTTGGTCACGGCCGTTATCTCGGCGGCGTGGCGCAGGATCCCGGCGATGAAGGCGCGGGCCACCTTGGAGAGCTGGAACTGTGCGCCCGCCTCGAAGAACGCGTTGCGCTCGCCCTCGAACAGCGACAGGTGGGTGTGCATCCCGGAGCCGGGGTGGCCGGTCAGCGGCTTCGGCATGAAGGACGCGTAGACACCCTGCGACCGCGCGACCTGCTTCATCACGTGGCGGAACGTCATGATGTTGTCCGCGGTCGACAGGGCGTCCGCGTAGCGGAGGTCGATCTCCTGCTGGCCGGGTGCGCCCTCGTGGTGGCTGAACTCCACCGAGATGCCCATCTGCTCGAGCATCGTGATGGCGTCGCGCCGGAAGTCGTGGCCGATGCCGTGCGCGAGGTGGTCGAAGTAGCCGCCCTGGTCGACCGGTGTCGGCGGCTGGCCGCCGCTGGGCTGGTCGCGGAAGAGGAAGAACTCGATCTCGGGGTGGGTGTAGAAGGCGAACCCCATGTCGGCGGCCTTCGCGAGGGTGCGCTTGAGCACCTGCCGCGGGTCGGCGTACGACGGCGTGCCGTCCGGCATGAGGATGTCGCAGAACATGCGGGCAGTCCCCGGCGACTCGTTGCGCCAGGGCAGGATCTGGAAGGTGCCCGGGTCGGGCTTGGCGAGCATGTCCGACTCGTAGACCCGGGCGAAGCCCTCGATCGCCGAGCCGTCGAAGCCGATGCCCTCGTCGAACGCTCCCTCGAGCTCGGCGGGAGCCACCGCGACGGACTTGAGGAAGCCGAGCACGTCGGTGAACCAGAGCCGCACGAAGCGGATGTCCCGCTCCTCGAGGGTGCGGAGCACGAACTCCTGCTGCTTGTCCATGACCCGCATCGTGCCCAACGGGTGTTTCCGGGGTGTTACACCGGCGCCCCTGCTCGGCGCCGAGCCGGCGCAGGAGAAAGATCCTTTACCGAATCAGCGCCAGAACGATTCCCACACCGGGGCCGCCGCGACCCACGATGGCGTCCTCCCTGCCGGGACCCGATCTACACGAGGAGCTCATTCATGCGCAGCACCGTCGCCCGCGACCTCACCACCACCGCCGTCGCCCTGTTCGCCGCGCTCGCGCTCGCCGTCGCCGCCGTGCTGGCCACCGGCCTGGGGCTGGCCGCCAGCGACTCGGCGGGCGCGACCTGGAACAAGCGCGGCAACCAGGCCGGTGCCACCTGGAACAAGGGCGCGACCTGGAACAAGGGCGCGACCTGGAACCGGACCACGCTCGCCGGCGCCACCTGGAACCGCGTCGGCGTCAGCTCGGCCAAGGGCGCCACCTGGAACTGAACGGGCCGAATGGCCTAGTACTAACGGAGGGGAGCGGTCACGTTTCGTAACGTGACCGCTTTCCCATGCGTCACACTTCCCCCGTGGCAGCCCGCCCCTGGCCGTCTGACCCCCTGATCTGGGCGCTCAGCGGAGCACTGGCCACGGCAGGCGCGCTGCTGTGGTGGCTCGGCCCTGCCCTGCCCGAGGTCGGCCCGCACGTCTGGTGGCCGGTGCTCGCGGCCGCTGTCGCGGTCAGCGAGCGGTTCGCGGTGCACCTCCCCTTCGGCCGCGACACCCACAGCCTCACCTTCAGCCAGGCACCGCTGGTCGTCGGGCTGTTCCTCCTGTCCCTGGACGAGCTGCTGCTCGCGACCGTCGCGGGCGTGGTCGTCTCCCAGGTCGTCGGGCGGCGCAACCCGCCGATCAAGGTCGCGTACAACGTCGCCTCGAACGTCGCGCAGGTCTCGCTGGCGACGGTGGTCTTCACCGCCGCCCTCGACTGGCTCGGGGCCGCCGCGAGCTCGCTCTCCCCGGCGACCTGGGCGGCGGCGCTCGCCGCGACGCTGACGGCCGACCTGCTCGGCAACCTCGCGCTGTTCGTGATCATCAGTCTGCGGCAGGCGCGGTGGGACGCCTCCGAGCTGGCACGGACCCTGGTCGCGGCCGCCGTCGGCACCGTGGTCGTGACCGACCTGGCGCTCGTCACCGTCCTCGTCATGCTCCGCGACGGCGACGCGCTGTGGCTGCTCGCCGTGGTCGGCGTCCTGTCGTTCCTGCTCTACCAGGGCTACCACGTCCAGCGCCTGCGGTACGGCCGGCTGCAGCTGCTCTACCGGTTCACCAGCTCGGTGGACCAGGCCCTGCAGGACCGGTCGGTGCCGACCACGGTGACGGCCGAGGCGCGCGAGCTGCTGCGGGCCCGGACGGCCGAGGTGGTCCCGCTCGGCACCGACGGCGCGCCGGACGGCGCCTGGTGGGCGGCAGCCGCGGAGGGGAGCCTGGTGCGGCTCACCCGTGGCGGTGACACCGAGGCGCACCGCGCGCTGCGTCTCGACGGACACCTGGACGGCATGGCAGCGCCGGTGCGTGAGGACGGGGACATCGTCGGGGTGCTGCTCGTCGCCGACCGGCTGGACGACGTCAGCACCTTCGATCCCGAGGACGCCCGGCTGTTCGAAGCCCTCGCCGGGCACGCCAGCGTCGCCCTCGCGAACTCCGGGCTCGTCGACCGCGTCCGAGCGGCCGCCTCCGAGACCGAGCACCTGGCGCTGCACGACCCCCTCACCGGGCTGGCGAACCGGCTCAACTTCCAGCAGCGGCTGGAGCGCCGGCTCGCGTCGACCGGCTCGGCCGCAGTGCTGCTGATGGACATCGACCGCTTCAAGGAGGTCAACGACACCCTCGGCCACGACACCGGCGACCGGCTCATCCAGCTGGTCGCCGAACGGCTGCGCAGCCTGGAGGGCGACGAGACGACCGTGGCGCGGCTGGGCGGCGACGAGTTCGCCATCCTGCTCGGCGGCGACGACGTGCACATCGAGGGCATGGTCGCGCGCATCAACCGCGACTTCTCCCGGCCCTTCGAGCTCGGCGACGTCACGCTCGACGTGTCGGCCAGCATCGGCATCGCGGCGACTCCCGACGACGGATCGTCCGCGGCGCTGCTGCTGCGCCGCGCCGAGGTCGCGATGTACGACGCGAAGGGCGGGCTGGCCGGCGTCGCCCGCTACTCCCCCGACCGCGACCCGTACAGCTCGCGTCGCCTCTCGCTGATCGGCGACCTGGCCCGGGCCCTCGAGGAGGGAACGCTCGCGCTGCACTACCAGCCGCAGGCCGAGCCGGAGAGCGGCCGCATCACCGGCGTGGAGGCGCTGCTGCGCTGGCACCACCCGCTGTGGGGTCACGTGCCGCCGGACGAGTTCATCCCGCTCGCCGAGCACACCGGCATGATCAAGCCGCTCACGCAGTTCGTCCTCGAGACCGCGGTGCGGCAGTGCGTCGCATGGCGTGACGCCGGCACGCCGGTGCTGATGGCGGTGAACATCTCGATGCGCAACCTGCTCGAGCCCGAGCTGGCGGACACGGTGGCGCGCCTGCTGCTGCAGGCCGGCCTCCCCGCGGCGCTGCTCAAGCTGGAGGTCACGGAGAGCGCGATCGTCGCCGAGCCGGAGCGCGCGGTGCAGGCTCTCCAGCGACTGGTCGACCTCGGGCTGTCGGTCTCCGTCGACGACTTCGGCACCGGCTACTCGTCGCTGACCCGGCTGCGCAACCTGCCGGTGCAGGAGGTGAAGGTCGACCGGACGTTCGTCCGTCACCTCGCCGACGACGGCGACGACCTGGCCATCGTCCGAGCCGTCATCAGCCTCGGCCACGACCTCGGACTGCGCGTGGTCGCCGAGGGTGTCGAGGACGAGCGCAGCTGGCGGATCCTCCAGGACCTGGGTTGCGACCTGGTCCAGGGCTACTTCCTGGCCAAGCCGATGCCGGCCGAGGCCATGTCGACGTGGCTGGCCGACCGGATGGCCGGCTTCGCGACTCGGCTGAGGGCGGAGCAGGTCGAGCGCGACGAGCCGTCCGACCGGGCGGCATCGGCGCGCGAGGTGCACGGGCAGCAACGTCAGACAGGCACGACGCCTCACTAGTCTGCGTACGTGGCCCAGCTTCGTCTCGCCCTCGCCCAGACCAACCCCACCGTCGGTGCCCTGGACGGCAACGCGGCGCAGGTGCTGGCTCGAGCGCGGGAGGCTGCCGCCGGCGGGGCGCACGTGGTGGCCTTTCCGGAGATGGCGCTGACCGGCTACCCGGTCGAGGACCTCGCCCTCCGCCGCTCCTTCGTCGACGCCTCGCGGGCCGCGCTGGCAGGGGTCACCGCCGAGCTTGCCTCCCAGGGGCTCGGTGACCTGGTCGTGGTGCTCGGGTTCCTCGACGGAGCCGCCGACGCCCTGCCCGTGCTCGGGACGCCGAAGGGCGCGCCGCAGAACGCGGCCGCGCTGCTGCACGGCGGTCGCCAGGTCGGGCGCTACGCCAAGCACCACCTGCCGAACTACGGCGTCTTCGACGAGTACCGGTACTTCGTCCCGGGCTCGTCCCTGACGGTGGCGCGGGTGCATGGCGTCGACATGGCCGTCGCGATCTGCGAGGACATCTGGCAGGAGGGCGGTCCGGTCGCCGTCACCCGCGAGGCGGAAGCCGGCCTGCTGCTGGTCATCAACGGCTCGCCGTACGAGCGCAACAAGGACGACACCCGCCTCGACCTCGTCCGCCGGCGCGCGGCCGACGCCGGCTGCGCGCTGGCCTACGTCAACATGGTCGGCGGCCAGGACGAGCTCGTCTTCGACGGGGACTCCATCGTGGTGTCGGCCGACGGCGAGGTGCTGGCGCGGGCACCCCAGTTCGAGGAGTGCCTGCTGGTGGTCGACCTCGACCTGCCGGTGGCCACCGCCGATGTCGTGGCGCAGCGCAGCGAGGTGGAGGAGACCCGGCTCGGCGCGACGACGATCGAGCGGGTGGTGGTGTCGGCCGAGCCCCTCGCCGCGTACCCGCCGGTGGAGGCCACGGTCGCGCCCCGGGTCGAGGACCTCGCGGAGGTCTACGGCGCACTGGTCACCGGGCTGCGGGACTACGTGCACAAGAACGGCTTCCGGACGGTTGTGCTCGGGCTCTCCGGTGGCATCGACTCGGCGCTGACCGCGGTCATCGCCTGCGACGCGCTCGGGCCGGAGAACGTCCACGGCGTCTCGATGCCCAGTGCCTACTCCTCGGAGCACTCGCGCTCCGACGCCGCCGAGCTCGCGCAGCGGACCGGGCTGGCGTTCAGCACGGTCCCGATCGCGGCGATGGTCGACGCGTTCCTCGCTCACGTCGAGCTCTCCGGGCTGGCGGAGGAGAACCTGCAGGCGCGGGTACGCGGGACAACTCTGATGGGCCTGTCCAACCAGCACGGCCACCTGGTGCTGGCCACCGGCAACAAGAGCGAGCTGTCGGTCGGGTACTCGACTCTCTACGGCGACTCGGTCGGCGGCTACGCCCCCCTCAAGGACGTTCCCAAGACGCTGGTCTGGGAGCTCGCCCGCTGGCGCAACGCCGACGCCGCGGCACGAGGCGAGACGCCACCGGTGCCCGAGGGCTCCATCACCAAGCCGCCGTCGGCAGAGCTGCGGCCGGGACAGCTCGACACCGACTCGCTGCCCGACTACGCGCTGCTCGACGACATCCTCGACGACTACGTCGAGATGGACCGGGGCTCGACCGAGCTGCTCGCGGCCGGCTTCGACCGCGAGGTCGTGGAGAAGGTGCTCCGGCTGACGGACACCGCGGAGTACAAGCGGCGGCAGTACCCCCCGGGCCCGAAGATCTCCTTCAAGGCGTTCGGGCGGGACCGCCGGCTGCCCATCACCAGCCGGTGGCGGGAGCACGCGACGTCGAGCGACGCGGTGCCACCGGACGCCGTGGCACCATGAGCGGTGTCCGGGGACTCCGCACGGGAGCCTCGAGACCCTCTGGGAGGACCACCATGTCCGAGACCACCCCGCCGTACGGCTCCGGGAGCGGCGCACCCACTGCGACCGGCGACCAGCCGCGACGCGTCCGGATCCACCACCTCCGGGCGATGAAGGAGCGCGGCGAGCGGTTCGCGATGCTCACGTCCTACGACCAGCTGACCGCCCAGATCTTCGACGAGGCCGGCATCCCGGTGCTGCTCGTGGGCGACTCCGCGGCCAACAACGTCCTCGGCTACGAGACGACGCTGCCGGTGACTGTCGACGAGCTGCTCCCCCTGGTGCGGGCGGTGAGCCGGGGCGCCCGGTCGGCTCTCGTCGTCGCGGACCTGCCGTTCGGCTCGTACCAGTCGTCGCCGGAGCAGGCGCTCGATACGGCGGTGCGCTTCATGAAGGAGGGCGGCGCGCACGCGGTGAAGCTGGAGGGCGGCCTGCAGGTCGTCCCGCAGGTGACGGCGCTGGTGCAGGCCGGCATCCCGGTCATGGCGCACATCGGCTTCACGCCGCAGAGCGAGCACGGCCTCGGCGGGTACCGGGTCCAGGGGCGCGGCGACACCGGCGACCGGCTCGTCGACGCAGCGCTGGCGCTGGAGCAGGCCGGCGCCTTCGCCGTCGTGCTGGAGATGGTCCCGGCCGAGGTCGCCAAGCGCGTCACGGCAGAGCTGACCGTCCCGACGATCGGCATCGGTGCGGGGGTCGACTGCGACGCGCAGGTGCTCGTCTGGCAGGACATGGCCGGCCTGCGGAGCGGCCCGATGCCGCGGTTCGTGAAGCAGTACGCGGACCTGCGCTCGGTCCTCGGCGACGCGGCCAAGGCGTTCGCGGACGACGTGGCCCAGCGCGACTACCCGGGTGAGGAGCACACCTACCACTGACCGGCGTGCCGGACCGTGCCCGGCGGGCCGGGTCCGGCAGCATGTCCGCGTGGACAGCGCTCGTGTCGTCATGCTCCGCGAGGCCCTCGCCCGGACCGGCTGGGTGGAACGCACCCGTGACTTCGCCGGCTCGCTGCGCCGCGTCTCGGACCCGGGTCGGCTGTTGCTCGTCGGCACCCCCGACGAGGAGCCCTGGCACCTTGCCGCGCACCTCGACGACGAGGCGCGGATCTCCGGACTCCCGCAGCTCTCGCCGACACTGGTCCGCTGGTCCGCTCCCCCGCAGGCGCCGCCGCACCTCGCCGTCACCATGCAGCGACTGGAGGCGGCGTCACGCAACGAGACAGTCTTCGTCGTCGCGCCGGACGCCGCACCCGAGTCGTTGCTCGAACGCGTCGCGGACGCCAGACGCATCGGCGCGACGATCCTCTCGATCGACGACGGCGACGACGAGCTCGGCTCCCTGGTGCACGACCGGCTGGTCGTCTCGTCGTCGAGCAACGAGCGTCTCGTCGTCGCGTCAGACATGCCGATGACTGTCGACATCGACACGGTGCAGCACCTTGTCAGCGTTGCGGCCGGAGAAAACCTGACACGGTCGTCGATGCGCGACCGCATCGCGCGGATGCTCGAACGCGTCAGTGGCCCGGCGCCGCGGGCATAGCTGCGTCACGCCCGGCGCATCGTCGGACGGCGCCGATTCTTGTTGCTGCACAAGGCTTTTCGGAGCCGCTTCTGCGAGAGACTCGGCACCGTGTGCGGTGCGCTTGTCATCTCCACGCAGGTCGTTTGACCACGTCGTTGCGATGCACGCACTCGTCGACACATTCCGACGACGAAAAGTTGGTACGGCGAAATGCTGGTAACCGTCGCTGCTTGATGCGATCTTTTTCTGCAGACGTCGACCAAGGGGATCGACGTACGAGACCAGGAGGCGCGCGTGCCGGGCACAGAAGAAGAAGTGACGCCAAAGGCGACTCACGCCGCGAGCAGTTCGACGCGGAAGACGACGTCGGCGAGGACGGCCAAGAAGACGGCGAAGAAGACAGCCAAGAAGGCGGCGGCGAAGAAGTCCACCGCCAAGAAGACCGCCAAGAAGAGCACCACCAAGAAGACCGCGGCCAAGCGGTCCACTGCGAAGAAGAGCACGACCAGGAAGGCAGCGGCCAAGCGGCCCGCAAAGAAGACCGCGGCGAAGAAGTCGACGGCGCGCAAGTCGACGGCCAAGAAGACCGCCAAGAAGGCCGCGGCGAAGCGACCAGCGAAGAAGACCGCGAAGAAGACCGCGGCGAAGAAGTCGACCGCCCGGAAGAGCACGACCAAGAAGGCCGCCGCCAAGCGGCCGGCCAAGAAGTCCACGGCGCGCAAGTCGACGGCCAGGAAGAGCACCGCGAAGAAGGCGGCAGCGCGCAAGCGCTAGCCACCGTCCAGACGTCGAAGGGGCCGCACCCAGCCGGGTGCGGCCCCTTCGTCGTCCCGCGGGACGTCAGCTGTCGTCGTTCCACCGCGGGTCGTTGTCCCAGGCCTCGGTCCGCTCGGCGGCCTTGGCCAGGGCACCCTCGGCCTCCTCACGGGTGGCGTAGGGACCCAGCCGCTCCACGTTGGCGCACTCGCTGCCGTGCTCGACGGCGTTGTGCTTGAGGCAGAACCACCACTGGTCGTCGTCGTCGCTCATGGCCCCATCCTGCCCCCGATCTAGACTGCAGCACCATGTCGTTGCTGACACCAGGACGGGTTTCCGCCCAGCGGAGCGTCCCGCCGTCCATCGAGCGCCCGGAGTACGTCGGGAAGTCGGGCCCCGCCCGCTACACCGGGCCGGAGGTCAAGGACGCCGACACGATCGCCCGGATGCGCGTCGCGGGCCGGCTGGCCGCCGCTGCGCTGGACGAGGTCGGCCGGCACGTCGCCCCGGGCGTCACCACGGACGAGCTGGACCGCATCGGCCACGAGTTCCTGGTCGAGCACGGTGCGTACCCGTCGACCTTGGGCTACCGCGGCTTCCCGAAGTCTCTGTGCACCTCGGTCAACGAGGTCGTCTGCCACGGGATCCCCGACAGCACGGTGCTCCAGGACGGCGACATCGTGAACGTCGACATCACCGCGTACGTCGGCGGTGTGCACGGCGACACGGACGCCACCTACCTCGTCGGTGACGTCGCGGAGGAGGACCGGCTGCTGGTCGAGCGCACGCGGGAAGCGCTGGCGCGGGCGATCAAGGCGGTCCGCCCCGGCCGTCCGATCAGCGTCATCGGCCGAGTCATCGAGTCCTACGCCCGCCGGTTCGGCTACGGCGTGGTGCGCGACTTCACCGGGCACGGCATCGGGACCGCGTTCCACTCCGGTCTGGTGGTCCCCCACTACGACGACGAGAGCTACTCGACGGTCATGGAGGCGGGGATGACCTTCACGATCGAGCCGATGCTCAACCTCGGGACCCACGAGTGGGAGATGTGGGACGACGGCTGGACGGTCGTCACCAAGGACCGGCGCCGCTCGGCGCAGTTCGAGCACACCGTCCTGGTGACCGACGACGGCGCGGAGATCCTCACGCTGGCAGGCTGAGCCTCAACGCTCGGCGTGTGCGACGGGCGGCTCGAGGACCACCGCGGTGCCCATCTCCGGCGCCGGGATCACCTTCTGCGCCAGCCGGTGGAACATCTCCCCCGTCGACACCCCGCCGACCAGCGCGAGGTGCTCGAGACCCTCGCGGCACAGCCCGGTCAGGGCGCGGGCCACCTCTGCCGGGTCGTCGGCCACGGCCCACAGCTGCGCCCATGCCTCGTCGTCGTCCTGCCAGTCGGCACGGACCAGCGCGAGGGCGATGCGGAGGGAGTCGGTGTCCCGGGTGGGGCGCACGTCAGCAGCCTTCCGCGCCCGGCTCGGGACCAAACCCGGCCGGCTGACGCGGACGCACGCGCTGGGTCAGTCACCGTCTCCGCCGGCGGCATCAGTGCCGGACGAGAGGTCGACGGCAGGTGCGTGGGCCTGCTCGGTGACCAGCAGCTCGCGATCGACTTTCGAGTCGGCGGCGAAATGGTCGTAGGGCACCGCGCAGGGGCTCCTGGCCGGCCGTGGCTGGTCGTACTGGTCCATGCGCTCAGCATGCGTGCCGGAATGACGATCCACAGAGCGCCCCACCGCACTCCGGACGCGCGCCCGGGGCGCCGGGCCACTTCGTCGGCTCCAGCGTCCCGGACGGTGGCGGACGAGTCGGCCTGTAAGCCGGGTTCTGTCGTGCGCCGAGGCGCACGGACGGCCATCCATCTCGAGCTGCCGTTGCCGACAGCCTCCTGCGGTCTACCCGGGAGCTCGGGCGGGCCGCCCTCGAACGCTCCCTGTCTGACCTTGCTCCGGGTGGGGTTTGCCGAGCCGCCCGGGTCACCCCGGGCGCTGGTGGTCTCTTACACCGCCGTTTCACCCTTACCGGGCCCGACCGAAGACGGGTCCGGCGGTCTGCTTTCTGTGGCACTGTCCCGCGGGTCACCCCGGGTGGGTGTTACCCACCACCCTGCCCTGTGGAGCCCGGACTTTCCTCGGCGGGACCGAAGTCCCGACGCGACCGTCCGGCCGGCTCGTCCGCCGTACCTCCATGCTAGCCGTCAGGCCGGGGTGAGTACGCCAGCACGGTGAGGTGCGTGGGTAAATCCGTCGGGTGATGTTGGTATGTCGAACCGCTCGGTATCCGGGCTATCCCGGGCTCCGGACCGCCGACCGGCTCGCGCTGATCCCGCGACACTTTCGTGGCCAGTGGGTCTGGTGAGACGACCACAGGGAGCGCCTTGTCACATCAGCACCGGATGCGTCGCTGGGTCAGCGAAACGACGAAAAGTGCGTTCCTGAGCGAACCGATCCGCCACTACGCCCGCCGCCGTCAGCCCGCGCTCTTCCGCGGATCGGATGTTCGTCGGGCCGCTGAGCACGCTCGTCAGCACATCCAATCTGCTGGATCCGCTACTCGGGAGGTGCCGCTATCGGCAGAACACCCCGCGACTTGTACCCAGTCGCCACATCTTGCTGCCGTGCTCAGGCCGGGGTGAGTCGGGCAGACCGGCCGGATGGATGAGTCCAGCGGGGCGGGACGTCGGCCTTGGTCAGCCGGCGAGGACGGCACACGCCTTCGCGACGGCCCCCTCCGTGACGTGCCGCGGCTCGTGGACGACCTCACCTGTGTCCAGATCGATCTTGAGCACACCGGTGAACTGGAACGGCACCTGACCGATGATCAACAGGATCGCGACCCCGTCGGGCGTGACCCGGAGGACATCGGCGCCCACGTCGCGGAAGCGGTAGGAGTTGCCGTTCGCGCTGACGACGATCCCGAGGTTTATCGACCTGACCTGAGCCAGCCCCTTGTCGACCTCGCCGAACGTGCGCACGGTGACGTGTCCGCGTTCCGTGAAGGTCACCGGGAAGCCGCATACCTGGGTGAGGAAGCCGTCGGAGCCGGCGTTGTCGATGGAGATCCGCTCGATGGTCGGTTGCGCCGCCTGAGCGGCGGGGCTCGGTCGGAGTTCCTTCACCGGCCGCCGGGATCCGGGCCGAGCCGGTCGAGGTCGACCTGACCGAGCTGGACCTGGGCCGGCGGTTC
>DASTVO010000031.1:0-3670 GCA_035759075.1 Actinomycetes bacterium
GCCGCCGCGCGCTCCCACACCTCCTGGTCAGGGACGTGCCGGACCGCGAGCAGCAGGTCGGGACGGCGCGGCGGGGCGGCGGCCAGGAGGTCCGCGGCCAGGTCGTCGCCCACCACGAGCAGCGCCGCCGAGTCCCAGGCAGCCAGGGCGCCGGAGACCTCGACGCCGACCTCCGCCTGGACCCCGACCGCGGCACAGAGCCGCTCCAGGGATTCCAGCAGGAGCGGGTCGGACGTCACGAGCAGCGGTCTGTCGGGCACGGCACCTCCGGGAACGGGTGAGGTGCCCAGCCTGGGTGCACTGACGGCCTGGATGGTGGCCGCCAGCCACGGCTGTGGACGATTCCCCCTTTAGCCCGGGCTGTGGACCGAGCCCGGACAAGCGACGACCCCCGCTGGGGGGGAGAGCGGGGGCCGTCTAGCGGTCTCGGCCCGGGGGGGATGAGCCGAACCGCTTGGCGCTCCACGTGGGAGCGCGACGACAGAATGTACCCCTCTGGCCCCCGACGCAAACCCGCACGGGCGTCCGCGCCGAGATTTTTCCGTCCCTATGCTCGGACGGTGCCATCACCGCGTCCGCCCCGCACCGCCGCGTTCTTCGACCTCGACAAGACGATCATCGCGAGGTCCAGCACGCTGGCGTTCAGCCGGTCGTTCTACCAGGGCGGACTCATCAACCGGCGGGCCGTGCTGCGCAGCGCCTACGCCCAGTTCGTGTTCCTGGTGGGCGGCGCAGACCACGACCAGATGGAGCGCATGCGCGCCTACCTGTCCTCGATGTGCGCGGGCTGGGACGTCCAGCAGGTCAAGGACATCGTCTCCGAGACGCTGCACGAGCTCATCGACCCGATCATCTACGACGAGGCGGCGACGCTGATCGAGGAGCACCACCTCGCCGGCCGTGACGTCGTGATCGTGAGCTCGTCCGGCGCCGAGGTCGTGGAGCCGATCGGCGAGATGCTCGGGGCCGACCGGGTCATCGCCACGCAGATGGTCGTCGCGGACGGGCGCTACACCGGGGACATCGACTTCTACGCGTACGCGGAGAACAAGGCCGCCGCCGTGCGCGAGCTGGCCGAGCGCGAGGGCTACGACCTCGAGACGTCGTACGCGTACAGCGACTCGGTCACCGACCTGCCGATGCTCGAGGCGGTCGGTCACCCGTCCGCCGTGAACCCCGACCGGGGGCTGCGCCGGGAGGCGGTCGCACGCGGCTGGCCGGTGCTCGTGTTCACCAAGCCGGTGCGCCTGCGGGACCGCTTCTCCCGGGTGAGCCTCCCGCCGCCGGGCGCACTCGCGGCGGTCGCCGTGGGTGCGGGCGCCGCGACGGCAGGGCTCGTCTGGCTGGCTGCGCGCCGTCGCGCCGCGAGCACATCGGCGTCGTGGTGGGCGGCGGCGCTGTCGGACGCCGTGAGCGGGACACGCCGTACGACACTCCGGCGCTAGGAAAACAAGACCTTCGGCCCCTTCCGAAAACGCCCACCGATGCGTTAGACAGAAGGTGAAGCACGGCAGCTGGGCACCCACGCGGCGACCTGCCCATGTACGGGCCGGCGAGCCAGGCTTGACCTGGTCTCCCGACAGACGGTGCACGCTTGGTAACCCAGTCCTGACGTGCCGGAGCGGCGTCCCTCCGGGGGCGCCGCTCACCTTGTGCGGCAACGGTTTTTTCGCGCACACGTGCCGCGGTTGGCGCTCACGCGCCGCGCTGGATCGCCTCGCAGACCGCCACTCCTTCGCGGGCACCCAGGACCGTCGCCTCGGCGCAGTGCACGACCCAGGCCGCGATCCCGTCCGGCCCGCCACCGGCGTACCCGCGCAGCGCCTCCTGGTAGGCCGCACGTCCCAGCTCGACGTGCCCGACCTCGGGCACCGAGACCGCCTTCGGGTCCAGGCCGCGGTCGACCGTCGTCAGCCGGGAAGCCGCCCGTGCGACCACGCCCGCCCCGGTGTCGAACGCACCCATCGTGGCCAGCTCCGCGTGCACCACGGCAGCCGCCACGAGCGCCGGTGCCGTCGACGGTGACGTGAGCACCTCGCCGAGTGCGGCGAGCCGGTCCGCCGCCCGGGGCGCCGGTCGGCCCAGCAGGTCCGGGTCGTCCTCCAGGTCGGTCGCCGCCAGGGCGTGCAGCCGGGCCACCACCTGCAGCGGCGCCCGGCGCCAGGTCCCCACCAGCTGGCCGAGCTCGGCCGCCACCCGCAGGGCACCGGTCACCACCGCCTCGTCCGGCGCCGGGAGGTGACCGCCCGCGGACACCGTCCGGCGGACGACGTCGAGAGGGACGTCCGCGCCCTCCAGCGCGGCCGACGCCCGAGCCCCGCGCACCGCCGACTCCGAGGACACCCGCTCGCTCGCTCGGCGCAGCACCCGGTGGCCGCGGAGGTCGTCGACGGCCTGCCGGGCCCGGTCCACCGCCTCCGCGACGCCGGGCAGGGCCGCGACGTGGGCCAGCGGGTCGGGGGCGGCTCGGGACACGGTCGAGCACCCTAGACGCCGCGCGCCGTCGGTGGTCGAGGGCGGGCAGGCGCGTCCAAAACCGGAAACCCTGCATCTTCTGGTCATGGGAGGGGTAAGGCGACCTGATGTGACGGCCGTCACACCGGGCCCGCGGGGGTCTCCGCACAGCCGAGGAGGCATGGTGAGCAGCAACATCGAACAAGGCAGCGACCGCCTGGTCGCGGTGCAACGGAGCGAGGAGTTCGTCGAGCTCCGCAGGCGGTTCCGCCGCTTCGTCTTCCCGATGACGGTCGTGTTCCTGGGCTGGTACCTCCTCTACGTCGTGGCGTCCGGGTGGGCGCGCGACTTCATGGGCTACAAGCTGCTGGGCAACATCAACGTCGCCTACGTCTTCGGGCTGCTGCAGTTCGTCTCGACGTTCCTCATCGCGTGGCTCTACGAGCGGCACATGGACAACAAGGTCGACCCGCTCGCCGCGAAGATCCGCCACGAGCTCGAAGGAGACGTCGTATGAGCGCCAGCGTCCTCGCCACCACCGGCGTCTCCTGCGGACAGCAGGCACTCACCAGCGTGCTGTTCCTGCTGTTCGTCGGCGGCACCCTGGCCATCACGGTCTGGGCCGGCCGGCACACCAAGACCGCGGCCGACTTCTACGCCGGCGGCCGATCGTTCTCCGGCGTGCAGAACGGCGTCGCCATCGGCGGCGACTACATGTCCGCCGCGTCGTTCCTCGGCATCGCCGGCATCATCGCGCTCTACGGCTACGACGGCTTCCTGTACTCGATCGGCTTCCTCGTCGCCTGGCTGGTCGCGCTGCTGCTCGTCGCCGAGCTGATGCGCAACTCGGGCAAGTACACGATGGGCGACGTCCTCGCGTTCCGGATGCGCCAGCGACCGGTCCGCGCTGCCGCCGGCACCTCGACGATCGTGGTGTCGATCTTCTACCTGATCGCGCAGATGGTCGGCGCGGGTGCGCTGGTCTCGCTGCTGCTGGGCGTCTCCAGCCAGACCGCGAAAAACGTGACCATCATCGCGGTCGGCGCCCTGATGATCTTCTACGTCACCGTCGGTGGCATGAAGGGCACGACCTGGGTGCAGATCGTCAAGGCGCTGCTGCTGATGACCGGCGCCAGCGTCCTGACGCTGATGGTGATGTTCAAGTTCGGCTGGAACGTCAGCGACCTGCTCGGCACCGCGGCGGAGAAGAGCGGCA
>DASTVO010000032.1:0-31425 GCA_035759075.1 Actinomycetes bacterium
GTGCCGTACGCGCTGGTGCTGGCGATCGTCGTCGGCCTGCTCGACCTCGTGCCGCTCATCGGCGCCACGATCGGTGCGGTCATCGTCTCGCTGGTCGGCTTCACGGAGTCGGCCGCCGTGGGCATCGCCTGCGTGGTGTTCTACGTGGCCTACCAGCAGTTCGAGAACTACGTCGTCTACCCGCGGGTGATGCGCCGGGCCGTCGACGTGCCGGCCGCCGTCACCGTGGTCGCGGTCCTGCTCGGTGGTGCGCTGCTCGGGGTTGTCGGCGCGCTGCTCGCGATCCCGATCGCTGCGGCCGTCCTGCTGGTCGTGCGGCAGGTCGCGATCCCCCGGATGGACCGGGTCTAGCCCAGGTCGTCCAGAAAGCCCCGCAGGGCCGCGGTGAGGTCGTCCGGCACTTCCAGCGCGGTGAGGTGACCCGCCCCCTCGAGCACCACCAGCCGGCCGCGCTGCAGCACGGCCACCATCGCCTCCGCGTCCTCGCGGGTCGCCAGCGCGTCCTCCGCCCCCCGGACGACGAGGGCGGGCACGTCGGTGTCCGCCAGGGTCTCCAGCGAGTCCGGGCGGGCAGCCATCGCCCGCTGGGCCCACGCGGCCGCCGCCGGCGGGCAGGCCCGCACCAGCGCGGTCACCCGGTCCACGACCTCCGGCCGGGAGCCTTGCGTCGTCGGCCCGGTCAGCGCCGGGAGCACCTCGTCGACCAGGGCGTCCGTGGTCTGCTCGGCGTCGAGGCGGGCGGCGACCCGCTCGCGCTTCGCCTGCGCCGGCTCCGGGTCGGCGCCGGCCTTGGTGTCGGCCAGCACGAGGCCCCGCACCCGGTCCCGGTGCCGGCGGAGGAACGCCATCGCGACGTAGCCGCCCATCGACAGCCCGCCGAGCACCACCCGCTCCAGACCCAGACGGTCGAGCAGCGCGGCGACGTCGTCGGCCATCGCGTCCAGGGACGGGGCGTCGTGCCCGAGCGGTGAGGCCCCGAAGCCGCGCAGGTCCGGGGTGACCACCCGGAAGCCGGCGGCCAGCGCCTCACGCTGCGCGGCCCACATGGCGCTCGACAACGGAAAGGCGTGCAGGAGAACCACTGGCGGGCCGGACCCCGCCTCGTCGACGTGCAGCTCGAGAGTCGCCATGGCCCTGCACGCTAGCGCTCCGCTAGCTCGCGGGCACCCGGGTCGGCAGCGGATAGGCGTCCGGCGCCACCCGCTTGACCACCTCGTCGAGGACGCGCCGCACCGCCGGCTCCCCGACCCACAGGTGCTTGGCACCGTCGACGCCGATGACCTCGGCGTGCGGGACGCGCGCGAACCGCTCCCGCGCCTCCGGGGGCTGCAGGTAGTCGTCGTGCTCGGGGACCAGCGCCAGCAACGGCTTCCCCGACTCGGCCCAGGCGTCGAGGTGCGACTCGTCCGAGTACCGCAGCGGCGGGGACAGCAGGATGGCGCCGGCCACCGCCGGGTCCAGGCCGTGCATCAGCGCGAGGTCGGTGCCGAATGACCAGCCGAGCAGCCACCGGTTGGGAAGCTTCGGCGACTCGTGGAACTCCGCGTACTCGATCGCCGCCGCGACGTCGTAGCGCTCCCCCACGGCGTGGTCGAAGGTTCCCTCACTGGTGCCCGCCGGCGAGGACGTCCCGCGGGTGTTGAACCGCAGGACGGCGACCCCGGCCAGCGCCGGCAGCCGGTTGGCCGCCTTGCGGATGACGTGGCTGTCCATGAAGCCGCCGTGGGTCGGCAGCGGGTGCAGGGTAACGAGCGTCGCCACCGGATCGCGGTCCACTGGGACCGCGAGCTCCCCCACGAGCTCGAGGCCGTCGGCCGTCTGCAACCGGACCGGCGTGCGGTCGGCGGGCAGCACGGTGGCGGCCCGGATCTCCTCCGCGCCGCCGTACGTGGAGAGATGGCTCTCGGTCATCGGCTCTCAGTACCTCGGTGCGTTCCGGGCGCGCTGGACCCGCGGCGACCTCGCGTCGCGGGCCCGCCAGCACGCCGGGTGCCAGTGTCGCCGGTCGGGCAGCCCCGCGTCGTCCGGCAGGTCCGGCCAGGTGACCACGTGCGGCGTGGCCGGCCTGATCTCCTGGTCGCAGCCGGGACACCGGTAGGCGCGGGTCGCCGCCGACCCGGTCACCTGCCGGACCACCCACCCCTCGTCCGTGCTCATCGTCGCTCAGCTGTAGTCGCGGAAGCCGCGACCGGTCTTGCGCCCGAGGTAGCCCGCGGTCACCAGCTGCTCCAGCAGCGGTGCCGGCGCGAAGCCCGGCTCGCGGAACTCCAGGTACAGCGTGCGCTGGATCGCCAGGGCGACGTCGAGGCCGACCACGTCGAGCAGGTCGAACGGCCCCAGCGGGTAGCCGCAGCCCACGACCATCGCGCTGTCGATGTCCTCGACGCTCGCGTAGTGGGCCTGCAGCATCTTCACCGCGTCGTTGAGGTAGGGGAACAGCAGCGCGTTCACGATGAATCCGGCGCGGTCACCGCACTCCACCGCGTGCTTGCCGGCCTTCTCGCAGAGCGCGCGCGCGGTGGCGACCACGTCCTCGGCGGTGGTCACCGTGCGCACGACCTCGACCAGCGCCATCACCGGCGCCGGGTTGAAGAAGTGCAGCCCGACCACGTCGGCGGGCCGGCTGGTGGCGGCGGCGAGGTCGACGACGGGCAGCGAGGACGTGGTGGTGGCGAGCACCGCGCCCGGCTTGCAGATCTCGTCCAGCGTGGAGAACAACGCCTGCTTGACCGAGAGCTCCTCGACCACCGCCTCGAGGACCAGGTCGCGGTCGGCGAGGTCGTCCAGCCTCGACGACCCGGCCACCCGCGCGAGGGCGGCGTCGCGGTCGGCCTGGTCGAGCTTGCCCCGCATGACGGCCTTGTCCAGCGACCGCTCGAGCTCACCGCGTACCCGCGCGACCTTCTCGTCGCCGCGCGCGACGTAGAGCACGTCGTAGCCGGCCTTGGCGAGCACCTCGACGATGCCGACGGCCATGGTCCCGGAGCCGACGACCCCGACCTTCTCGACCGAGCGGGCCGCACCGGCGTGGTGGCCAATGACCGGCGTGAGCGCGTCGTCGACGACGACCGGCGAGTCCGGCGCCTCGTAGGTGTAGAACCCCTTGCCGGTCTTGCGGCCGCGCAGGCCGGCCGTGACCATCTGCTTGATGAGCGGGGCGGGGGCGTGCAGGCGGTCCCGCGACTGGCGGTACATCGTGTCGAGGATCTCGTACGCGGTGTCGAGCCCGATCAGGTCCAGCAGCGCCAGCGGCCCCATCGGGTAGCGGCAGCCCAGCCGCATCGCGGCGTCGATGTCCTCACGGGTCGCGTAGCGCGAGTCGTACATCGACACCGCATGGTTGAGGTAGCCGAACAGCAGCGCGTTGGCGATGAACCCGGCCTTGTCGCCGATCACGACCGGCACCTTGCCCAGCCGCTCGGCCAGTGCCTCGATGTCGGCCACCACCTCGGGCTCGGTGACCACGGTGCGGACGACCTCGACCAGCTTGAGGACCGGCGCCGGGTTGAAGAAGTGCATCCCGACGACCTTCGAGGGCCGACTGGTCGTCACCGAGATCTCGGTCACCGACAGCGACGAGGTGTTCGTGGCGAGGATCGTGTCCGGCCGGCAGATCTTGTCCAGCGCCGCGAACACCTCCTGCTTGAGGTCCAGGCGCTCCGGGACCGCCTCGACGACCAGGTCGACGTCGGCGAGGTCCTCCATGGACGTCGTGAAGCGCACCCGTCCGACCAGCGCGTCGCGGTCGGCCTCGCTGAGCTTGCCCCGGGCCACGGCCCGGTCGGTGGAGTGCCGCAGGTGCCCCCGCCCGCGCTCCAGCGACTCCTCGGTGGGCTCGACGCCCACGACCTGCAGGCCCTCGCGGGCGAACACCTCGACGATGCCGGCGCCCATGGTCCCCAGGCCCACGACACCGACGCTGCTCACGTTCCGTCCCATGGCCGGGAAGTCTCCCAGGGCGCGCCGGGGCAGGCATGAGGAGGGTCTGATCGGGTAGACAGGGTCCACTCGTGACCCTTTTGTCCTACCTGCCCGGGGTCACACCACGGGAGGAGCAGGCAGGCTGTGCGCAGCACGCAGTCGACGCTGGCCGTCGACGTCCAGCCCGACGGCGCGACGGTCCACGTACGGCTCGAGGGAGAGCTGGACATGACCAGCTCACCGCTGCTGCAGGCCGTCGTCGACCAGACCCTGGCCGCGCGCCGGGTGCCCCGCTGTCACCGGCTGGTGGTCGACATGAGCGGCGTGAGCTTCGCCGACGCGTCCGGCATCTCCCCGCTGCTGCTGGCCCGCGCCCGGCTGGCCCGGCGCGGGGGGCGGGTCGAGCTCCGGCACTGCCGGCGTGCGGTCCTCCGGCTGATCCGGCTGCTCGACCTCGCCGACATGCTCGAGCTGGAGGGCGTCGGCTAGCGTGTCCGGCCGTGCGCCTGGTCATCGCGACGTGCACGGTCGACTACGTCGGCCGGCTCACCGCCCACCTCCCGAGCGCGACCCGGCTGATCCTCGTCAAGGCCGACGGGTCGGTGTCGGTGCACGCCGACGACCGCGCGTACAAGCCGCTGAACTGGATGAGCCCGCCGTGCACGCTGCGCGAGGGGACCGGTGACGACGACGGCACCTGGACGGTCACCAACAAGGCCGGCGAGCGGCTGGTCATCACCGTCGACGAGGTGCACCACGACTCCAGCCACGAGCTGGGCGTCGACCCGGGGCTGGTGAAGGACGGGGTCGAGGCGCACCTGCAGGTGCTGCTCGCCGAGCAGATCGAGACCCTGGGCGCCGGGTGGCGGCTGGTTCGCCGGGAGTACCCCACGGCCATCGGGCCGGTGGACATCCTGGCCCGCGACGACGCCGGGGCGACCGTGGCCGTCGAGATCAAGCGGCGCGGCGAGATCGACGGCGTCGAGCAGCTGACCCGCTACCTCGAGCTGCTCAACCGCGACCCGCTGCTGACCCCGGTGCGCGGGGTGTTCGCGGCGCAGGAGATCAAGCCGCAGGCCCGCGTCCTCGCCCTCGACCGCGGCATCGACTGCGTGACGCTGGACTACGACGCGTTACGCGGACTGGACGACGTCGACAGCCGGCTCTTCTAGGTCGCAGCCCTCGCGGCCCGGCGGCAGCCGCTCCGGCTCGCCGGACCGCACCATCAGCGCCAGCCCGGCCAGCGAGGCAGCCGCCGCGAGCAGACCGGCACCCACGTACGTGCTCCGCAGCCCCACGGTCTCCGCGGCCACGGCCGCGAACAGCACCGACAGCGGCGCGGCCGCGGTGGCCGCGACCCAGTCGAGCGACGCGACCCGACCGCGCAGCTCGCGCGGCACGCGCGAGCCGAGGACGCTGTCCTGCAGGACGTTGCCGACCGTCGCTCCGGCGAAGAGCAGCACGACGAAGCCGGCTGCGAGCAGTGGACCGTCGACCAGACCCAGCCCGGCGACGGCACCCAGGCCGAGCGCGTAGACCGCGTACGACGCGGTGAGCGGGCGGCGCACCGGTGCCCGCGCCCCGACCAGCACCGCGGCGAGCGTCGCGGCCGCACCGCCGGCGGCGAGCAGGTAGCCGAAGGCCGAGGTGGGCGCGCCATAGGTGCGGGTCACCAGCAGCGGCAGCATGGTCATCGCGCCGGACACGGTGAACGTCACCACCAGCCCGCACAGCTGGTTCGTCAGCAGCCACGGGGTGGCGCGGACGTAGGCCAAGCCCGCGCGGAAGTGCGCCCAGGGCAGCGGCCGGTCGCCCTGCTCGTGTCGTCGCGCCGGCCGCAGCAGCGCGACGCACACCGCCGACACCGCGAAGGTGCCCGCGTCGACCAGCATCGCCAGGCCGACGTCGTACGCGGCGAGGAGCCCGCCCAGCAGCGGCCCGGTCATGAGCTGCGCCAGCGGGCTGACCGCGCCGAGCAGCGAGGTGGCGGCGACGAGCTCGTCCTCGTCGACCAGGTCGGGCACCAGCGCGCTGAAGGTGGGGGCCGCGGCCCCGGACGCCGCGGAGAGCGGGACGACCAGGGCGACCAGCGCCCACAACGGTGGCTCGCCGCTGAGGAGCATCAGCCCGAGCGCGGTGACCACCGCGGCGCGTACCGCGTCGGCGGCGACCAGCAGCCCGCGGCGGCTGAGCCGGTCCGCGAACACACCTCCCACCAGGCCGAAGACGACCCGGGGGACCAGGCCCGCGACCGACACGGCGGCCAGCGCCACGGCTGTACCGGAGACCTGCAGCACCGCAACGGCGATCGCCACCGCGTAGACGCCGTCCCCCACCAGCGACACCGTGGAGCCGGCGAGGACGAGACGCAGGTCGCGGCTGCGCAGCGGGCCGCGCAGGTGTCCGGTCACTGCTGATCCACGACGCTCGTGGGGATGGCCACGAACGAGACGGAGAAGCGGGCCCGCTCGTCGCCCTCGGACGCGCGGTCCCGGTAGCGGTCGAGGACGGCCCCGACGTCGGCCGCGAGCTGCTCGCTCTCCGCGGCCGTGAGCGCGAGGCGGCTCATGCTGAACGCGCCGACGTCGCGCCACCCGTCGGGCAGCGGCGACGACCCGGCGAGGTAGTCGTCCTGCTCGCGCCGGGCGATGCCGAGCAGGTTGGCCAGCACGGCTCCCTCGACGGTCGCCGACGCAGGCGCGTCGCCCAGCGCGCTGCTGATCCGCAGCACGTCGAAGGCCGGCCGCCATGGCTTGTGCCGCCTGGTCCGTGCGGGCCGCGGGTCCGGCTCGACGAAGCCGTACCGGGCGAGCACCGACAGGTGGTAGCTCACCGAGGCCGTCGACTCCCCTGCCAGCTCGGCGAGCTCGGCGCCGGTCACCGGCGCCCGCTCGCGGACCAGGCCGAGGAGCTGGACGCGCAGCGGGTGCGCCAGGGCGCGCAGCGCCACCGGGTCGTCGACCGAGAGGACGCGCTCGGGGCTGGCCATGAAGTCGAGGATCGTTTGCCAAGGTTTCTTTGTCAAGACTTCTTGGCATCCGCGCGACGTGGTGACCAGCCGCCCGCCGCTGCTGGCAGACTGTGTCCCACTCGAGACGCACTCGAGCCCGGTCCCGACGGTGGAGGCGCCGTGCACGACCTGCGCGACTTCCACCTCAGCGACATGGTGCGGCTGGACGCCGGTCTGCGTTCCGGCGGCCAGGGTGCGGCCTCGATGGAGGCGGCCGCCCGCAGCGTGGTGACACACCTGGCCGACCGGCTCATCGACAAGGAGAGCGGCGAGAAGTCCTGCGTCCTGGCGCGGCTCTTCGTGACCGTGCCCCTCGGCTCGCTGGAGCCTGCGCTGCAGGAGGTCGCGCGGGCGGCGCTGCCGCCGGGGCTGACCGGGCGCGCTGCCGAGTCGGTGCGCTGCCTGACCCTGCTCGCCACAGTGGGCGACGAGAGCGACTGGTGCTCGCGCCGGTCGTCGCGCGGGCACCAGGTGGTCCCGCTGCCCAACGAGGCCGCGATCGAGAGGTCGCCGATGATCGCCGAGCTGTTCCGCCAGCTCGGGGTGGACGTCGGGGGCGGCGTCGCCGGCGACGGCGCGCCGTTCGTGGTCGGACGCCACGGCGGGGCGCCGGACGTCTTCCACGTCGAGCACGCGCCCGGCAGCCCGTTCGTCCCGGCGCAGGCCGAGTTCGTGCAGCGCTACGGCGTGCGGTCCGTGCTGGGCTTCGGCGGGGTGCTGCCCGACGGCGAGGTGTACGCCGTCATCTGCTTCTCCCGCTCGCACATCCCCCGGGACACCGCGGAGAAGTTCGCCACCGTCGCCTCCAGCGTCGGGCTGGTGCTCCTGCCGCACGTCGGCGGCCGGGTGTTCGACGGGGCCGCGGTACGACCGGCGCGGCGGGACGACGCGGGCGAGCGGTGGCGCGCCGAGGCGCTGGGCCACCTGCTGGAGGTGCACGAGGCCAGCGTGCTGGAGCAGTCGCTGCAGCTGGAGAAGGCACTGGGTGGGCTGGAGGACCGCGCGCTCGAGCTGCACCGCACCCGGCAGGCGATCGGGCGCAGCGAGGCGCTCAAGTCCGCCATGCTCGCCTCCGCCCTGGACGCCGTCGTCTCGATCGACGCCGAGGGCCTTGTCATCGAGTGGAACCCGGCGGCCGAGCAGATCTTCGGCATCAGCCGCGACGACGCGCTCGGCGCCCTCATGGTCGACCTGATCGTCCCGCCGAGACACCGCGCCGCCCACCGGGCCGGCTTCGCTCGGTACCTCGAGACCGGCGAGCCGGTGATCCTCGGCCACCGGATCGAGATCGAGGCCGTCCGCGCGGACGGCGAGGAGCTGCCGATCGAGCTCACCGTCTCGCGCGCACCGACGACGGGCCCACCCGTCTTCACGGCCTTCCTGCGCGACATCACCGAGCAGCGACGCGCCACGGAGCACCGGCAGCAGCTGCTCGTCTCCGAGCGGCGGGCCCGGGAGGCGGCCGAGAGGTCGGCGCGGCAGGTCCGGCGCCTCTACGAGGTCGGCGCCGCGCTCAGCGAGTCGGTCTCCAGCGAGGACGTCGGCCGGACCACCCTGTCCGTCGCGCTGCGCGAGGTGGGCGGGTCGACGGGCGCGGTGTGGCGCTTCGACGGTAAGAGCGACGCGCTGCGCCCCACGTACTCCGTCGGCCGCAGCATCGGCCTGCTGGACCTTGACTCGGTGCCCCTCACCTCCGATCTCCCCGTCGCGGTAGCCTGCCGCGACGACTCCCCCGTGTGGGTGAGCTCACGGGCCGAGGGCGAGGCGCGGTTCCCGGCATGGCGGGCCGCGAGGAGTGAGGCCCGCTCGTTCGCGGTCCTCCCCCTGCGCTCGGAGCAGAAGACCTTCGGCTCGCTGGTCGTCGGCTTCGCCGAGGAGCGCGAGCTCTCCGACGAGGAGCGGACCTTCCTGCTCTCGGTCGCCGGCCAGTGCGCCCAGGCCCTCGACCGGGCCCAGTCGCGTGACCGTGAGGCCGCCGCGACTGCCCGGCTGGCCTTCCTCGCCGAGGCGGGGCGGACGCTGGGCACGTCCCTGGACCACTCGACGACCCTTCAGCAGATCACCGAGCTGAGCCTGACCGTTCTGGGCGACTGGTGCGTCGTCCACCTGCTCGACCCGGTCACCCGCCGGTTCGCCCAGGTCGCGTACACGCACAAGGATCCCCAGCGCGCCCGCCTGCTCGACCAGCTGCGCGACTACCAGCCGCCACCCGGCTCTCCGCTGGACCGGGCGGTCTCCAGCCTGAGCACGGTCAACCTGCCCGGGCTCCCGGACGACGTGATCCGGGCTGGGACGAACAGCCCGCAGGAGTACGAGCTGGTCAAGGCCCTCTCGCTCGGGCCGACCCTGACGGTGCCGTTGCTCGCCCACGGCTCGCCCATCGGCGGTCTGACCGTCGGCCGGGAAGCAGGCGACGGACCCTACGACCCGGAGACCGTCGCGCTCGCCGAGGCCCTGGCCGAACGGGCCGCCGCCGCGATCGACAACTCGCGGGCCCATGCGGCCCGCACCGAGGTCGCCGTCACCCTCCAGCGCAGCCTGATGCCGCTCGACCTCCCGACGCTGCCCGGCCTCTCGCTCGGCTTCCGGTACCTGCCCGGCACCCGCGACACCGAGGTCGGCGGCGACTGGTTCGACGTCATCCCGCTCTCGATCGGCCGGTCGGCCGTGGTCATCGGCGACGTCATGGGCCGTGGGGTGCGCGCGGCGGCCGTGATGGGTCAGCTGCGGGCAGCGGTCCGGGCGTACGCCTCTCTCGACCTCGCCCCGGACGCGCTCATCACCGAGCTGGACCGTCTCGTCCAGGGCCTGGGCGACGGTGCGCTCGTCACGTGCGTCTACGGCGTCCTCGACACGCTCACCGGCGAGCTCACGCTGTGCAACGCGGGCCACCTGCCGCCGCTCGTCACCTGGGAGGGCGGCACGTACGCGCTGGAGCTGCCCAGCGGGGCCCCGCTCGGGGTCGGCGGCGTCGACTTCGAGACCGTCGACGTCTCGCTGCCCCCGGACGCCGCCCTCGTGCTCTACACCGACGGGCTCGTCGAGTCCCGGGACCGTGACGTGCACGCCGGCATCGCGGAGCTCACCGGTCTGCTGGGTCCTCCGCACGAGGACCTCGACACCCTGTGCGACGCGGTGCTGCGCACGATGGTGGGCGACGCGGGACACGACGACGACGCCGCGATTCTCGCGGTCCGTCGCACGACCGGTCGCGACGGGCTCACCGCGCTGCGGCTCCTCATCAGTGACGACCTTGCGGCCATCGGGCGGGCGCGGCCGGTGGTCGAGGGTGCCCTGGTCCGGTGGGGCGTGCCGGGCGCGGCCGAGACCTGCGTGCTGCTCGCCACCGAGCTGATCACCAACGCGGTCCGGCACAGCGGCACGACGGTCGAGCTGCGGGTCGGCCTCAGCGGCGGACTCGTCGCCATGGAGGTGCACGACGACGGGCCCGGAACGCCGCAGCTGCGGCAGCCGGGACGCGACGACGAGTCGGGGCGGGGGCTGGTGCTGCTCGACAGGCTCAGCGACCGCTGGGGGGTGCGCCGGTCACCGCGCGGCGGCAAGTCGGTGTGGTTCGAGGTGCCCGGCCGACGGGAGGGGTGAGGCGGATGCGGGTCGTGGTGGTCGGTGCCGGCGTCGTCGGACTGACCTGTGCCGTGCGGCTCGCCGAGGCCGGTCACGACACGCACGTGCTGGCACGGGACCTGCCGCCGGAGACCACGTCGGCGGTGGCCGCGGCGCTCTGGTACCCGTACCGGGCGCTGCCGCAGGACCGGGTCACGCGCTGGGCCGCGCACACCTACGTCGAGCTGCGCGCCCTCGCCGCGGAGCCGGGGACGGGGGTGCGGATGCGCGACGGTCTCGAGCTGCTCGGGCCGGACGCGCCCGGCGAGCCGTGGTGGAGCAGCGCGGTGCCGTCGCTCGAGCGGGTCCACGACCCGCGGCCCGGGTACGACCGCGGCTGGCGGCTGACCCTGCCGGTCGCCGAGATGGACGTCTACCTCGGCTACCTGGTCGGCCGGCTGGAGCGGTCCGGCGGGACCCTGACCAGGCACTGGCTGGCGAAGCTGCCCTCGGACGGGGTGGTGGTCAACGCGACCGGCCTGGCCTCCCGCGCGATGGCCGACGACACGTCGCTGCACCCGGTGCGCGGCCAGGTGGTGCGGCTGGCGCAGACCGGCGTCGAGGAGTGGCTGCTCGAGTCCTCGGACGAGCGCCGGCCGCTGTACGTGGTCCCGCGCGAGCACGACGTGGTGGTCGGCGGCACCGCCGAGCCGGAGGCCTGGGACCTGCGCCCGGACCCCGCCGTCGCCCGCGCGGTGCTGGACCGGGCGACCGCGCTCGTGCCGGCGCTGCGAGGCGCCGACGTGCTCGGTCACCGGGTCGGGCTGCGTCCCGCTCGGCCTGCCGTCCGACTGGAGTCGGTGCGCCACGAGCACGGCGGCGCGGGCGGTGTCGTGCACTGCTACGGCCACGGCGGCGCCGGGGTCACGCTGTCGTGGGGCTGCGCCGACGACGTGCTCTCCGAGGTGGAGGCGCTCCTCGCTGCGGAGTCGGTCAGTCACGCCTGAGCGGGTCGAGGCCGTTGGCCGCCCGGATGACGTCGACCAGCCGGGCGATGATCCCGGTGATGGCGAAGTCCTTGGGGGTGAACACCGCGGCCACCCCCTGCTCGTGCAGCCACCGGGCGTCGGCGTCGGGGATGATGCCGCCGACGACGACCGGCACGTCCCCGGCACCCGCCTCGCGCAGCAGCCGCAGCACCTCGGGCACGAGCTCCCGGTGCGACCCGGAGAGCACCGACAGGCCGACGCAGTGCACGCCCTCCTCGACGGCCGCCGCAGCGATCTGCGCGGGGGTCAGGCGGATGCCCTGGTAGACGACCTCGAAGCCGGCGTCACGCGCCCGGACCGCGATCTGCTCGGCCCCGTTGGAGTGGCCGTCGAGCCCGGGCTTGCCGACGAGCAGCCGCAGCCGGCTGCCGAGCTCGGCACCGGTCCGGCGTACGGCCTCGCGCACCGCGGCCAGGTCCTCGCCGCCGTCGCCCGTGACGAGGTCGCCCGTCACACCCGTCGGCGCGCGGTAGGAGCCGAAGACCTCTCGCAGGACCCCCGCCCACTCCCCCGTCGTCACACCCGCCCGGGCGCAGGCGAGCGTCGCCGGCACGAGGTTCTCGTCGGTCTTCGCGTCGTCGCGCAGCCGGGTGAGCGCGGCCTCGACGGCGGCGGCGTCCCTCCCGGCCCGCCAGGCACGCACGGCCTCGACCGCGCGCTGCTCGACGGCCGGGTCGACCGTCTGGATCGCGGCGTCGAGGTCCGCCGTCAGCGGGCTCGGCTCGGTCTCGGTGAACCGGTTCACGCCCACGACGACGTCCTCGCCGGACTCGACGCGGGCGCGGCGGCGCGCGTGCGAGGTGACCAGCTGCGACTTGAGGTAGCCGTTCTCGACGGCCGCGACGGCGCCGCCCATCTCCTCGATGCGGGCCATCTCCGCGCGCGCGGCCGCGCAGAGCTCGTCGACCTTGGTCTCGACGACGCGGGAGCCGGCGAAGATGTCGTCGTTCTCGAGCAGGTCCGACTCGTACGCCAGCACCTGCTGGATCCGCAGTGACCACTGCTGGTCCCACGGCCGGGGCAGGCCGAGGGCCTCGTTCCACGCGGGCAGCTGCACCGCACGGGCACGGGCGTCCTTGGACAGCGTGACCGCGAGCATCTCCAGGACGATCCGGGCGACGTTGTTCTCCGGCTGCGCCTCGGTGAGGCCGAGCGAGTTCACCTGCACCCCGTAGCGCAGCCGGCGGGCCTTGGCGTCGGTGACGCCGTAGCGGGTCGCGGTCAGCTCGTCCCAGAGCCGGACCATGGCGCGCATCTTGCACATCTCCTCGACGAAGCGCACGCCGGCGTTGACGAAGAAGGAGATCCGCGAGACGACGTCGGCGAACCGCTCCGGCGGCACCTGTCCGGCGTCCCGGACCGCGTCGAGGACCGCGGTCGCCGTCGCCATCGCGAAGGCGAGCTCCTGCACCGGCGTCGCACCGGCCTCCTGCAGGTGGTAGCTGCAGATGTTGATGGGGTTCCAGCGCGGGATCCGGTCCACGGTGTACGCGACGAGGTCGGTGGTCAGCCGCATCGACGCAGCCGGCGGGAACGCGTACGTGCCCCGCGAGAGGTACTCCTTGATGATGTCGTTCTGCGTCGTCCCCGCCAGCGCGGCGGGGTCGGCACCCTGCTCCTCGGCGACGACCTCGTAGAGCGCCAGCAGCCACATGGCCGTGGCATTGATGGTCATCGAGGTGTTCGTCTCGGCCAGCGGGATGCCGTCGAAGAGCGCTCGCAGGTCCCCGACGTGCGCCACGGGCACCCCGACCTTGCCGACCTCGCCGCGGGCCAGCTCGTGGTCGGGGTCGTAGCCGGTCTGGGTGGGCAGGTCGAACGCGACGGACAGCCCGGTCTGGCCCTTGGCCAGGTTCCTGCGGTACAGGGCGTTGGACTCGGCGGCCGAGGAGTGGCCCGCGTACGTCCGCATGACCCAGGGACGATCGCTCACGGGAAGACCTCCGGCTGCCTCGGTGCCGGGGAGTCTACTGGCCGGTAACTCCGGTCAGGCGGCGGCCGCCTGCACGGTCAGGACCCGGTGCAGCCGGGTCGCGCGCAGGATCCGCAGCAGCCGCGGTCCGGCGTCGCGGTAGATCAGGCGGCGGCCGACCCGCTTGGCCCGCCGGTCCGCCCCGACCAGCACGCCCAGCCCGGTGACGTCGACGAGCTCGATGCCGGAGACGTCCACCACCAGGTCGCCCTCACCGGCGTCGATCGCGGCGTGCAGGGCCTCCCGGACGTCGGACGCGGCGTGCACGTCCAGCCGCCCCTCCAGGGCGATCTCGTGCCCGGACGCGACGCTGACGACCATCGTCCCACCCCTCTCCACACACCCTCAGACGCGTGAGGCGCCCCGGAGGTTGCACTTCCAGGACCGCGACGGTACGCGGGCAGCCTGCGAGTTTCGTGCAGCCACGCTGTGAAAGGTGTGACGGAAGTTACAGACGTGCCCGCTTCCATGGCCGGGTGGTCGCCGGAAGGCCGCCGGAGAGATCCACATCGACCGTACGACCGTGGAAGCGCACGTCGGTCCTGGGACTGCGTCAGTCGTAGCTGTAGAAGCCCTGGCCGCTCTTGCGGCCCAGGTCCCCGGACGCGACCATCCGCGCGAGCGTCTCCGGCGGGAAGAACTTCTCGTCCGCGGTGTCGGCGTAGATGTTCAGGCTGGCGTTGCGCAGGATGTCGACACCGGTCAGGTCCACCGTCGCCAGCGGGCCCATGGCGTGGCCGAACCCCAGCCGGCACGCGGTGTCGATGTCCTCGGCGCTCGCGACGCCGTTCTCGACCAGGCGGACGGCCTCCATGGCCAGCGCGCAGATCAGCCGGGTCGTGACGAAGCCGGCCACGTCGCGGTTGACGACGACGCAGGTCTTGCCGACCGACTCGGCGAAGGTCCGCGCGGCCTCCAGCGTCTGGTCGCTGGTCTTGTAGCCCCGGACGAGCTCGCAGAGCGCCATCATCGGCACCGGGGAGAAGAAGTGCGTGCCCACGACCTGCTCGGGCCGCTCGGTCACCGCCGCGATCTGGGTGATCGGGATGGCGCTGGTGTTCGTGCCCAGCACGGCGCCGTCCCGGCAGATGCGGTCGAGCTCGCGGAAGATCTCCTGCTTGACCTCGAGCTTCTCGAAGGCGGCCTCCACGACGATGTCCGCCGGCGCCACCGCCTCGAGGTCGGTGGTGGTCGTGACCCGGGCGAGGGCCTCGTCCATCGCGGACTGCTCGAGCTTGCCCTTGGACACGAACCGCGCCAGGGACGTCTCGATCCCCGAGCGCCCGCGCTCCAGCGCCTCGTCGGTCACGTCCCGCAGCACGACCTGGTGCCCCGCGACCGCCGCGACCTGGGCGATCCCCGAGCCCATGAGCCCGGCGCCGACGACGGCCAGAGTGGTGGACATCTGCTGGTGCTCCTTGCCCGGTGCGGATTCGGTGCGGATTCGGTGCGCATTCGATGGACCGGGGGAGCCTATCCGGGCCGGGGCGGGGGCAGAATCGGACCCGTGTCGTTGGACTGGCAGAGCTACCTCATCTCGCTGCTCGTCGTGGGGGTGCTCGCTCTCCTGCTGCGCTGGGCCTACGGCGGCCGGAGCCGCTCGCTGGTCGAGCGCAGGGCGAAGTCCGGGCACGAGGACGAGTACGGCCTGCTGGTCGCCATCGCCTCCCCCGGCTCGTTCGTCGAGGGCGAGGTGTCGCGGCAGCGGCTGCTCGCGGCCGGGATCAAGGCCCAGCTGGTGACCACGAGCGACGGCCCGCGGCTGATGGTGTTCGAGAGCGACGAGGTCAGCGCCCGCAGGCTGCTGGCCTCCTGACCCGGGCGGGACCGGCGCCGCTCAGTCGAAGAGGTCGGCGTCCGGGTCCGGCTCGCGGGTGACGTCGGCGCCGAGCGCCCGCAGCTGCCGGTCGAAGCCGGGGTAGCCCCGGTCCACGTGGAAGATGTCGCTGACGTACGTGACGCCGTCGCCCACGAGGCCGGCGAGGGTCAGGGCGGCGCCGGCCCGGATGTCGCTGGCGCGCACCGGCGCACCCGAGAGCCGAGGGACCCCGCGGACGACCGCGTGGTGACCGTCGGTGCGCACGTGCGCGCCGAGCCGGGACAGCTCGCTGGCGAAGACGAAGCGGCCCTCGAAGATGTTCTCGGTGACCATCGCCGCACCGTCGGCGATCGAGTTCAGCGCCATCACCAGCGGCTGCAGGTCGGTCGCCAGCCCCGGGTACGGCAGGGTCACGGCGTCGACCGCGACCGGCCGACGGTCCATCGCCACCCGGAACCCGTCGTCGAGCACCTCGACCGACGCCCCGGCTCCGGCGAGCTTGTCCAGCGCGATCTCCAGGTGCTCGGAGCGTGCCCCGCGGACCCGGACGTCGCCCTGGGTCATCGCCGCCCCGAACGCCCAGGTGCCCGCGACGATCCGGTCCGGCACGATCGCGTGCGTGGTCGGCGAGAGGCTCGGGACCCCCTCGACCGTGAGCGTCGAGCTGCCCTCGCCGTCGATCTTGGCGCCCATCTGCTGCAGCATCTGGCACAGGTCGACGATCTCGGGCTCGCGGGCCGCGTTGTCGATCACCGTCGTGCCGTTGGCGAGGACGGCTGCCATCAGCACGTTCTCGGTGGCACCGACGCTGGGGAAGTCCAGCCAGACGGTGCTGCCGGTCAGCCCGTGCGGCGCCCGGGCCACGATGTAGCCGTGCTCGTGGTCGAGCTCGGCCCCCAGCTTGGTGAGCCCGGCGATGTGCATGTCGAGCGGCCGGCTGCCGATGGCGTCGCCGCCGGGCATCGCGACCTCGGCCGCGCCGCACCGGGCCACGAGCGGCCCGAGGACGCAGATGGAGGCGCGGATCCGTCGGACGAGGTCGTAGTCGGCCTGGTGCCCGAGCTCGCCCGGTACGTCGATGGAGACGGTCGCGGCGTCCGGGTCGTAGTCCACCGCGCAGCCGAGGCGCCGGAGCAGCTCGCCCATGATCTCGACGTCGAGGATGTGCGGGACGTCGGTCAGCGTGGTGCGCCCCTCGGCGAGCAGCGCAGCGGCCATCACCTTGAGGACGCTGTTCTTGGCGCCGGTCACGCGCACCTCACCGGCGAGCCGGGCACCACCGACGACGCGGAACCTCTCCATGGCAGGCATCGTAGAGTCGCCCGCATGGTGAACCTGACGCGCATCTACACCCGGACCGGCGACGACGGCAGCACCGGGTACGGCGGGCGCGGGCGCATCAGCAAGAACGACCCCCGGCTCGAGGCGTACGCGGACTGCGACGAGGCCGGCGCCTTCCTCGGGGTCGCGCTCGCGTCCGGCGAGCTCGACGACGAGGTCGCCGCCGTCCTCACCCGCGTGCAGAACGACCTGTTCGACGTCGGCGCGGACCTCTGCACGCCGATCGAGCCGGACCCGAAGTACCCGCCGCTGCGGGTCGTCCAGGAGCAGGTGGACGCGCTCGAGCGCGAGATCGACCGCTTCAACGCCGACCTCGAGGACCTGCGCTCGTTCGTGCTGGCGGGCGGCACGGCCGCGGCTGCGCACCTGCACGTCGCCCGCACCGTCGTCCGCCGGGCCGAGCGGGCGACCTGGCGTGCGGTCGAGGCCTTCCCGGACACGGTGAGCCCGCTGACCGCGAAGTACCTCAACCGGCTCTCTGACCTGCTCTTCGTGCTGGCCCGCCACGCGAACCGGGCGGCCGGCGACGTGCTCTGGGTGCCCGGCGCCAACCGCTGAGGCGGCGCGGGACCTAGGCCCGCGGTACGCCGGGAGGAGCCGACTCCACCCAGGACAGGAACCCGGTCAGTGAGCCCGAGCTCATCGCCAGCTCGACCGGGGAGCTGCCGTCGACGCAGCGGACGACGACGGCGCCGGACAGCAGCGAGAACACCTCGATCCCGACCGGCTCGCGGCTCTCGACGACCCGGAGCTCGTTGCGGGGGAAGGTGCGCCGGGGGCGGGTGGCATAGCTGAACACGCGGTACCACTCCAGCGCGTCCCCCGCGTACCGGCCGATCCCGAGCACCCAGCCCTTGCCGTGCTGGCCCTCACGCAGCCGCAGGCTGCAGTCGAACGTGCCGCCGCGACGGGTGATCACCCGACGCCGCAGCGCGAGCAGCCCGACCGCGGCCAGCGCCAGCACCACCAGCCCGACGAGGACGTCGAGGAAGAGGACCAGCGTCATGACGAGCCCACAGCCTCAGCTCGTCGCGCCCCCACGACGCGGTCAGAAGACCATGCCGTGGGCGCGGATGCGGGCCTCGGCGCGGCGGGCGAGGTGGATCGAGTCCTCGTCGTGCGACGCGCGAGCCTCCGCGAGCATGCGCTCGGCTTCCTCGATGTCGATCTCGGTCGCGAGGGCGGACTCCTCGGCGAGGATGCCCACCCGGTTGTCCGCGACGGACAGGAACCCGCCGTGCACGACCGCGACCACGGTGTCACCGCCGGCCTGGCGGATCTGCACCGTGCCGTCCGCCAGCGTGCCGAGCAGCGGTGCGTGATGGGGCAGGATCCCCACCTCGCCGTCCGCCGTGCGGGTGACGACCATGGCCGCCTCGCCCGTCCAGACCGTGCGGTCCGCAGCGACCAACTCGACCTGGAGCAGGTCGTCAGCCATGCTTCTCCAGCTCCTTGGCCTTCGCCTCGACGTCCTCGAGCCCGCCGCACATGAAGAAGGCCTGCTCGGGGATGTGGTCGTACTCGCCCTCGGTGAGCTTCTTGAACGCGTCGATGGTCTCGTCGAGCGGGACGAACGACCCGTCCAGGCCGGTGAACGCCTTCGCGACGAAGGTGTTCTGCGACAGGAAGCGCTGGATGCGGCGGGCTCGGCCGACGAGGATCTTGTCCTCCTCGGAGAGCTCGTCGATGCCGAGGATCGCGATGATGTCCTGCAGGTCCTTGTAGCGCTGCAGGATCTCCTTGACGCGCGCGGCCACCGCGTAGTGCTCGTCGCCGATGTAGCGCGGGTCGAGGATGCGCGAGGTGGAGTCCAGCGGGTCCACGGCCGGGTAGATGCCCAGCTCGGAGATCGGCCGGGAGAGCACCGTCGTCGCGTCGAGGTGGGCGAAGGTCGTGTGCGGCGCCGGGTCGGTGATGTCGTCGGCCGGCACGTAGATCGCCTGCATCGAGGTGATCGAGTGGCCGCGGGTCGAGGTGATGCGCTCCTGCAGGATGCCCATCTCGTCGGCCAGCGTCGGCTGGTAGCCCACCGCGGAGGGCATGCGGCCGAGCAGCGTCGACACCTCGGAGCCGGCCTGGGTGAACCGGAAGATGTTGTCGATGAACAGCAGCACGTCCTGCTTCTGGACGTCCCGGAAGTACTCCGCCATGGTCAGCGCCGAGAGCGCGACGCGCAGCCGGGTGCCGGGCGGCTCGTCCATCTGACCGAAGACCAGCGCGGTCTTGTCGATGACGCCGGTCTCGGTCATCTCCAGGAAGAGGTCGTTCCCCTCGCGGGTGCGCTCGCCGACGCCGGCGAAGCAGGAGACGCCACCGAAGTTCTCGGCGACGCGGTAGATCATCTCCTGGATGAGGACCGTCTTGCCGACGCCCGCTCCGCCGAACAGGCCGATCTTGCCGCCGCGGACGTAAGGGGTCAGCAGGTCGATGACCTTGATGCCGGTCTCGAACATCTCGGTCTTCGACTCGAGCTGGTCGAACGCCGGGGGCCGGCGGTGGATGGGCCAGCGCTCGGTGATCTCGAGCGAGGACTCCTTGACGTCCAGCGGCTTGCCGAGGGCGTTGAACACGTGGCCCTTGGTCACGTCGCCGACGGGCACCGTGATCGCCTCGCCGGTGTCGGTGACCTCGGCGCCCCGGACGAGGCCGTCGGTCGGCTGCATGGCGATGGCCCGCACCAGGCTGTCGCCGAGGTGCTGGGCGACCTCGAGCGTCAGCATGTTCGTGTCGTCGCCGAGGGTGACGTCCACCGTCAGCGCGTTGTAGATCTCGGGCATCGTGTCGACGCTGAACTCCACGTCCACGACGGGGCCGATGACGCGTGCGACGCGTCCGACCCCACCGTTCCGACCGGTGGTCTTGGTGTTCTCGGCTACGGCAGTCATCTCTCACTCACTTCCGGACGTGGCACTGGCGAGCGCTTCCGCGCCACCGACGATCTCGCTGATCTCTTGGGTGATCTCGGCCTGTCGTGCGGCGTTGGCCAGACGCGTGTAGGTCTTGACGAGCTCCGAGGCGTTGTCCGTGGCGGACTTCATCGCCCGGCGCCGGGCGGCGAGCTCGGAGGCCGCCGCCTGCAGCAGCGCGTTGTAGACGCGGCTCTCGATGTAGCGCGGGAGCAGCGCGTCGAGGACGGCCTCCGCGGACGGCTCGAACTCGTAGAGGGGGAACGCGCCGCCCTCGGGCTCCTCGGTGGTCTCCTCGAACTCCAGCGGCAGCAGCCGCCGGGTCACGGTGCGCTGGGTGACCAGGTTGACGAACTGGGTGTAGACGATGTGGATCTCGTCGACACCGCCCTCGTCGTTGGGGGTCAGGAACGCCTCGATGACCGCGTCCGCGACCTCCTTGGCGTCGGCGTAGGTCGGGCTCTCGGAGAAGCCCGTCCACTCCCCCGCCATCTCCCGGCCGCGGAACCGGTAGAACCCGACGCCCTTGCGCCCGACGACGTAAGGGACGACCTCCTTGCCCTGGTCACGCAGCAGGTTGGAGAGCCGCTCGCCCTCCTTGATCGCGTTGGAGGAGTAGGCACCCGCCAGGCCGCGGTCGCTGGTGAGGAGCAGGAGCGCGGCGCGGGACGGGCCGCCGTCCTCCTCGGACTCGGGCTTCGTGCTGGTCAGCGGGTGGTCCACGTTGGAGAAGCTCGCGACCGCGGAGACAGCGCGGGTGATCGCCTCCGCGTACGGGGTCGACTCGGCGACCCGCGCCTGCGCCTTGACGATGCGCGAGGCGGCGATGAGCTCCATCGCCTTGGTGATCTTCTTGGTCGCGTTCACCGACCGTATTCGTCGGCGGTAGACCCGCAGCTCGGCACCCATCGGCTACTTCTTCGCCGGAGGCTTGCGGACGTGCTTCTTGATGGTCTCCTGCTCGACCTCGGACTCGTCCATGGCCTCGACCGGCTCGTCCTTGACCAGCAGCTCGCCCGACGAGGTCTCGAAGGTCTTCTTGAACGTCGTCACGGCGTCCTCGAGGGCCGTCACCGTGTCGTCGGAGAGATCCTTCGTCTCGGCGAGCCCGTCGATCAGGCCCTTCTGCTCACGGTGCAGGTAGTCCAGGAACTCGGACTCGAACCGGCGGATGTCCTCGACCGGGACGTCGTCGAGCTTGCCCTGCGTCCCGGCCCAGATGCTGACGATCTCGTCCTCGACCGCGAACGGGGTGTACTGCGGCTGCTTGAGCAGCTCGACCAGCCGTGCGCCGCGGGCGAGCTGCGCCTTGGACGCGGAGTCGAGGTCGGAGCCGAAGGCCGCGAAGGCCTCCAGCTCGCGGTACTGGGCGAGGTCCAGGCGCAGGCGGCCGGCGACCTTCTTCATCCCCTTGACCTGCGCCGAGCCGCCGACGCGGGACACCGAGATGCCCACGTTGATCGCCGGTCGAACGCCCGAGTTGAACAGGTCGGTCTCGAGGAAACATTGGCCGTCGGTGATCGAGATGACGTTGGTCGGGATGAACGCCGACACGTCGTTGCCCTTGGTCTCGATGATCGGCAGACCGGTCATCGAGCCGCCGCCCATCTCGTCCGAGAGCTTCGCGCAGCGCTCGAGCAGCCGGGAGTGCAGGTAGAACACGTCGCCGGGGTAGGCCTCGCGGCCCGGCGGGCGGCGCAGCAGCAGCGAGACGGCGCGGTAGGCGTCGGCCTGCTTGGACAGGTCGTCGAAGACGATGAGGACGTGCTGGCCCTCGTACATCCAGTGCTGGCCGATCGCCGACCCGGTGTACGGGGCGAGGTACTTGAAGCCGGCCGGGTCGGAAGCGGGCGCGGCCACGATCGTCGTGTACTCCAGCGCGCCGTTCTCCTCCAGCGCCTGCCGGATGCTCGCGATCGTCGAGCCCTTCTGGCCGATCGCGACGTAGACGCACTTGACCTGCCGCTTGACGTCGCCCGAGGCCCAGTTGTCCTTCTGGTTGATGATCGTGTCCAGGCACACCGCGGTCTTGCCGGTCTGGCGGTCGCCGATGATCAGCTGGCGCTGGCCGCGGCCGATCGCCGTCATGGAGTCGATCGCCTTGATGCCGGTCTGCAGCGGCTCCTTCACCGGCTGCCGCTGGACGACGGACGGAGCCTGCACCTCCAGCGCCCGGCGGGCAGACGCCTCGATCTCGCCCTGGCCGTCGAGCGGGTTGCCCAGCGGGTCCACGACGCGGCCGAGGAAGCCGTCACCGACGGGAACCGAGAGGATCTCCCCGGTGCGCTTGACCGGCTGGCCCTCCTCGATGCCCCGGAACTCGCCGAGGACGACGGCGCCGATCTCGCGCACGTCGAGGTTGAGGGCCAGGCCCAGCGTGCCGTCCTCGAACTCGAGCAGCTCGTTGGTCATCGTCGAGGGCAGGCCCTCGATGCGCGCGATGCCGTCACCCGCCTCGGTGACGTGCCCGACCTCCTCGCGCCCGGCGGCCTCCGGCTCGTACGACGAGACGAAGCGCTCGAGTGCGTCCCGGATCTCCTCCGGCCGGATGGTCAGCTCGGCCATCTGCGTTCCCTGCTCTCTTGTGGTCTGTCTGGTTGTCAGGTCTGTGGTTGTGGTGCGTCAGCCGGCGAGGCGTCGGCGGGCGTCGTCGAGCCGGCTCACGACGGAGCCCTCGATGACCTCGTCGCCGATCTCGACGCGGACCCCGCCGATGACGGCCGGGTCCACCTCGATGTTGAGCTGGACCTCGTGGCCGTAGATGCGGGCCAGCGCGGCACCGAGGCGACCGCGCTGCTCCTCGGTCAGAGGTGCGGTCGCGGTCACCTTCGCGACCAGGCGGCTGCGCCGGTCGGCGGCCACCCGGCCGTACTCCTGGAGCGTACGGTCCAGGCTGCGGCCGCGCGGAGCCACGACGGCCTGGCGGACCAGCCGCCGGGTCTCGTCGGCCGCCTTGCCGCCGAGGAGGTCCTCGACCAGAGCGGCGCGCGTGTCGACCGGTGCCGACCGGTCGGCGAGCGCGACCCGCAGGTCCGGGGAACCGGCCACGATGCGACCGATGCGGAACAGCTCGTCCTCGACGCTGTCCAGCCGGCCGGCCTTCTCGGCCGCCGCCACGGTCGCCTCGACGGCGAGCAGCTCCACCGCGTCGGCCAGGTCCCGCGGCGCCGACCAGCGGGCGCGGACCGCCCACACGAGGATGTCCATGGTGGCGCTGCCCACCTGGTCCGCGAAGACGCCGCGGGCCAGGCCGGCCCGGTCGTCGCCGGTGCGCGCCGCGTCGGTGAGGGCCCGGCGCAACGCCTTCTCACGGTCGAGCAGCGCCATGACGTCGAACAGCTCGTCGCCGAGCGTCGACAGGTCGCTGTCCGCCGCGCGAAGGAGGGTGCCCAGCGTCTCGCGCGCGGTCGCGAGCGAGTCGCGGCTGGCGCCCTTCATGCCTGCAGCACTCATGCCTTTTCCGATACCGCCGACACCGCCGCTGCGCCGGACTCGGCGGCGTCGGCCCGCGCCTCGAGCTCGTCGAGGAAGCGGTCGACGACCCGGCGGGACCGGGCGTCGTCCTCCAGCGACTCACCGACGATGCGACCGGCGAGGTCGGCCGCCAGCGAGCCGACCTGGACGCGCAGCGAGTTCAGCGCCTGCACGCGGTCGGCCTCGATCTGGGTGTGGGCCTGCTCGGTGATACGACGAGCCTCGGCCTGGGCCTGCTCGCGCATCTCCGCGATGATCGCCGCGCCTTGCTCCCGGGCGTCCTCGCGGAGCCGGGCCGCCTCGTGGCGGGCGTCGGCAAGCTGCTCGCGGTACTGCGCGAGCGTCTCCTTCGCCTCCTCCTCGGCCGCCTTCGCGCGCTCCATGCCGCCCTCGATGGCGTCGCGACGCTCGGCGAAGGTCTTCTCGAAGACCGGGAAGACCATGCGCTGGAGGAAGAACAGCAGCAGCGCGAAGGCGATGGTGCCGACGATGAGCTCGGACAGGTGCGGCAGCAGAGGGTTGGGTTCCCCCTCTGCCGCGAGCACGGTGGCGATCTCGTACGTCATCGTCAGCTCAGAACGAACGCGAGACCGATACCGATGATCGCGAGCGCCTCGGCGAGGGCGAAGCCAAGGATCGCGATGCCCTGGAGGACACCGCGTGCCTCGGGCTGGCGGGCGACGCCGTTGATGTAGGCAGCGAAGATCAGGCCGATGCCCACACCCGGGCCGATGGCCGCGAGGCCGTAGCCGATCATGTTGAGGCTGCCGTTGATGGTGCCGTCCACTGTGTGTCCCTTTCTCGGTTTCTGCGTTGAGGTCAGCGGGTGGAGATCAGTGCTCTTCGGCGAGGGCGCCGGCGATGTAGAGAGCGGAGAGCAGGACGAAGACGTAGGCCTGCAGGACCTGCACGAAGGCTTCGAAGAACGTGAGGATGATGCCGAAGGCGAACGGGATGACGCTGGCGACCGCGAGCAGGCCGCCCTGCTCCACGAGCAGGTACTCCCCGCCCAGGATGGTCACCAGCAGCACCAGGTGCCCCGCGAACATGTTCAGCGTGAGACGCAGCGTGAGCGTGATCGGCCGGATGATGACGGTCGAGAAGAACTCCAGCGGAGCCAGCAGCACGTAGATCGGCTTCGGCAGCCCCGGCGGGAACATCATGTTCTTGAAGTAGCCGAGGAAGCCGTGCCGGCGGATGCCGACCGCGTTGAAGACGACCCACGAGATCAGCGCGAGGAACAGCGGGATCGCGATCTTCGAGGTCGCCGGGAGCTGGAGCACCGGGATGATCCCGGCGAGGTTGAGAACCGCGATGAAGACGAACATCGTCGTGAGCAGCGGCACGAACTTGCGGCCCTCGTGCCCGATCGCGTCGCCGACGATGCCGTTGCGCACGAAGCCGTAGACGCCCTCGCCCATGAACTGCAGCTTCGCCGGCACCAGCGAGGCGCGACGGGACGCGAGGTAGAAGAACGCGGCGATCGCCAGTGTCCCCAGCACGATGACCAGCATCGGCTTGGTGAAGAACGTGCCCTCGCCGAACAGCGGCGGGAACTCGAAGTCACCCGGCCCCGGAGGAACGAACTCCTCCGACGCAACGGCCTGGGCGACGTTGACCAGGTGCAAGACGTCTCCTTGTCCGGCGCGGTCGCACCGGGCGAAATCGGGCGTTCAGAAGTGCTTGTGAGATCAGCGCCTACCGTACCGGAGCCACACGAGCACGACTCCAGCGGCTGCCCCCAGCACGATCCCCCCGGCGACGAAGCCTCGTGTGCCGAGCCAGACGTCGACCAGCCACCCGATGCCGCCGTAGAAGATGACCCCGGCGAGCAGGTAGCTGATCACCGCCCAGGCGTCCACCTCGCGGAACGGACGCTCCGGAGGCGGCTGGTCGTCCGACATGACCGGGCGAGCCTAGTGCGACGTCTCGGGTCCGGTGTCCTCGGGCTCGACCACCATGGGACGCCACCGCAGCGCCGACCAGACGGTCCCGGCCGTCCAGGCCGTCGCACAGGCGATCACGCTGAGCCCCAGCACCTCACGGTCGACCGTCTCCGAGACGTAGAACAGACGGAACGCGAGGAGCAGCAGGAGCACCCGGGTGGTGAAGAGCACGACGAGCAGCGCGCTGCCCAGACGACGCCGGCCGCGGGCGACCTGGGACACCGGGACCTGCCCGACGAGCAGGAACCCCAGGACGAGACCGACCGCGAGCAGCGCCGCCCGCGTACCGTCGGCGCCGACGGCGACTGCCGCCACCACGACCGCGACGACGCCGGTGAGCGCGGTGAGCACGACCGCCGGCCCGAGCAGGGCCCGTTCCGTCCCGGACAGGTGGCGGGTCACCGGACCTTCCCGCGGACGCCGGTGAAGGAGCCCTCGGCGCGCCGCAGCCGCGGGATGTTCATGGTCAGCAGCAGGGCCAGCAGGGACACCCCGGCCAGGCTGACCAGCAGCGCCACCGTGTCGAGGAAGGCCACCGCGACGCCCGCGAACGCCAGCACGGCCGACCACAGGTACATCACCAGGACCGCCCGCGCGTGCGAGTGCCCACGTTCGAGCAGACGGTGGTGCAGGTGCTGCTTGTCGGGCGTGAAGGGCGACCGGCCGGCCGCCGTCCGCCGCACGATCGCCAGCAGCATGTCGAGGAACGGCACCACCATGACCGCGAGCGGGAGCAGGAGCGGGACCAGCGCGGGAGCGATGTCGGTGCCGACGTCGTTGGGGTTCACCGAGCCGGTGAGAGTGATCGTCGTGGTGGCGAGCAGCAGCCCGATCAGCATCGAGCCGGAGTCACCCATGAAGACGCGGGCCGGGCTGAAGTTGTGCGGGAGGAACCCCGCGCACACCCCGATCAGCGCCGACGCCACCACGCCCGCGGTCGTGGCCCGCAGCAGCCCCTCCTGCACCGTGAGCAGGTAGGAGAACGCGAAGAAGGACGCGGCGGCGATGGCCACGATGCCGGCCGCCAGCCCGTCGAGACCGTCGACGAAGTTCACCGCGTTGATGGTCACGACGATCACCAGGATGGTCAGCACCGCGCCCTCGGGCGGTCCCAGGACCACCGCCCCCGGTGCCTCGTCGACCGCGCTGCCGCCGAGCCCGCCGAAAGGCAGGAAGAGCATCTGGACGCCCTGCAGCACCATCACGCCCGCGGCCAGGACTTGGCCCGCGAGCTTGGTGACGGCGTCGAGCTCGTACCGGTCGTCGAGGACCCCGAGCAGGCAGATGAGCACCGCACCGGAGAGCACCGCCACGATGTCGCGCTCGTTCAGCCGGGGGCCGAGGAACGGCAGGCTGTTGGACACCAGCAGGGCGGCGGCGAACCCGCCCATCATCGCGATGCCGCCGAGCCGCGGGGTCGGGACGGCGTGCACGTCGCGGTCGCGGACCGGCGTCATCGCCCCCCAGCGCAGCGCGACCCGGCGGGCCACCGGGGTGAGCAGGTAGGTGACCGCCGCGGCGACCACGGCGGTGAGCAGGTACTCGCGCACGCGTCAGTCCGGCCGGGGATACGCGGGATGCCGCTCGACGAGGGCCGTCACCGCCTGCCCGACCTCCCGGGCTGCCGAGCCGTCACTGTCCCGGACGGCCCGGCCGATCAGCGCGGCGATCTCCTTCATCGCCGGCTCGGCCATGCCCTGCGTCGTGACGGCAGGCGTCCCGACCCGGATGCCCGACGCCGTCATCGGCGGCTGCGGGTCGTACGGGATGGCGTTCTTGTTCAGCGTGATGCGGGCCGCGTCGCACCGCTCCTCCGCCTGCGCCCCGGTAACACCCATCTCGCGCAGGTCGAGCAGCGCGAGATGGGTGTCCGTCCCGCCCGACACCGCGCGCATGCCCTCTGCCTCCAGGGCTTGGGACAGCGCCTGGGCGTTGACGATGACCTGGCGGGCGTAGTCCCGGTACGCGGGTTGCAGGCACTCCTTCAGCGCCACCGCCTTGGCCGCGACGGCGTGCATCAGCGGGCCGCCCTGCAGGAACGGGAACACCGCCTTGTCGATGCGCCTCGCCAGCTCCGGCCGGCACAGGATCATGCCCCCGCGCGGGCCGCGCAGCACCTTGTGGGTGGTGAACGTGACCACGTCCGCGTACGGCACGGGCGACGGGATCGCCCGGCCCGCCACCAGCCCGACGAAGTGCGCGGCGTCGACCATCAGCCACGCGCCGACCTCGTCGGCGATCTCGCGGAACCGGGCGAAGTCGATCAGCCGCGGGTAGGCCGTCGCGCCCGCGATGATCATCTGCGGGCGGTGCTCGAGGGCCAGGTCGCGGACCTCGTCGTAGTCGATCAGCTCGGTGTCCTGGCGCACGGTGTAGGGGACCGGCCGGAACCACTTGCCGGAGAAGCTGACCTTCGCGCCGTGGGTCAGGTGCCCGCCGTGCGGCAGCGACATCGCCAGCACGGTGTCCCCGGGCTGGAGCAGTGCGGCGTACGCGGCCAGGTTGGCGCTCGCCCCCGAGTGCGGCTGCAGGTTCGCGTGCACCTCGGTGCCGTCGACCTCGAACAGCTCGCGGGCCCGGGCGATGCCGATCTCCTCGGCCCGGTCCACCTCCTGGCAGCCGCCGTAGTAGCGACGGCCGGGGTAGCCCTCGGCGTACTTGTTCGACAGCGTCGAGCCCAGCGCCGCCAGCACGGCCGGGGAGGTGAGGTTCTCGCTCGCGATCAGCTGCAGGCCGCCGCGCAGCCGGTCAAGCTCGCCGAGGACGACCTCGGCGATCTCCGGGTCCTCCTCCTGCAGGGCGCCGAAGTCGGGGCCCCAGAACGGTGCGTCACCGGTGCTCATGTCGAGCCACTGTACGGCTCCGTGACCAGGTCCCCGCTGACCTCTCTCAGGGCGTCCTCGCCGACCGCCCCGGCCCGCAGGAGGCGCGGCGCGTCGCCGGTGACGTCGACGATGGTCGAGGGCACCGGGTCGCCGGACGGGCCGCCGTCGAGGTAGACGGAGACGGCCTCCCCGAGCTGCTCGACCGCCTCGTCCACGGTGGTCGCCGGAGGCCGGCCGGTGAGGTTGGCGCTGCTCACCGCCATCGGGCCGGTCGCCTGCAGCAGGTCGATGGCCACCGGGTGCAGCGGCATCCGGACCGCCACCGTCCCGCCGGTGTCCCCCAGGTCCCACCGCAGGCTGGGCTGCGCCCTGGCGACGACCGTGAGGCCGCCCGGCCAGAACGCCTCGACCAGGGCCCGGGCCGTCGCCGAGAGGCCCGTGGCGATGCCGTCGAGAGTGCGCGGTGACCCGACGAGGACGGGCACCGGCATGTCCCGGCCCCGGCCCTTCGCGGCGATCAGCGCGGCGACCGCCTCCGGGGTGAACGCGTCGGTGCCCAGGCCGTAGACGGTGTCGGTCGGCAGCACGACCAGCTCGCCGCGACGCACCGCCTCGGCCGCCTGCTCGATACCGACTCCGCGCTCGGAGGGCACCGACATGTCGAACCGGCGGATCCAGCCCATCAGCCGTCCCCTCTCGTCGCGGTCAGGTACCGGTCCCGCCCGGCCAGGTCCGGGTGGTCACGCACGTCCGTCCACCGCCCGGTCGCGGCGAAGACGGCGGGCGCCGACTCGCCCTGCAGGTCGGCGTGCTCCACCACGACATGACCGCCGGGCCGCAGCAACCGGGCTGCCACCTGCTCCACCACCCGGACCGCGTCCAGCCCGTCGTCGCCGGACCACAGGGCGAGCGACGGGTCGTGCGTGGCGACCTCGGGGTCGCGGACGTGCGCACCGACAGGGATGTAGGGCGGGTTGCTCACCACGACGTCCACCGTGCCGTCGAGGTCGTGGAAGGCCTTGCCCATGTCCCCCAGTCGCAGGTCGACAGCCGTGCCCGTGCAGTTGCGGGCGGCCCACTGGTGCGCGGCGGGGTCGGCCTCGACGGCGTGCACGACGGCGCCCGGAACCTCGTCCGCGACGGCCAGGGCGATGGCCCCCGAGCCGGTGCACAGGTCGACGACGACCGGTGCGGTGCGGGTCCGGGCGGACGCGATCGCCGACTCGGCGACGACCTCGGTCTCGGGCCGGGGGATGAAGACCCCCGGGCCGACCTCGAGGGTCAGGTGCCGGAAGTGGGCCCGGCCGGTGATGTGCTGCAGCGGCTCACGCGCGGCGCGCCTGGCGACGTACGCGGCGAAGCGCTCTCCCACCTCGTCATGGCGCCACAGGTCCCGACGGTCGACGCCCAGCGACAGGGCCGCGAGCTCCTCGGCGTCGAAGCGGGGCGACGGGACGCCCGCCTCGGCCAGCCGGGCGGCCGCCGCCGCGATGCCCTCCCGCAGCCGGCTCACGACGAGGTCACTGTCCGGCGGCGGCCAGCTTGGCCTCGGTGTCGGCGTCGGCCAGGGCCTGCACGACCGGGTCGAGGTCGCCGTCGAGCACCTGGTCGAGGTTGTGCGCCTTGTAGTTGACCCGGTGGTCGGCGATCCGGTTCTCCGGGAAGTTGTAGGTCCGCACCCGCTCGGACCGGTCGACCGTGCGGACCTGGCTGCGCCGGGCGTCCGACGCCTCCTTGTCGGCCTCCTCCTGCGCGGCCGCGAGCAGCCGGGCGCGCAGGATGCGCAGCGCCTGGTCCTTGTTCTGCAGCTGGGACTTCTCGTTCTGGCAGGAGACGACGATGCCGGTCGGGACGTGCGTGATGCGCACCGCGGAGTCGGTCGTGTTCACGCTCTGCCCGCCGGGGCCGGACGAGCGGTAGACGTCGATGCGCAGGTCGTTCGGGTCGATCTCGACCTCGACCTCCTCGGCCTCCGGCAGCACCAGCACGCCGGCCGCGGAGGTGTGGATGCGGCCCTGCGACTCCGTGACGGGGACGCGCTGGACGCGGTGCACACCGCCCTCGTACTTCAGCCGGGACCAGACGCCCTCACCGGGCGGCGGGCTTCCCTTCGCCTTCACCGCCAACGAGACGTCCTTGTAGCCACCCAGGTCGGACTCGGTCGCGTCGAGGATCTCGGTCTTCCAGCCCACCCGCTCCGCGTAGCGGAGGTACATGCGCAGCAGGTCACCGGCGAAGAGAGCCGACTCCTCGCCGCCCTCCCCCGCCTTGATCTCCAGGATGACGTCCTTGTCGTCGAGCTCGTCGCGGGGCAGCAGCAGCATCCGCAGCCGGGCCTCGAGCTCGTCCCGCCGGGCCTCCATCACCGGGACCTCGGCGCGGAACGACTCGTCCTCGGCGCCGAGCTCGCGGGCGGTGGCGAGGTCCTCGGCCAGGGCCCGCAGCGCCCGGTGCGTCTCCACGACGGGCGTGAGCGCGGCGTAGCGCTTCCCGAGCATGCGCGCCCGCACCTGGTCGGCGTGGACCGCGGGGTCGGCCAGCTCGGTCTCGAGGCGGGCGTGCTCGTCGAGGAGCTCGACGGGTGCCTCCAGCACGGCTGGTCCTTTCGCTTCGGTGGGCAGTGGGCGGAACGGCAACGGCGCCGGTCCGCACCCGTGGGGGTGCCGGACCGACGCCGTGGACGTGCTACTTGCTGCCGGAGGCCGACTTGCCGAAGCGCTTCTCGAACCGGGCCACGCGGCCGCCGGTGTCGAGGATCTTCTGCTTGCCGGTGTAGAAGGGGTGGCACTGCGAGCAGACCTCGGCGTGGATCACGCCGTTCTTCGCGGTGCTGCGCGTCGTGAACGTGTTGCCACAGCTGCAGGTCGCGGTCGTCTCGACGTACTCGGGGTGGATGTCGGGCTTCACGAACTCTCCTCGGGGTGTTCGGTCGCCGGGTCGCCGTGCCACGGACGGCAGGCGTGAACCGGAACCAGCGGACCAGTCTGCCAGAGACCGGCGCGTTCCTCACAACCCGACTGAGGCGGCCGGTGTTCCCCGGGCGGCACCGCGAACATGCCGGCGAACCAGTCGGACTGCCGCTGCGAAGGAGTCGACCGAGCCCCACGGACGGTGGGGGTTGTCGGGGAGGTCCGCGTACTCGCCGGTCCGGACCCGGACGCTGCGCATCCCCGCCGCGGTGGCACCTGCCAGGTCCTTCGCCGGTCGGTCGCCGATGTGGACGACCTCCGCGGCCGGCACGCCGAGCAGATCGAGTGCCCGCCGGAACGGTGCCGGGTGCGGCTTGCGCAGCGAGCGGCCGCTGCGGCCGTCAAGGACGATCTCGTCCGAGATCACCACGGCTCGGAGGTACCGGCGCAGGCCGAGCGCGTCCAGCTTGGCGTTCTGGATGCGCGGGTTGCCGTCGGTGACGCAGACGACCGGCACGTCCGAGGACAGCACCCGCAGCGCCTCGAGGACGCCCGGATAGGGCACCAGACGGTGCGGCGCGTGAGCGGTGAACGCCTCCACCAAAGGGGGTACCGAGGCGCCCCGGGCATCGAGCGCGCCCATGGCATCGAGGGCCCGGTCGATGATCCCGCCGCGGTCGGAGCCGTCC
>DASTVO010000033.1:0-2445 GCA_035759075.1 Actinomycetes bacterium
CTGTTCCTCACCGCCCGCGACGCCACCGAGGACAAGGTCACCGGGCTCACCGTCGGCGGCGACGACTACGTCACCAAGCCGTTCAGCCTGGAGGAGGTCGTGGCCCGGATCCGCGCCGTGCTGCGGCGCACCGCGGGCGGCGGCGGCGAGCAGCCGTCCCGGCTGGTCTTCGCCGACATCGAGCTCGACGACGACACGCACGAGGCCTGGAAGGCCGGCGAGCTGGTCGCGCTCTCGCCGACCGAGTTCAAGCTGCTGCGCTACTTCATGCAGAACGCCGGCCGGGTGCTGAGCAAGGCCCAGATCCTCGACCACGTGTGGCACTACGACTTCGGCGGTGAGGCCAACGTCGTCGAGTCCTACGTCTCCTACCTGAGGCGCAAGGTCGACACGACCGAGCCACGCCTGCTGCACACGCTGCGCGGTGTCGGCTACGTCCTGCGCGTCCCGCGGAGCTGACCCCCTTGACCCAGCAGCCTGCCGACGGCGGAGCCACCACGACCGGCGTGCTGGACCGGACCCCGCTGCGCGTCAAGCTCGTGGCGGCACTCGTCGCGCTGGTCGCGGTCGCACTCGTCGTCACGGGAGCCACCGTCACCACGGTCCTGCGCACCTACCTCGTGGGCCAGGTCGACGAGGACCTCGCGCGACCCGTTGACCGGCTCCCGCGGGGCCCGGGCGCCCGCCCGAACACCCCGTTCGGGCCCGACCGCGCGGAGTACTACATCCTCATCACCGTCGGCGGCACCCAGGTCGAGCGCTTCACCAACGGCCTGACGCCCGAGCCGCCGCGGCTGACGACGGCCGACATCGTGGCGGCCGGTCGCGGGCCGTTCACCGTGGGCTCGGACGGCGGACCGTCCTGGCGGGTGCTGGTCCGCCCGACCAACCTGACCGTCGACGGCGAGCAGACGCTGTTCGTCCGGGCCATCTCCCTCGCCGACGTGCAGGCGACCATCCGGCGGCTGGTGGTGCTCGAGGTGATGGTCGGCGTGCTGGCCCTGAGCCTGATGGCCGCGGCCGGGTTCGTCGTCGTACGACGCAGCCTGCGCCCGCTCGAGGAGGTCGAGACGACGGCGGCCGCCATCGCGGCCGGCGACCTCACCCGACGGGTCCCGGAGAGTGACCCGCGGACGGAGGTGGGCCGGCTCTCGGCGGCCCTGAACGGCATGCTCGCCCAGGTCGAGTCGGCGTTCCGGGCCCGCGAGCGGTCCGAGTCCGCCGCCCGCGCGAGCGAGGACCGGATGCGCCGGTTCGTCGCCGACGCCAGCCACGAGCTGCGTACCCCCCTCACCTCGATCCGCGGCTTCGCCGAGCTCTACCGGCAGGGCGCGGTCCGCGACCCGGCCGAGGTGGACCGGCTGATGCGGCGGCTCGAGGACGAGGCGTCGCGGATGGGGCTGCTCGTCGAGGACCTGCTCCTGCTCGCCCGCCTCGACCAGCAGCGTCCCCTGCGCCAGGAGCCGGTCGACCTGCTCGAGATCGTCTCCGACGCCGTCCACGACGCGCGGGTGCTGGCGCCCGAGCGCGGCGTCGACCTCGACGTGCGCGGGGACGAGGCCCCGATCGTCCTCGGTGACGAGCCGCGGCTGCGGCAGGTGGTGTCCAACCTGGTCTCGAACGCGCTCACCCACACTCCCGCAGGGACCCCCGTGGCCGTGACGCTCGACACCACGCACCACCAGGCCCAGGTCGCCGTCCACGACCGCGGGCCTGGCCTCTCACCCGAGGACCGCGAGCGCGTGTTCGAGCGCTTCTACCGCGCCGACAAGTCACGCACCCGGGCGGCCGGCGGCACCGGCCTGGGCCTGTCGATCGTCGCGGCCCTGGTGGCGGCGCACGGCGGGCGCGTACGCGTGGAGTCCGAGCCGGGAGAGGGCTCCACCTTCGTGGTCGAGCTGCCATTGGTGGCTGGCTCACAGGCTGCCCACAGGTTCGGGGCGGATGATCGAGGCAGCAGCGGGGACCTGAGCACGACCACCTGAGGGGGCCCGACATGGCCGGTGACGACACCACTCCCACTGAGCGCCTCGACACCTTCGACACCCTCGACTCCGCGGACCGGACGGCCGGACCGCCGCAGCGAGGCGGGGCCGCCCGGCGCGCGCTGACCGCCGCCGTCGCCGCGCTGGCCCTGCTCGCCGCCGGAGCCTTCGGCGCGTTCCTGGTCTCCGGGTCCGACTCGCTCGACGGCATCGGGCCCGCAGCCGCCTCGACCACGTCCGAGACGGACCCGGACCCCGCCGGCCGGGATCGAGGCGTGCTCCGCCACCACGGGTACGGACCGATGCTCGGCCACGGCTTCGGCCTCGGCGGTGCGCCGCTGCACGGCGAGCTGGTCGTGCCGGACCCGGACAGCGACGGCTACCGGACGGTCGTCGTCCAGCGCGGCGAGGTGACCTCGGCCTCCGGCTCGTCGCTCACGGTCAGGAGCGAGGACGGCTT
>DASTVO010000034.1:0-6424 GCA_035759075.1 Actinomycetes bacterium
CGGACCCGGTCAAGGACTACCTCAAGCAGATCGGCAAGGTCGCGCTGCTCAACGCCGAGCAGGAGGTCGAGCTCGCGAAGCGGATCGAGGCGGGCCTCTTCGCCGAGGAGAAGCTGAACTCCGGCGAGAAGTTCGCGCCGAGGATGAAGAAGGAGCTCGACTGGATCGCCGAGGACGGGCGCCGGGCGAAGAACCACCTGCTCGAGGCCAACCTCCGCCTGGTCGTCTCACTGGCCAAGCGCTACACCGGGCGCGGCATGCTCTTCCTGGACCTGATCCAGGAGGGCAACCTCGGCCTGATCCGTGCGGTCGAGAAGTTCGACTACACCAAGGGCTTCAAGTTCTCGACGTACGCGACCTGGTGGATCCGGCAGGCCATCACCCGCGCCATGGCAGATCAGGCCCGCACCATCCGCATTCCGGTGCACATGGTCGAGGTCATCAACAAGCTGGCCCGGGTGCAGCGCCAGATGCTGCAGGACCTCGGTCGGGAGCCGACGCCGGAGGAGCTCGCCAAGGAGCTCGACATGACGCCGGAGAAGGTCGTCGAGGTCCAGAAGTACGGCCGTGAGCCGATCTCGCTGCACACTCCGCTCGGCGAAGACGGCGACAGCGAGTTCGGCGACCTGATCGAGGACTCCGAGGCGGTCGTGCCGGCCGACGCGGTGTCGTTCACCCTGCTCCAGGAGCAGCTGCACTCCGTGCTGGACACGCTCTCCGAGCGCGAGGCCGGGGTCGTGTCGATGCGGTTCGGGCTCACCGACGGCCAGCCGAAGACGCTCGACGAGATCGGCAAGGTGTACGGCGTGACCCGCGAGCGGATCCGCCAGATCGAGTCCAAGACCATGTCGAAGCTGCGGCACCCGTCGCGGTCGCAGGTGCTGCGCGACTACCTCGACTGAGGACCTCCTCGCCGGCGACGGGTCGGGCAGGCACGCCCTGCCGCCTCCCCGCCGACCAGGCCCCGGGTCGCCTGCGCGGCGAGAGTGCGGCTGGTCTATCCCACGGGGTCCGCGACAGCTGCATATGTGTGGACGGATGGCGTCCTCTCCCCACCTGTGTCGCTGTTTGCTGCCAGTCCGGCGGCCTGGCAGCCCTGCCCGGGCGTAGGTGTGCCTACTGGCCCGCCAGGACGCCGGCTCGGCGGCGTCATCGGGTTCGCGTGCGGTGAGGCGAAGTTCGACTGGCGCACGGTGACGGGGTCGAAGACCTCGGTCGGCAAGGGTGAGGTGCGTGCGTGTTCCTCCTCGGCAACGACATCGCGCGCGAGGTCCTTCGGGTGAGTGAGGCTGAGGGAGTCCCGCTCCGCAAGGCTCTTGCCGGCACCCTGCTGCGTCGCGGCGTGGTCGAGTACAGCGATGACACCGCCAAGTGGGGAGCCAGATGGTTGGCCAAGCGAGCGTTGTTGCGGGCCATGGCGCGCGCAGTCGGGGCGAACGCCGGCGCCTTCACCCCGATCACCGCCACGGGTGGAGCCGTGGGTCGTCTCGCCGTGCCGCTGGCTGGCTCGTTCGTGATGGGGCAGATCAAGAAGAACGACGCCTGCGTCCAGGTCATCGTCGATCGGGACCGCGGCAAGTTGAAGGTCGACTGGTCGATGGTCTACGCACACTCGTCGAGCGCCAAGCTCACCAAGTCCAAGGTGAACCGCAAGATCGACCGGGCGTTGGCCGTCGACGACTACAAGCCGGTCCCGACAGGGATGTCCTTCACCCGCGGCGGTGGGTCGCGAGCGCCCTCCTTCGGCACGATTTCGGAGACATGTCCGGTTTGGGAGGAAGCTCCCCGCGGTACATACGCTCGAGGTGTCCGCCTGAAGGGGTCCGCCATGCTCGGAAAGTCCCGCACCGCCACGCTCGGCCTCGCCGGGCTCGCCGCTCTCGCAGTCGTGGTCGTCACACCGACCGCGCAGGCCGGCGGGGAGGACCTGGCCCACGCCGAGCACAACCCGCCGGGCAACACCTCGGTGGCCTACCCGCTGGCCGACAATGTCCGGCACGTCGGCGGCAGCCAAGGCATCACCGGCGGGCATGTGGCCATCGAGGGCGACCGCATGTACGTGGGGGCGTACGGCGCGGGCATGCGCATCTTCGACATCTCCGACCGCGAGTCGCCCAGGCAGATCGGCTCGTACCTGCCGGGAGTGCGCGCCGACGCTGTCCCGGACGCGGCGGTCTTCGGCGGTCGGCACATAGCCACGCTGAACGGCACCCGGCGCGTCACCGCGACCGACCTGCGCACCGACCGTACGGAGTTCCTCGACGTCACCGACCCGGCGCGGCCGAAGGTGCTGTGGACCTTCGTCGGGCCGGCCGACGGTGAAGCGCACAACGGCGACATCATCGACTCCCGGCGGCTGTGGCTGGCCTCGGGTGGGTCGGGGGTGAACGGGCTGCGGATCTACGACCTCAACCCGCTGCTCGGTGCCGCCGCGGCAGCACCGGCCAACCTGTTCCGCGGTGACCCGGGGCAGCTCTGGGCAGCTTCGCCTTACAGAAACGGCCGGCCGATCGGCGCCCCGTTCACGCACACGCACGACATGACGGCATACGTCGACTACCCGGTGAAGCAGGCGGACGGGTCCTACGCACCGCGCGACATCGTGCTCCTGGCGGAGGGCGGCAACTACACGAACAACGACGGTGACACCGGCAGCGTCTTCGTCATCGACATCACCGATCCGCGCAACCCGGTCGTGCTCAACCGCTGGCTGCACGCGCGCGGCCCCGGCCACCACCCGATCCGCTACCACCACGAGGCGCAGTTCCTCGAGGGTGACCGCACGGTGATGCTCACCACCGACGAGGACATGCACAACGGCTGCGGCTCGGCCGGCGGGGTCACCGCAGTTCGGCTCTCCGACGACCTCACCCGCGTGACCACCGAGCTGAGCGAGTGGTTCGTGCCGCTCGGTACACCCGCTCCCGTGTGCTCCGTGCACGTGTTCTCGTCCCAGGGTTCTCTGGTGTTCCTCGGTTCGTACAACGCTGGCCTGCAGGTCGTCGACTACAGCGACCCGGCGGCTCCTAAGCAGGCCGGCTACAACATCCAGCCGGGAACGACCGCGTGGGGCGCTCAGGTCCACGACGACGTGATCTACGTCGGAGACATGGCCCGTGGCCTGGACGTCTTCACCCTCGACGACCCGGAGCTGCTCCTCAAGCTCAAGCTCAAGCCCAAGCCGTTGCGGTTCTAGGGGCCGTTCCGGCCCGTCACTGGACCCACAGCTGCGCGAGGAGCGGACCGGTAGGTTGCCCACCCGGTCGCTGACGAGCTCGTGGCGTACGCCGTTGCCGAACTGTGCGCCCAGCGGCGTGGACCGGCCCTGACCTGCGGTGATGTCCCGGCCGAGTGACTGGTGGGAGGAGCCCGGTCGACTCAGCCGCTGCGCACCCGGCCCGTCAAGGCGAGGCTTGGCTCCCCCGCGGTGCTGGGGTCGTCGACGTGCGCGAAGCGCAGGCTGCGCCCGGACTGCGAACTCGTCGCCTGGAACCGGAGCCAGCGTGGGTTGTCCAGGCAGAGCCGAGGGAAGCTGATCCGGACCGTGTTGCGGGTGTAGTCGACCCGGTGCCGGATGTTGCAGGCGATGTCTCGGCCGCGGCCGGTGAACAGCCGTGTGCGGCCGTCCCGGTCCTGCCGCGATGTTCGGACCATCGCGATGGCCTCCCTGTGGTCCTGGTCGCGCATGGTCACGAACATCTCGAACTGTCTTCCGGTGCGCCTCAGCTCGACGAACTTCGATCGGACCTCCACCCGGCGGTCGGTATGCCGGAAGGTGGCGCGCACGAAGTCGCCGACTCTGGCTGTCGGCGCGGGGTCGGGTTCGGTGCTGCCCTCCTCGATGAACCACATGTCACCGCGGGCATCCTTGAGAGTCAGCTGCGCGGCGGAGACCGGTGCAGCGGTCAGCGGCAGGATTGCGATTGCAGCCGCCGCGGCAGTCGCCAGGCAGAGCACCGCGCGAGTCGAGTCGTACATGACAAACCCCCTGAGGTAGGGCACATGTGCGCCCGCTCACCCCACTGTGGACGACGACGCCCGTGGGCACCATCGATCTTTCTAGCCAGATCCGCCGCCCGGCCGGTCTCGCCGTGCCGCGACAAGGGCAGTCGACGGGTGCCGTTGCACGCACGACGCTTGCTGACCTGCGCGGCCCGCGTCAGCGTCCCGTCAGGGGTTCGTCAGCCTCCCGCCCGAGCCTGGGCACGTCCAGAACGAACCGCCGCCACAAGCGGCACCCAGGCCGGGAGGCACCCCATGAAGGTCAGCATCAAGCGCATCACCACCGCGGCGGCCGCAGCCGCACTGACGGCAGGCGGCCTGGCCGCATGCGGGACTGACGACGGCTCCGGCGTCGTCGTGACGAAGGAGCGCTCCTCCGTCCACCAGGGCAAGGACGCCCACACGCAGGCAGCCCTGCTGCGGGCGGGTCGGGTGGCTGGGCAGTTCCGCGAGGGCGGCTCCTACTCCGCGGGATCGGCGATCACGTCCTACTTCGCCGGGAACAGCGGCAACCCGCGCGAGCACCTGGCGCACCGGGACGTGGAGCCCACGAACACCGAGCCGACGTCGACGAAGCTTCAGCAGCTCCTCGAGGACCTGCCCTGACGCTGCCGACAGACCTGCCCGGCACTCCCCGCGACGCCGCGTCGCGGGGAGTGCCTTCGGCAGGTCGGTCCGCGTTGTCCAATCCCGTCCCCGCGCCCATGCTGGGGAGGGTCGCGGTGTGTCGCCGTAGACGCACAGGGAGGTTCGCGTGGTCGTCCAGCACGACGGTGCCTCCGGGCCGGCGGCACCTAAGACCTCCCTCGACGTGCTGGGCCGCATGCCGGCCTGGCTCGCCGCGCTCGGCGATGGTGAGCGGCTCCGCCGCTCCCTGTCGTCCGCGCTGCGAGCGGCGGGGGACGGCCAACTGAAGCTGCTGTCGTGCGAGCCGGGCCGTCTCCGCTTCGAAGCGGGGCACTGGTCGGGCACTTACCGAGCGGTCGTGCACGACGCCGGCGTCGACGAGCCGCGCACGGTTCTGCTGCGCGGCACCGACCAGAGGGAGCCCGGCCCGGCTCGGCCACCCCGCCCCGGCGACCGCCACCTGTTCGGGGGCCGGGCCTGGACGACGTACCTCCCGGACCTCGGACTAGACCTGCGGACCGAGCCACCGGAGCCCGACCTACCGGCGATGGCACTGCTGGCCGACCCTGACTCTGCCCGGTCACTGCTCGAGGACGGCATCCAGCGCTCGGGACCGGCGTGGACGGGCTTCCGGATCCGGTCCTGCGAGCCGCGTGTTCTCCGGTACAAGCCCGGTCGGGGCACAGTGTGGTACACGCTGACGTACGACGACGACGTACCGCGCGGCCGGTGGCCCGACGCTGTGGTCGTCAAGGTCTACCAGGGGGCGAAGGGCCGCGTCTCGTGGGACGCGCTCCGGGCGCTGTGGGGGTCACCGATGGCGCAGAGCGCGGTGGCCATCGCCGAGCCCATCGCCTTTCTCGCGGACCACAACGCCCTCGTGCAGCGGGCCGTCGCCGAGGAGGAGACGCTCAAGCAGGCGATCCGGCGGGCCGTGACCGACGGCAGCTCGATCGTGCGAGCCGAGCTGCTGGCGACTGTGCGGCGGGCCGCGGCCGGCCTCGCCGACCTGCACGGTTGCGGTGTGGCCACCGGCACCACCCGCGGCCTGGCGGACGAGGTCGACGAGCTGCGGGGTGTGGCGGCGGGCCTGGCCGTTCGAGTCCCGGACCTCGATGCGGGCGTCGAGCACCTTCTCGGCATGATCTCCGCGTCCGCTGCGGTCAACCCGGCCGACCCACCTCGGCCTGCACACGGCAGCTTCCGGCCGGCGCAAGCCCTGCTCTCGCGACAGGGACTCGCGTTCATCGACTTCGACTCGTACTGCCAGGCCGAGCCGGCGCTGGACCTGGCGCTGTTCCGCACCAGCGTGCGCCGTCTCGCGTCGGGGACCCGGGACCGAGCGGCTCTCGTGGACGTATCTGATGAGTTCCTGGCCGCCTACCGGGAGCGGGGGTCGGTGTCACTCGCCCGGCTCGCGCTGTGGGAGGCGCTCGCCCTGCTGACCGACGCGCTGCACTGCTGGACGAAGGTGCGCCCGGCGGAGCTGCCGGGGGCCGTTGCCGCCCTCGCGGCCCACCTCGGGACGGCGATGCCGCCGGCTCCGCGTCGCCCGGCCGAGCCCTAGCCGCGGCCCTCGGACAGTCGGTCTCTCGCCGCAGCCGTCAGCCCGGACGGCATCGGGGAACGAGGGCTGCGAGCGAATGCGCGCTGCGCCTTGCGCAGCAGCGCCGCAGCTTCCTGGTAGACCAGGCGCTGGTCCAGTCCCGGTGTCGGTGCCGCCTGCGCGACGTACTGACCGAGGAACCGCTCGCGCAGGTCGGCCAGCCAGCCCCGGGAGTCCTCCGCGGTGGTC
>DASTVO010000035.1:0-6454 GCA_035759075.1 Actinomycetes bacterium
CCTACCTCGCCGCCGGTGTTCTCGAGGCGTCCGCCGCCAGACAGCGCACGTGGGCGCGGGCCCGCCTCGCCGTGGCGGGTGTCTGGGTGTTCACGACGTTGACGTTGCTGGTCACTGTGGCCCACCTGGACACGTTCCACCTCGACGCCACGTCACCCGTGACCTTGGCCGTCACGTGGGGGTGGGTCGCCGTGTACGCCGCTGTGCCGCCCGTGCTCGGCGTCCTCTGGTGGCGCCAGCTGCGAGCCGTCCGCGGTCACCGGCCGGACGCGGGAGGCCGTCTCCCCTCGGCGCTCCGCAACGCCCTCGGTGCGCAGGGCCTCGTCATGGTCGGCGCCGGCTGCCTGCTGCTGGCACGGCCGGGCCACGCCGGCTGGTGGCCCTGGCCGCTGACCGTGCTGACCGCCCAGGCCGTCGGTGCCTGGCTGGTCGGGCTCGGTGTCCTGGCGCTGCAGGCGTGGTGGGTGGACCGGCTGGACGCCACGACGGTGGTGTTCGCCGCCGGCGCGGTGCTGGGTGTCGGCCAGCTCGTGGTGGTCGCGCGGTTCCTCGACACGTTCCGGTGGGACGGACCGGCCGCCTGGACGTACACCGGGGTCGTGGTCAGCCTCGCGGCGGTCGGCCTGATCGGGACAGCCGCCGCTCGCCGGGCCAGCGGGGGGCAGGTCGGACAGGGGGTCGCACAGGGAGACGCGGCGGACGATCGTCTCGGGGAGGCCGGGCCGGCCAGATCGTGCTAGCGTTCTCCGCGGTTGTCGTGTGACAGTTCCTCGTTCGTTTCCAGCGCCCGCGGATTGTGACCGCGGGCGTTTCGCTTTTCTCCCTCAGAACGCGGGACGGCAGGCGCTCAGCAGCAGCCCGAGACCTCGCACAGTGCGGGACTCGACCCCGTTTCGCAGAAGGAGATCAGCATGACTCAGGGCACCGTGAAGTGGTTCAACGCCGAGAAGGGCTTCGGTTTCATCGCTCAGGACGGCGGCGGCGCCGACGTCTTCGTGCACTTCTCGGCCATCCAGGGCGACGGCTACAAGTCGCTCGACGAGAACCAGCGCGTGGAGTTCGAGGTCACCCAGGGCCAGCGCGGCCCGCAGGCGGAGTCTGTTCGCCCCGTCTGACCTGACCGACATCTCCGAAGGCCCCCGTCGTTCTCGACGGGGGCCTTCGGCCTGTCTCGCCCGCGATGCGCCCCGGGCGCGAGGGCATTGCGCGCCGACCTCCTCGCGTTCGGCGACGTTGCGCACCGACACGCCGCACGACACGCCGGGGCGGCTGTGCGCAACGTCGCCAAACCGCGGGGGGGGGGGCTGGTCGCCCTGGGGACAACTCCGCGGCCGGATCGGCGGATCCCGTCACGATGACGGCATGGGACTCGACGACCTTCCGGACGACTGGCCCGTCCGGCCACTGACCGACCCGCAGCTCGTGGCCGACGTGCTCGACCTCATCGTGTTCGAGAAGGACCGGAGAGCGGGCGCGCTCGTCTTCCTGCTGTGCGACGAGGACGGTCGGCTCGTCCAGCCGGTCACCGTCTCCGACGTCGGGGAGGCCCCGAGCGGGGAGATGCGGGAGCAGGCAGTGTCGACCTTCGTCGACGCGATGGGCCGGGCCGGCAGCCTCGTGGTGGCGGTCGCGCGCAAGAACGGGCTGAGCCTCACCGACTCGGACCGGTCGTGGCGGCGGGCCGCCGAGCGAGCCTGCGGCGACTCGGTCCGGCTGCTCAGCGTCAACGTGGTCACCCTGGCCGGGAGCCGGGAGGTGCCAGCCGAGCCAGTCGCTGATGCATCATGATGCTTGTTCCTCTGATGCTATGATGCTTGGCGTGCGGACGACGCTGACGCTCGACGACGACGTCGCGGCCGCCGTTCAGCGGCTTGCGGCCGAGCGGGGCTGGACCTTCAAGCAGGCCGTGAACTCACTGCTGCGGGCCGGTCTCGCCGGCCCTGCCCGCCCGCGCCGGTACCGGATGCCGGCCCGCCGACTGGGACTCCGCCCCGGCGTCGACCCGTCTCTGCGTCTTGCGGCCGAGCTCGAGGACGCGGCACTGACCCAGAAGCTCGAGCTGCGCAAGTGAGACTGCTCGACGTCAACCTGCTGATCTACGCCGTCGACGAGGCCGCTCCCCGACATCGGGCCGCCCGGGCGTGGGTCGAGGACGCCCTGTCCGGCACCGAGACCGTCGCCCTGCCCTGGACGGTGCTGCTGGCCTTCCTCCGGCTCTCCACCCGCAGCTCGCTGTTCGAGCATCCCCTGACGGTGCCGGAGGCGTTGGACCTCGTCGACGGCTGGCTGGCCCAGCCGTGCGTGGCCGTGGTCCACCCGGGTGCCCGGCACGCCGCCGTGCTGCGCGACCTCCTGACCGACCTCGGCGCCGGCGGCGGCCTGGTGACCGACGCCCACCTCGCGGCAATGGCGATCGAGCACGGCGCGCTGCTCTGTTCCACCGACCGGGACTTCGGCCGCTTTCCCGGGCTTCGGTGGGCGGACCCGCTCGCCGGCGCCTGAGCCCGTCGCCGGCGGACCCGAACCGGAGCTCCGCGCGGGCGTCGCGTTGGGCGACGTTGCGTACCGACACGCCGCACGACACGCCGGGCCGTTTGTGCGCAACGTCGCCGAACCGGGCAGGGGCGGGCCGGGGGCGCCACACGACGACCGCAGGCACCGGAACCTTGTGGTGATCTTTGCGTCCGGTTCGTGACGTTTTGACCTAATGCCTCGTTGTGACGTAGAACACTTTGTGACGGTTTGCGGCACTCCCGAAGGCGGCCCGACACATGCGCAAGCTCTCCCTTCTCGGCGCGGCGGTGCTCGCCGCAGCCCTCCTCGCTCCCACCGCGGCCCAGTCCGCCACCCCGGCCAGCGGCTCGGTCGGCGGCAAGAACAAGTCCACGACCTGGACCGGCACCTCCACCGTCTCGAACCCCGTCGCCTGCACCGGCGCTGCGGACCCGACGTGCGACCACTTCCTGCTCGACGTGAGCGTCAAGCGCAGCCAGGACGTGTCGATCGCGATCACCGCCGCCGAGGGCGACGACTGGGACCTGTTCGTCTACGGCCCCGACGGCTCGCAGGTTGCCTCGTCGACGACGTCCAGCGGGAACGAGTCGGTCGTGATCGACGGCGAGCCGGCCGGCACGTACGAGGTGCGGGTGCAGCCGTGGATGGTGAGCCCCGGTGCCACGTACGACGGTCGCGCGGCGCTGGTGAAGTCCTCCGGTGCGATGCCCATCGACGTGGAGCAGGAGTGCCTCGAGCCGGTGCCGGCCGCCGCGTCGCCCTCGCACCTGTTCGGTGGTGACCAGCTCGACCTGGCCGTGAGCGTCCTGGTCGACGGTCCGTCGGTGGCGCGCGCCCAGGAGGTCTTCGGCACGGCGGCCAGCGCGTACGCGCCGCTCGGCGTGACCCTCAGCGCCCTGTCCTACGAGACCGTGAGCTTCACGGGTGACGACGCCCAGGGCCTGATCGACCAGGCGAAGGCTCGCTTCGGCGGCACCCGCCCGGCCGGCTCCGACCTGGTCTACGTCTTCACCGACAAGGACATACAGGCCGGCGGCAACTACGCGGTGGCGGGCCTCGCCGACTGCATCGGCGGTGTCCGCTTCGACAACCAGGCCTTCGCTGTCGGCGAGGACTTCGGCCCCAGCGAGCAGGACGACCCGCTGCAGCGCAACGGCACGGCGAAGGTCCTCGCGCACGAGCTCGGCCACCTCATGGGCGCCCACCACCACTACGCGAACTGCGTGGAAGGCAACCTCAGCGAGGTCGGCGAGCCCGAGGTGTCGCCGTGCACGCTGATGTTCAACGCGGTCAACCTCGCCTCGCTGAACTTCTCGACGGCCAACAGCGCGGTCGTGCGCGGGCACACCGAGGAGTTCGCGGCCCCATAGGCCGTACCACAAGCAGCTCGGCCGCCGGGGCGCAAGTTTCTACGGGGGCTGTTCCGGCGGCCGGGCGCAGACGACGAGGGCTCAGCCCGACGGCTCAACCCGGCAATGAAGCCTTCACGACGACCGAGACCGCGACGGCGGCGTGCCGGTTGGCCGGGATCAGGCGGCGCATCAGTGCGATGACCTCGTCGGAGAACAGCGGGTAGAGCGCGCAGTCGTCGATGCTGAGCGATGCCCGCTCCAGGACTCCGACGTCGACGAATCCGGCCCGCTCCAGCTTGCGGACGAAGTCGCCCTCGGCCAGCGCGCCCGCGACGCATCCCGCCCAGGCCGCCGGCTGGGTGAGGATCTCCGGGGGCAGGTCGTCCTGCTCCACCGTGAGGTCGGAGACGCACAGCTGCCCGCCCGGGCGCAGCACCCGCGCGCACTCGGCCATCACCCGAGCCTTGCGGGGCGAAAGGTTGACCACGCCGTTGGAGACGATGACGTCCACGCTGTCGTCCGGTAGCGGGATGGACTCCATCTCGCCCTCGAGCGTTGTGACGTTCGCAAGACCCGCCGCATCCGCGGCATCCCTGGTGCGCTCGAGCATCTCGGGGAGGAAGTCCAGGGCGATGACCCGTCCGGTTGGTCCTGTCCGTTGCGCGGCGAGAACGGTGTCGATCCCTCCGCCGCAGCCGATGTCGAGCACCGTCTGACCCGGCCGGATGTCGGCGTGCCTCAGGTGGTTCGCCACGCCCAGGGCGCGGTTGACCGCCACCTCCGGAACCCCGGCCAGCTCCTCGGCGCTGTAGAGCTTGTGCGCCACGGCTGCTGTCGTCGGCGGGACGTGCCGGTAGGCGTTGCGGACCAGGTCCTTCACCTCGGCGCTGTGCATCAGGTCCGAGCTCATCGGCCCAGCTCCTCCACGGTCGCGTTCAGTCGCCGCAGGACGTCCGGCGGGAGGTCCTCGTGTGCCGAGTTGGCCAGGAAGCTACGCATTTCCTTCGCGAACTCGAGCTCGCCGCAGCAGCGCCGGCACCGGTCGAGGTGCTCCTCGATCGCCTCCCGGGTCGCCCGGTCCACGTTGGTGTCCAGGTACTCCCACAGCCTCTTCGTCGCCTCGGAGCAGCCGATCATCGTGCACCTTCCTTGAGCAGGCCGTTCTCCTCGGCGTAGTCCCACATCTGCCTCTCGAAGAGCTTCCGGCCGCGGTGCAGGCGCGCCAGCACCGTGCCCAGCGGCGCGTCGAGCATCTCCGCCACCTCACGAGCGAGGTAGCCGTCCATGTAGACCAGTACGAGTGGGACGCGGTACAGCTCCGGCAGCCGCATCAGCACCTCACGCACGTCCTCCGGGCCGAACTCGCCGAGGAAGTCCAAGTGCAGCGAGTCCGAGTACGGGAACGGGTCCTCGTACGCGATGGTGCGGAACAGCGAGAACTCCTCGACCTCGTCGAAGTCGATGTCGATCTCGTCCGGTCGCCGCGCCTGGGCCCGGTAGCGGTCCCGGCAGCAGTTGACGACGATGCTCGTCAGCCAGGCTGGTCCCGCTGCCGGGTCCCTGAGCTGGTCGAGGCGCTGGAAGGCCTTGATCAGGCCGTCCTGCACGGCGTCCTCAGCATCGTCGCCGACGATCCGGCGGGCCAGTGCGTACAGGCGCGGGAGCTGCGTGCGCGCCAGGGAGCGGAAGACCTCGACCTCGTCGGCCTGGACCGTCCTGACCGGCTGCTCCTGCACAGCGCTCACCTGACCCACATCCCTGAGACGCTTCTGCGGCGCCAGTTGTTGCAGAATTGCACGCCCTGCGCCCCTGAAGAAGGCACTCTCAGACGACCTCGAGCGACGTCGTCACCGGTACGGGGTTGGCCAGGCAGTCGCGCACCGGGGAGGTTTCCTGGACATAGCGGCACAGCTCGATCAGCTGCTCCTCGGTGGCGTTGGGGCTCGACACCCGAGCCTTCGCGCGGATCTCTGTGAAGCCGGCTCGTGCTCCCGGCAGCCCGAGGAACGCGTGCAGGTCGAGGTCGCCCTCGACGTCGTACTCCATCGACGTGATCTCGATACCGCGTGCCGCGGCGTTCGCCACGTAGCCCACCGCGTAGCAGAACCCGAGCGCCTGCAGCAGCAGCTCCACGGCGTTGGGGCCCTTGTTCCCGCCGAGCAGCACGGGCGGCTCGTCTCCCTCGAGCCGGAAAGACCGGTCCCGCGACGTGTCCTCCTGGCCGGCGTGCACGAACCCGCCGATCCGGCCGACGTTGTAGGTCCCCTCCTCCCACCTGCTCGACGCCTTGAAGGTGAACTCGCCCACCGCCGGGTCGCCTTCGACTGCCGCGACCGTGGCCAGCAGTGCCTCGACATCGATGCCGTTGCGGATGGTCGTCGTCTGTGTCATGCCCCTCACTCCGTCCTTCTGCTTGTCCTGCTCCGACAGGGACAAGGACGTCGGGCAACCGGCCGGATGTTGCATCCGTGGCCGACTATCTGTGACCCCGTGCGTGACGCAATAACGGGAAGCGGCCGGTGCGTCAGTTGGGTGAGCCGGCGCCCCTGCCCGGCCGACGAGACGGAGGAGATCCATGACCACGACCC
>DASTVO010000036.1:0-19991 GCA_035759075.1 Actinomycetes bacterium
CCAGCGGCCTTCCCCTCGCAGGCATCGTCGCCAAGGCCGAGTTCATGAGCTGGGAGCCGGGTGGCCACGGCTCGACGTTCGGGGGCAACCCGGTCGCCTGCGCCGCCGCACTCGGCGCGATCGCGACGATCGAAGCCGAGGACCTGGTCGGTCGCGCCCGCCACATCGGCAAGGTGATGCTGACCCGGCTGCGGGACATGGCGGAGCGCACCCCGGCGATCGGCGACGTCCGCGGTCGCGGCGCGATGGTCGCGGTCGAGCTGGTCGACCCGGCGACCGGCGCTCCCGACCCGGTCGCGACCAAGGCCGCGGCCGCCGCCTGTCACGCGGAGGGTCTCGTGGTGCTGACCGCCGGCACCGACGGCAACGTGCTGCGGTTCCTCCCCCCGCTGGTGATCCCGGATCACCTGCTGCAGGAGGGTCTCGACATCGTGGAGAAGGCGCTGTGCCGGTGACGCCGTTCTGGGTGGCCGGCCGGCCGGTCACCTCCGGCGACGGTGAGCTCGAGGTCACGTCGCCGTACGACGGCTCGGTGGCCGGGCAGGTCGCCGTGCCGCGCGCGTCCGACGTCGAGGAGGCGGTGGCCGCAGCCGCCGAAGTGGCCGCGGAGCTGGCCGGCCTCCCCGCGTACGTGCGGGCCGACGCGCTCGCGCACGTCTCCGACCGTCTCCGCGAGCGCGCCGAGGAGATCGCCCAGCTCATCACCGCCGAGAGCGGCAAGCCGCTGAGGTGGGCGCGCGCCGAGGCCGGGCGTGCGGTCGGCGTCTTCCGCTGGGCCGCGGAGGAGGCCAGGCGGTGGAGCGGCGAGGTGCAGCGCCTCGACACCGACGCGCCGTCCACGGGTCGGCTGGCCCTGACCCGGCGGATGCCTCGCGGCCCGGTACTGGGCATCGCGCCGTTCAACTTCCCGCTGAACCTGGTGGCGCACAAGGTGGCGCCGGCCCTTGCCGTCGGGGCACCGATCCTCGTGAAGCCGGCGCCGTCGACCCCGCTCGTCGCGCTGCTGCTCGGCGAGCTGCTGGCCGAGACCGGCCTGCCCGACGGATCCTGGTCGGTGCTGCCGGTGCCGAACGACCGGATGCCGGCGCTGGTCGCGGACCCGCGGCTGCCGGTGGTGTCGTTCACCGGCTCCGGGCCGGTCGGGCAGTCGATCCGCGCCGCCGTCCCGCACAAGCACGTGACGCTCGAGCTCGGCGGCAACGCCGCGGCGCTGGTGTGCGCGGACTGGTCCAGCGACGCCGACCTGGACCGGGCGGCCGAACGGGTCGCGACGTTCGGCAGCTACCAGGCGGGGCAGTCGTGCATCTCGGTGCAGCGCGTGTTCGTGGACCGCTCGGTGTTCCAGCCGTTCGTGGACCGGCTCGTCGCGGCCACCGAGCGGCAGGTGTCCGGCGACCCCGCTGACCCGTTGACGGACGTGGGCCCGCTGATCGACGAGTCGGCCGCGCGCCGGGTGGAGACGTGGGTGCTGGAGGCCGTGGACGCCGGCGCGAAGGTCCTCACCGGCGGGACGCGGGACGGCGCGGCGTACGCCCCCACCGTCCTCGTCGACGTCCCCGACGAGGCCAAGGTCGTCTGCGAGGAGGTCTTCGGCCCGGTCGTGGTCGTTGCCCCGGTGGACGGCGTGGACGAGGGGCTGGCGCGCATCAACGACTCACGGTTCGGGCTGCAGGCCGGAGTGTTCACCCACGACCTGCAGCTGGCGTTCCGCGCGCACCGCGAGCTCGAGGTCGGCGGGGTGGTCGTCGGCGACGTGCCCTCGTACCGGGCGGACCAGATGCCCTACGGCGGGACGAAGGAGTCCGGCGTCGGGCGCGAGGGCGTGCGCTCCGCGATGGAGGACCTCACCTACGAGCGCGTCCTGGTCCTCACCGGCCTCGACCTCTGAGCAGCAGGTAAACGCTGCCGACGTCTGCCCTCTGGACGCGAGCGGCTAGGACGGCGCGGGATCCGGCTCGGGCTGCGGCGTCGGCAGCTCCTTCTGCACCCGGCGCCAGTGGTAGAGGTAGATCGGCCCGGCGAAGAGCAACGTGGTGCCGGCGCCGACCAGGCTCAGCACCGACTGCCGGCGCTGCGAGTCGCGCGCAGCCTCCTCGTGGCGGCGCTCTTCCTCCTTGCTGAGGGTGACGCCGTCCCCGGGAACCGATGCGTAGCTGTAGTAGCCCGGGTCGGGGTAGAGCAGCTCGACCGTCCCACGGACCAGATTCACCGCCGCGAAGATCGAGATGACGAGCGTGAACAGGCAGACGAGGTAGAGGTACAGGTTTCTCAGCGTGAGCCGTTCTTGAGCAGCCACGGCGAATTCTCCTTACGGACACAGGTGTCTGCGACCCCCGGCCGCAACTGTCGCCGCAGTACCGAGGCGGCGCCTGAGTCGCCGTACTCATCCGTACGCATCCGGACCTGCGGGCCGCGCGGAAGAGCTTCTCGAGAGCAACCCCGACCAAGGAGACCGAGATGTTCCGACGACACCGTGCAGCGGCTGTGCTGGCCGGCACTGTCGCCCTGCTCGCTGCTGCCTTCACCGCTCCCGCCCAGGCCGCCAGCGGCACGGCGACCGTGACCGTGGTGCACGGCGTTCCGGGCGCGACCGTGGACGTGTACGCCAACGGCGAGGAGCTGCTGACCGACTTCGAGCCCGGCACCGTCACCGACCCGACTGAGCTCCCCGCCGGCACCTATGACCTGAAGGTCACCGAGGCCGGAGCAGGCGCCGACGGCGAGGCACTGATCGAGGCCAACGGCGTGGAGGTGCCCGCCGGCGCCAACGCAACCGTGGCCGCCCACCTCGACGCCGACGGAAACCCCGTCCTCACCCCGTTCGTCAACGACGCCTCGGACGTCCCCGCCGGCAAGGCGCGCCTCACCGTGCGACACACCGCCGCGGCCCCGGCCGTCGACGTCCGCGCCGGCGGCACCCCGGTCTTCGAGGGGCTGACCAACCCGAACGAGGAGTCCGCCGAGGTGGACGCCGGCACGGTCAGCGCCGACGTCGTCCTGGCGGGCACCGAGACCGTGGCGCTCGGTCCGGCCGACCTGACCCTCGAGGAAGGCACGAACACGATCGTGTACGCGTGGGGCAGCGCTGCCGACGAGAACCTCGACCTGGCCGTCCAGACCATCTCCGGTCTGGACTCGGCGCCGGCCGGCGTGCCGAGCGGCACCGGTGGTCAGGCAGCTGCGGCCGAGGCGGTGCCGGTCTGGCTGGCCGCGATCTTTGCGCTGGCGCTCGTCGGTCTCGTGGCTTCCGCCGGCACCCTCGCCACCGCCCGGGTGCGTTCCCGCCGGTGACGTCCCCGCGAGGCGTCCGGGCCGCGTCAGCGGTGCTGATCGCCTCACTGGCCACCCTCGCGCTCGCCTCAGCCGCCGCTGGGCAGCGCGAGGGTCGGCCTGTTCCGTCCTCTGCTCTCGACCCGCGCGTCCCGGCCGACCGGTCGACCATGACGCCTCCGCCCGTCCCTTCGGAGGTGGCCGTCCCGGTCAGGCTCGGCGTCGGGTCTGTCGGCATCCGGCTGCCCGTCGTGCCCAAAGGGGTGTCCTCCGACGGGCAGATGGCGCTGCCGCCGACGCCGGACCGGGTCGGCTGGTGGCGGTTCGGCTCCGCACCCGACGAGCGGGGGTCGACGGTCCTCGCCGGGCACGTGGACACCCGACGCTTCGGCATCGGACCGTTGGCCCGGCTCCGGGAGGTCGAGGTCGGCGACGAGGTCGCGCTGGCTCTGTCCGACGGGCGCACGGTCCGGTACCGCACGGTCCGGGTGCGCAGCATCGACAAGCAGTCGGACGCGCTCGCTGCGGTGTTCGACGAGGACGGCCCGGCACGACTGCACGTCGTCACGTGCGGCGGCGAGTTCGACCCGGAGAACGGCGGCTACCAGGACAACGTGGTCCTTACGGCGGTACCGCTTCCGCGCGCCGACAGGTGATGTCCTCCGGCGCCGCGTTCATTCCTCGGCGGCGAGCACGCGGCCCAGCGCCGATGTCAGCACGCGCACCTCGTGGTCGCTGAGATGGTCGGTGAAGTGCTGCTCGATGCCCGCGAGGTAGGCAGGGGCCGCCTTGCGCAGCCGGGCCCGGCCGTCGTTCGTGATGACGGCGAACGACGACCGGCCGTCGTCCGGATTCGGCTCTCGTCGGACGAGCCCGGCGCGCTCGAGCTCGGAGACGACCCGGCTGATCCGCTCGCGGCTGAGCGTCGACTGCGCCCCGAGCTCGGTCATCCGGAGCCGGCGCTCCGGGGCCGCGTTCAGGACGAGCAGCACGTCGTACCACGCGAGCGGGAGTCCTTGGCCGGACACCACACGCTCGAGCTTCGGCACGACGGCTGCGTGCACGCGCAGCAATGCGGCCCAGGCTGCGACTCGGTCATCGTCGACGCGCACGGAGGAAGGCTACCGAGGTACTTGCGCGTGCACGCACCTGAACCGGCCTTCGCCGCTGCCCCGCCCTGCCGTGCCCGTAGACTTCCGTCAGCGGAGTGCGCCCGCAGCGCGTGACGCCTTCGTTGCCGGAGTGGCGCAGTGGTAGCGCAACCGCCTTGTAAGCGGTAGGTCGTCGGTTCGAACCCGACCTCCGGCTCCCCGCCCCCCGATACCTAACGGGTCAGCCCGCGGCATCGGGGTACGAGGACCGCGTGACGCGCGCACGCAAGGAAGCTGCTCAGGGCACCACGAGCGTCCGGTTCTTCGAGTCGCGCGACGCGGTCGAGGTGCTCGACACGCTGCACACCCGCTCGGTCAACTACCAGGCCGACGGCCGCGAGATCACGCCGGAGAACGGCTGGACGGTCGAGTCCGACCGCACGGCGCTCCCCTCCGAGTCTCCCGGCGAGCCGGTGCCCGGCGGGCCCTGGGAGATCGCCCGCGGGCTCATCGAGCGCTACGAGTTCGCCGACCCGTCGATCATCCGCGCCGTCTACCACCCCGAGCATGCGTTGCAGGACCGGGACATGCTCCTCGAAGGGCGTTTCTACGGGCTGCGTTTCCTGATCGGGGTCAGGATCGTCGGTGTCGTCGACACACTGCGCGAGGTCGACGGACGGGCCGTGCGGTCATGGGGCTGGTGCTACCGGACCCTGGAGGGTCACCTCGAGAGAGGTGAGATGACCTTCCAGGTCCGGAAGTGGCTGGACACCGGCGACGTGGAGTTCCGCATCGACCGGTACTTCATGCGCGGCCCCATGCCCAACCCGGTGATCCGGCTCGGGTGGGCAGTCTTCGGTCACTGGATGCAGGTCCGTTTCGTGCGGCGTTCCCTGCGCCGCATGACAGACCTGGTCACCGCCGAGCTGCGTCGACGCGGGGCGACCGGCTAGGACGACCGGCTAGTCGACGTGCCGGTCGGTGACGACGGTGACCGGTTCGGCCAGCCTTCCGCCGGCTCTGCGCGCGGCCTGCTCGCAGAAGTAGACCCACATGTGCAGCTGCATCTCCCGAGCGAAGCCGAGCTTGTCGTAGATGACGTCGTACAGCCGGTCGCCACTGCGGGCGAACGTCTCGATCTCGAAGGTGAGCCCGCCCTCGTGGTCACCGGCGCGGAACTCGATGAGTCCGGCCTCCATGTGCCCCTGCAGGGTGGCAAAGGCGAAGGCCCGCTCCTGCCTCTCGACGAGCTGGACGGGCGCCTCCCACGGCCCCGGCATGTGCACGACCCACGTGTCCCCGACCTCGTGGTTGGGCCGGGAGCCGCTGTCGTCACCGCCGGTCTTGTCGAACACCGCCACCTCGGTCGGGCTCTCCTCGTTGGGGTCGTCGAGCACTGCGCGGATCAGCGCCGCCGCGTCGAGCTCGGGGTCCGCCACCCGGGCGGTGAAGCGGCGGTGGAAGAAGGGGCCGACACCGCTGTCGATGTGCTGGACGTCCACGCCGGCCTGGCGAGCAGCGTCCACAAGACGCGCGGGCACGCGGACGAGCTGCCTGCTCTCCTGCCGTCGGGGCGCCCAGCCGGTCACGTGCCGGCGCGCATAGCGGTAGCTGGTCAGGCCCATGCCGTACGCCCAGCGCGGGGCGGAGGCGACGGCGCGAAGCCGCTTCGCCACCCGCCCCGTACCCGGCTCCACGCGAGCCCGCTGCCCGATCGGTGACAGCAGCGGAAGACGGCCCTCGCGACGGTCGGTCATGGAACGGGTCTACCCGGGTGGCGCACCGCCACACGATCGGATCAGCTGGTTCGCCGACCGCGCGGACCTGCCCGATCATCGAGGTGGGTCAGTGAGGGGAGCCGTCATGGCGCAACACACGGTCAGGGTCACGATGCCGGAGCGGATCGTGCAACGGGCGGACGTGGTGTTCATCGTCGAACGCGACCGCGAGAAGCTCGGCGAGCTGCACGTGTCCCAGGGCGGGTTGTCGTGGTGGCCGCGCGATGCGCACCACAACCGGCGGGACAAGACGTGGGAGCAGTTCGCCGACTGGATGGAGCAGACCTGACGCGCGTCAGGCGGATCGGTCAGCATCGGCGGCGAGGTAGCCACCGACCGTGAGCGACTCCTAGGGCTGCCCGCCGAGTGCCGCCAGCACGGCACCGACGGCCGGCGCCACCGCTGCGCGCACAGCCGGCGACAGGCTCCGCCCCGCCGAGCAGTCCGAGAGCTCGACACCGACGACGACCAGGCGCTCCGGCACCCGCCCGAGCGATCGGGACATCTCGATCACGTCCGCCAGGCCGAGGCCGTGGGTGCTGGAGGCGCCGACGCCCACCGGGAGCCGGGTGACCGTCGCGTCCAGCGCCGTGACCGTTCCGGGCGGGTCACCAGTGCGCACCGCGTCGACGAGCACCACCGTCCGGGCTCCCGCCCACGCGTCGAGGAGGTCGAGCGGCGTGAGGTCGGCGAGCACCTTCACCCCGGGCAACGAGCGCCGCGCCACCTCGGCGGCGACGACCGGTCCGACGCCGTCGTCGCCCCGGTCCGGTGACCCGACACCGATGACGAGGACCTCGGCGCTCATTCCTGCACCACCGTCAGGTCGAGGAAGTGGGTGGCGCAGGAGATGCACGGGTCGTAGTTGCGGATCGCCAGCTCGCACTGCCGGGTCAGCGCCTCGAGGTCGCGGTCGAGGTCGAGCCCCTCGTCCAGCCGCGCCTGGACGAAGGCGCGCAGGTCCGCCTCCACGGCGGCCTGGTTCTGCGACGTGGGCGGGACGATCCGGGCGTCCAGCACAGTCCCGTCGGCGGCCAGCCGGTAGCGGTGCAGCAGCAGTCCGCGCGGCGCCTCCGTCACGCCGTAGCCGACGCCGTCAGCGGGCGGCACCTCGACGAACGGCTCTCCCCCGCCGTCCCACGTGGACAGGATCGAGAGGGCCTCGTCGCACGCGTAGACCATCTCGACCGCCCGCACCGCCAGGGACTGGAACGGGTTCCGGCACGTCGTGCCGAGTCCCGCCGCAGTCGCCGCCTCCCGCGCGAGGGGTGACAGCCGGTCCGAGTTCAGGGTGTACCGGGCGAGCGGCCCGGTCACGTACGGCCCGTCGCCCTCCAGCGTCGCGTGCAGCGCGGTGGACCGCTCGACGTGCTCCTCGCGCACCCATCCGTCGTAGTCGCGCGCGCTCCCCCGCCGGCCCAGTGTCGTCACGACCTCACCGGACTCGATGGGGTAGCGGTCCGGTGCGCGGAGGGCGGCGTACTCGTACGGCTGCTCCATGGCCGGCATGTCCAGCGTCCCGACGAAGGTCGCGGTGTCGAGTGCGTCGTCCCTGGCGCGGGTGAGGGTGGCCCGCATCGACGCGACCTCCTCCGGCGTCGGCAGCCGGTAGAAGCCGCCGACCCGGACGTTGACGGGGTGCACCGCGCGGCCACCGATCACGGTCATGACCGCGTTGCCGGCCTTCTTCAGCCGCAGCCCGCGCTCGACGATCTCGCGGTGGTCGGCAGCCATGGCCAGGGCGCTGTCGTAGCCGAGGAAGTCCGGCAGGTGCAGCATGTGCACGTGCAGGGCGTGGCTGCCGACCCACTCGCCGCAGTACAGCACCCGCCGCAGCCGCTCGATGTGCTCAGGGACCGTGACCCCGCACGCGTCCTCGATCGCGTGGCACGCGCTGGTCTGGTAGGCCACCGGGCAGATGCCGCAGATGCGCGCGGTGATGTCCGGCGGCTCCGTGTGGCCCCGGCCGCGCAGCATCGCCTCGAAGAACCTGGGCGGCTCGAAGATCGTGAGCTCGACGTCGGTGACCCGCCCGTCGGACACGTGCAGGCACATCGCGCCCTCGCCCTCGACCCGGGCCAGCGCGGCGCGGCGCAGGACGTGGTCGCCACCGGACCGGTGCGTCACGGCACCTCCTCGTGCTTCCGGCTCTCCTCGCGGAAGGCCTCGGCCCCGGCGTTGAAGGTCCGGTAGACCCGCGCCACGTCCCGCTCGGGCATCCCGAGGTCGACCAGCCGCCGCGACAGCGACCCGGTGCTCGGGTTCTCCTGGGGGCCGAAGCAGCCGTAGCACCCCCGGCCGTACGCGGGGCACAGCGCCCCGCACCCGGCATGTGTCACCGGGCCGAGGCACGGCGTGCCGTGGGCGACCGTCACGCAGGTCACGCCGCGTCGCTTGCACTCCACGCAGACGCTGTACGCGGGGATGCGCGGGCGCCGGTCGTGCAGGTACGCGGTCAGGACCTCGAGCAGCTGCCCGCGGTCGATGGGGCAGCCTCGGAGCTCGAAGTCGACCGGGACGTGCTCGGCGACTCCCGTCGACCGCTCGAGCGTGCGCACGTACTCCGGGTGCGCGTACACGACCGACGTGAACTCCCGGACGTCGGCGAAGTCCCGCAGGGCCTGGATCCCGCCCGCCGTCGCGCAGGCGCCGATGGTCACCAGCCGTCCCGAGATCCGGCGGATCTCCTGGACGCGCGCGAGGTCGTCGGGCGTGCTGACCGAGCCCTCCACGAGCGACAGGTCGTACGGGCCCGGCCCGACGTCACTGCTGGCCTCGAGGAAGTACGCGATCTCCATCTCACCGGCGAGCGCCAGCAGCTCGTCCTCGCAGGAGAGCAGCGTCAGCTGGCAGCCGTCGCAGGACGCGAGCTTCCACACGGCGAGTCGCGGACGGCGCTGCGCCATCACAGCTCCCGCACCGAGAGCAGGTCACCGACGCGGGACCAGGGCAGGACCGGGCCGTCGACGCACAGGAACAGCTCGCGCAGCTGGCAGTGGCCGCACAGCCCGACGCCGCAGTGCATGTTGCGCTCCAGCGAGACGCGCACCCGCTCGGCCGGGACGCCCGCCGCCACCAGGCGCGCGGCCACCAGGCGCATCATCACCTCCGGTCCGCAGACCAGTGCCAGCGTCCTCGCCGGGTCGCGGACAGCTCGGCCGAGCAACGCGGTCACGAGACCGACGCGACCCGGCCAGCCGGGCGTCGCGTAGTCGACGGTGACCTCCACTTCGACCCCCGCTGCGCGCCACTGCTCGACCTCGGCGGCGTAGAGGACGTCGGACGGCGAGCGAGCGCCGTAGAGCAGGGCGACCCGGTCGAAGCGGGCGCTGTCCGCGACGGCTCCGCGCAGCACCGGACGCAACGGCGCGAGTCCGATGCCTCCCGCGACGACGACCAGCTCGCGGCCGACGCCGTCACCTGCCGCCCACCCGGTCCCGTACGGACCGCGCACCGTCAGCAAGTCCCCGACGGCAGCGGAGGCCAGCAGGTGGGTGACGCCGCCGACGTCCCGCACGGTGTGCAGCACCGGGTCTCCGGCCGTCGTCCCCCCGCCGCTCACCGACAGCGGCGCCTCGCCGGCACCCGGCACGCCGAGCATCGTGAACTGGCCGGGGACAACGTGCAGCGGCTGGTCGATCGGCTCGACGGTCAGGGTCACCGTGTCGGCCGTCTCGACCCTCCGGTCGAGCACCCGGGCCCGTCCCGGCACCATCGGGAAGGAGGCCACGCGCGCCGCCGCGTCAGCCGACGTGAGCGCCACGGCCACCCCCGTAGAGGTCGAGCAGCCGCACCCGCGTCGCCTGCAGCCGCTCGTACATCACGCCCGTCACCTTGGTGAGCAGCGCGTAGCCCAGCCGCGGGTCCTCGTCGCACTTCCCGCGCAGGCACGCTCCGTCCAGCGCGACCGCGCTGGTCGCGATGACCGCGCGCCCGTCACCGAACCAGCGGTAGGGGGGCACCAGCCAGGACCAGCCGAGCACGTCGCCACCGTCCAAGGTGTCGATCACCACCCCGCCGCCGGCCGGGTCGTGGATCTCCAGGGCCACCCGGCCGTCTCGCAGGACGTAGAAGGTGTCCGCCGGTTCCCCGTCGGAGAAGATCCGCTCCCCAGGTGCCCAGTGCACGTTGTGCGCGCACCCGGCCACGAGCTCGATCGCAGCGGTGTCGAGGCCGGCGAAGAACGGGTGCCCGCGCAACAGATCGTCCAGACCGCGAGTCGTCACGGCGCAGCTCCCCCGCGTACGCCGTCGGTCGCGCGGATCGCGGCGGCCTCCTCGGTGATGTCGATGCCGACCGGGCACCACGCGATGCAGCGGCCGCAGCCGACACAGCCGGACATGCCGAACTGGTCCTGCCACGACGCGAGCTTGTGCGTCATCCACTGGCGGTACCGGGAACGAGTCGCCGGGCGCACCGAGCCTCCCGGCAGGTGCGAGTGCTCGGCGGTGAAGCACGACTCCCAGACCCGGTGCTGCTCCACGTGGTCGCCGCGCAGGTCGCTCACCTCCTCGACGGAGGTGCAGAAGCAGGTCGGGCAGACCATGGTGCAGTTCGTGCAGGACAGGCACCGGTCTGCCACGTCGTCCCACCGCGGGTGCTCGACGTTGCGGTAGAGCAGGTCACGCAGACCGTCGGTCTCCATCGAGCGCACCATGCGGCTCGCGGCCATCTCCCCGACCTCGCGCGCGGCGTCGGTGTCGCCGGGAGCAGCCGCCGTCGCCGGCACGGCATCCAGCACCTCGGCGCCGCGGTCGGTGCCGGCCCGCACGACGAAGCGGTGACCGTCGTCGTCGAGGAGCTCGGTGAGCGCGAGGTCGAAGCCCGGCCCCGGGACCGGCCCCGAGCCCATCGAGACGCAGAAGCACGTGGCGGCGGGGTCCGAGCACGTGAGCGCGACGACGAACGCCGGCTCGCGGCGCCGGACGTAGTCGGCGTCCGGCACCCGCTCGGCGAGGATCGCGTCCTGGATGGTGATGGCTCGCAGGTCGCAGGCGCGGACCCCGAGGAACGCGTACGCGGGGGGACGCGGATCGGGGACCTGCACGGTCAGTCCCTCGCCGGTCCGGTCCGCCGACCAAAGCGGCACTCGGGCCGGGAACAGCTCGGCCTTCCACGACTGAGGACCGGCGGTGAAGCCGAAGAGCAGGTCGTCACCCCGCCGTCGGATCCGGTAGGAGCCGGGCTCCTGCGCGTCGCCCCATCCCCGCGGCAGGTCGCCGACCGAGGTGATCGGGGCGTTGACGATCGCACCGTCGCGCACGGTCGGCCCGATCACCGTGAACCCGCGGGCGTGCAGGACGTCCAGCAGCGACTGCAGGCCGGCCAGGTCCAGGACGACGTCGGACGTCGGTTCGGCCCGGTCGGTAGATGGGCTCGCGTTCATAGCTACCTCCCGCTGCGGCAATCGTCGGGAGAAGACAGTGCCTACGAGCAGGGTCCAAGGTCCCTGTCCCGGCCCGGACGAGGGTCTTTCGGCCCTGCGACCGGCTGGGTTCCGCTCGGCAGGCTGAGCGGCACCAGCTGAGCCGAGGAGGACCCATGACGTCACGGGCACGCCCCGGACAGGTGACACGGCTGCCGGCCGCCCGGCCCGGGCCGGTTGCCGAGCCGCCCGTGACGGGTCCCGGCCTGGTCACTGTCGACGGGGAGCAGATCTCGGTGCGCGACCTGCTGGCGCGCTACGCGGACGCGCGGGAGGAGATCGAGGAACTGCGGCAGGAGCAGAAGGCTGCCGTGCGCAAGCTGCGGGACGAGGTCGCCCTGCGGCCGTGGCAGGTCGAGCTGTTGAAGCTGCAGCGGCACCTCGAGGGCGAGAACATGCGGATGATCGTGCTCTTCGAGGGTCGCGACGCGGCCGGGAAGGGCGGCACCATCCGGCGCACGACCCGGTTCATGAACGAGAAGCACTACCGGGTCGTGGCGCTCGGCCGTCCGACCGAGGAGCAGCTGAGCCAGTGGTACTTCCAGCGCTACGTCGCGCACTTCCCGACCGGTGGCGAGATCGTGCTCTTCGACCGCAGCTGGTACAACCGCGCGATGGTCGAGCCGGTCTTCGGCTTCTGCACCGACAAGGAGTACGACAACTTCATGCGCGGGGTGACCGGGTTCGAGAAGGACCTGGTCCGGCAGGGGACCGTCCTGGTCAAGCTGTACTTCTCCGTGACCAAGGCCGAGCAGGCCCGGCGGTTCGCCCGGCGACACGACGACCCGCTGCGCCAGTGGAAGCTCAGCGAGGTGGACATGCAGGCGCAGGAGCGCTGGGACGACTTCACCGAACGCAAGTACCAGATGCTCAAGCGCACCAGCACCGTCACCGCTCCGTGGACCATCGTCCGCTCCGGCGACAAGCAGAAGGCGCGCCTGAACGCGATGAAGGTGATCCTCAACGCCGTCGACTACGCCGGCCGCGACCCGGCGCTGGACTGGGTCCCGGACCGGTCGGTGGTCGTCTCTGGACCCGAGGAGATCTCGCTGATGGAGGACCAGCGGATCAAGATGGGGCGCTTCACCGGATGAGCGGCCCCGCGTACGGCAAGGTCCTGCCCAGCCCGCACGAGCGCGACCGCCACCCGAAACGCCTACGCCGCGTGGTCTACGAACGTCACCTCGGCGAGCTGCAGCGCGAGCTGGTGAAGCTGCAGGAGTGGGTGGTGCACGAGGGGCTGCGCGTCTGCGTGCTCTTCGAGGGCCGGGACGCGGCGGGCAAGGGCGGCACGATCAAGCGCATCGCCGAGCGAACGAACCCTCGGGTGGTGCGGGTCGTCGCGCTGCCCAAGCCGACCGAGCGGGAACGAACGCAGTGGTACTTCCAGCGGTACGTGGCGGAGCTGCCCGCCGGCGGGGAGATCGTCCTGTTCGACCGGTCCTGGTACAACCGCGCCGGGGTCGAACGGGTCATGGGGTTCTGCACCGACGAGGAGTACGAGGAGTTCCTGCGGTCCGCTCCGTCGCTGGAGGCCATGCTCATCCGTTCCGGCATCGTGCTGGTGAAGTACTGGTTCTCCGTCAGCGACGAGGAGCAGGAGCGCCGCTTCCAGGAACGCATCTCCGACCCGCGCAAGCGCTGGAAGCTCAGCGAGATGGACCTGCAGTCCCGCGCGCGCTGGGTCGACTACTCGCGGGCGAAGGACCGGATGTTCGAGGTCACCGACACGAAGCTGTCGCCGTGGTGGGTGGTGCACGCAGACGACAAGCGACGGGCCAGGCTGAACTGCATCAGCCACCTCCTGAGCCAGGTCCCGTACGAGGACCTCACCTCCACGCCGCTGGTGCTCCCGCCGCGGCAGGCCGACGACTACGTCCGCCCGCCCGAGACCGAGCTCACCACGGTCCCGGTGGTCTACTGAGGCACCGTGTACGAAATCAGTGCCGCGAGTGCGCCGTGGCGGTCGAAGAGCACCGTCGATCTCGTGGCCTAGGCTGGCTCCACGCAGCACCGCGGCGAAGTCGTGGCAAGGACGACATGGGGGTCCCGGCTTTCCCGCGGGATCGGCCGCTGTTGCGCCTGCGGCTAAATGTCGTCGGGACAGACGCCCCCCCGTTCTGTCTCGCCGTTACGGGGCAGCGAACACCTCGTCCACCGGTCGTCGCAGGCTGTAGGGGGCGTAACCGGCGTAGCCGAACCGGATCAGCAGTTGCGCTGACCCTCCCGTGCCGAGCAGCCTCTCGAGCAGGGGACGGAGGTCAGCGACCTCGACCGGCTGGTTGATGAACGCTGTGCGGATGCCGAAGAGGTCTGCCTGGAGTGCGAATCGCTCATAGCAGCGTCCAGCCTCGACCCAGGAGGCCCTGGAGTCCTCGGACGCGACGAACGCAGCGATGCCTGCCGAGCTCTCGAGCCTGGCCCGGTCTGTGCGGACCTGGCTCTCGGCACGAAAGACGAGAGGGGCGAGGAGCCGCCCGAGGACGGTGGGTAGGGAGGGCTGTGCGTTCACGCGGCCGGCGAGTCCGTCCCGCCGGCGTAGCGCTTCGGCCGGGTTGAACCGGAGCCATTCCAAGAGCTCGCTTCGCCAGGCCTCGTCGCCGAGCTGGCGGCGGTTGCCGGCGTCGATGAGCTCGGCGATCGGCTCGATGTCTGCTGGTGACGTGCGGATCAGGCACTCGACGCTCTCGGAGCTCCCCGCTGCCCGGAGGCGTGTGAGCTGCTCGCCGGGTGCAGGACGACCATCGTAGGCGGTGCGGGTGCACTGCCGGGTCGCCAACGCCGCCGACAGCTCCGTCGGCTCGACCTCTGGTGCCGGCTCCAGGTCGATGACCACCGCGTCGGTCGATTCGTCGAAGCGGACGGTGGTTCGGAGTTGCTGTTGCGACGCGGCGTGGACGAGGTTCTCGGCCGCGCATCCCAGGCTGCGATAGAGATGGGCATCCTCGGGGTCGACGACCGGGCAGCGTCTGCTGCGGTCGGGACGGATGAGGATCGATCCATCGGACCGCTCGAAGACCCACGGCTGGGTGTTGTGACTGGACGCGGCTAACGAGGCGAGGCGGATCAACTCACGGTCGTCTCGGACTGGGACGCTGGGAGACGTGCGAATGGTGGCCGCGGCCTTGTCGTAGGTGCTCGTTCCCATGGCGCTCGTCCTTCACTTTCGCTTTCCGTGCCTGGTGTCCAAGCCTGAACCCCCGGCGACACTGCAGAACAGAGCCCAACGGCCCATCGACTGATGGTGGGTGCAGGCAACCACTGCCGAATCTTCTTCGGCTGTAGCTCGCACCTTCGGCGCGGTTCGGCGACGTTGCGCACCGACACGCCGGGCGACACGCCGGACCGGGCGTACGGAACGTCGCCCAACCGGTGGCGGTGGTGGTGCGACCGGACCGCCGGAGGCCGTCAGGCCGGCTGCCGGTCCTCGGGGACCCGGCCGTGCGGCGGCCAGAACGGCCACTCCTCGAAGCGCGCGACCCGCCCGTCGGGGGCGAAGGTCAGCACCCAGAGGTCGAGGTACTCCGCCTCGACCGGGTTGCCGTAGCGCACCTCGGCCCGGACGACAGCAGTACGACCTGAGACGCACACGACCTCGCGGCTCATCGCGAACACCTCGCCGGGCTCGGACTCCGCCACCCAGAAGGCCTCGAGCGCGGGGAGGCCGACGACGGGCTCGGCGTAGGGCTCGGGCAGGTACTCGACGTCAGAGGTGAAGAGCTCCACCAGCCGGGGGGCGTCGAGATCACGCCAGCGGTCCTCGTAGCCGTCCACCCAGCGCAGGACGCTGTCGGTGTCAGCCACCGAGCCACTGCCGCAGCTCGGTCGCGGTCGGGGGGTCGGCCCCGAGCCGCGAGCAGGTGATGGCCGACGCGGCGATTGCCTCGTCGAGCACGGCCGCGACGGTCTCGGCGTCCATCGCCCGCAGCGCGTCACGGGATGCTGCCCCGAGAAGTCCGCGGGACCGCAGTCCGGCGACCAGACCACTCATGAACGAGTCGCCGGCTCCGACGGTGTCCACGACCTTCACGGCCACCCCGCCGCGCACGACCTCGCCGCAGGCGGCGCCCACCGCGACCGCACCGTCCCCCCCGCGGGTCACGACCACCAGCGCGGGCCCGCGCGCGGACCACTCCTTCGCGACGTCCGCCGGGGACCGGCCAGGGGCGAGCCACTCCACGTCCTCCGAGCTCGCCTTCACGACGTCGGCCAGCTCGAGCACCTCGTCGACGACCGCCGACACCTGCGCCGGGGAGCCCATCAGCATCGGCCGGACGTTCGGGTCGAAGGTCACCGTGGCGGTGCCGAGGGCACGGCGCGCGAGGTCTCGGAGCACGGCACCGCCGGGCGGCGTCGTCGTACCGAGCGAGCCGATGTGCAGGGCCACGACGCCGTCGACGGCGCCCTCCAGCTCAGCGTCGCGCCACTGCCAGTCGGCCGTCCCGTCCACCCGGAAGTCGTAGTCCGCGGAGCCGTCCGGCTGCAGCGCGACGATCGCCAGGGACGACGGCTCGGTCGCCGCCACCGCGTGCGAGAGGTCCACGCCGTTGTCCGCGAGGTGCTGGCGCAGCCGGCGGCCGAGCGCGTCCGAGGAGAGCCTGGCCAGCATGCGGACGGGGACGTCCAGTCGGGCGAGTCCGACCGCCACGTTGGCCGGGCTGCCTCCGGGCGCGGCACGGAACAGCCCGTCCTGCCCCGCCGGGACCATGTCGGTCAGTGCCTCACCGGCCACGGCGACGATGCCGTCCGAGGGAGACTCCACGAGCGGCAACCTACCGCTCTAGCATCGAGACGATGACCGAGACCGGGCCCGAACGAGCCGTCCGCGCGCTGGCCCGGCAGGTTCTGGACGGCGTGCTCCCCCGCGCCCGCCGCACGGCGGTCGACGCCCTCGGGACGGTGGAGGGCGAGGCGGTCGTGGCGCGCCTCGAGCAGCATGCGCTCGACCTCGTGGAGGGCGTGCACTCCGTCTACGGCCGGCGGGTGGACACCGGCGACCTCGTCCACCGCCTGGTCGACCAGGTGCTGAGAGCCGCGACGGCCCGGCCGGAGGCGCTGCGGCTGCTCGACCGCCGGCGCGAGGTGGACCCGGGCTGGTTCCAGCGTGCCCGCATGGTCGGCTATGTCTGCTACGCGGACCGCTTCGCCGGCACGCTCGACGGTGTCCGCAAGCGGCTGGACTACCTGGGCGAGCTCGGCGTCACGTACCTCCACCTGATGCCGCTCCTCAAGCCGCGCGACGGCGACAACGACGGTGGCTACGCCGTCGTCGACTACGGCGAGGTCGACCCGCGGCTGGGCTCGATGGCCGACCTCGAGTCGCTGGCCGGCGACCTGCACGACCGCGGGATGGCCCTGTGCGTCGACCTGGTCCTCAACCACACCGCGGCCGAGCACCCGTGGGCAAGGGCAGCGGCTGCAGGTGACCCGACGTACCGCGGCTACTACCTGATCTACCCCGACCGGGAGATGCCCGACCGCTACGAGCGCACGCTGCCCGAGGTCTTCCCCGACCGGGCGCCGGGCTCCTTCACCCACGTCGAGGGCGTCGGCTGGGTGTGGACGACGTTCAACACGTTCCAGTGGGACCTCGACTGGTCGAACCCCGAGGTGTTCGCGGCGATGCTCGGCACCGTCCTGGAGCTGGCCGACCGGGGTATCGACGTCCTGCGCCTGGACGCGGCGCCGTTCCTCTGGAAGCGCGAGGGGACCGACTGCCAGAACCAGCCGGAGGTGCACCGGATCCTGCAGGCGCTGCGGGCCTGCGTGGCGGTTGCCGCACCGGGGGTGCTGTTCAAGGCCGAGGCGATCGTCGCGCCGCAGCAGCTGGTCCAGTACCTCGGGGCGCACGACCGGTTCCGGCCGGAGTGCGACCTCGCGTACCACAACCAGCTCATGGTGATGCTCTGGTCGTCGCTGGCCTCGCGTGACGTGCGGCTCGCCCGTCACGCCCTCACCAGGATGCGACCGCCGCCGGCGTCGACCGCGTGGGTGACCTACCTGCGGTGCCACGACGACATCGGATGGGCCGTGTCCGACGAGGACGCCTCGGCCCTGGGCCTCGACCCCGCCGCGCACCGCGCCTTCCTCAGCCACTTCTACGACGGCGGGCATCCCGGTTCGTTCGCGCGGGGGGCGCTGTTCCAGCACAACCCGCGCACCGGGGACAGCCGCATCTCGGGGACCGCGGCGGCCCTGTGCGGGCTCGACGCGGCCAGAGCGGCCGGCGACCAGGTGCAGGTCGAGATCGCCGTACGCCGGCTGCTCACGATGTACTCGGTCGTCTATGCCTACGGCGGGATCCCGTTGCTCTACATGGGTGACGAGCTCGGCCTGCCGAACGACCCGAGCTGGGCCGAGAACCCTGCGCAGGCCGGCGACAACCGATGGATGCACCGGCCGCCGATGGACTGGGAGGCCGCCGAACGCCGCCACGACCCCGCCACAGTGGAAGGCCGTGTCTTCGACGGCATGGTGCGCCTTGCGACCGCGCGCAGGAGCCTGCTCGCGCTGCGGTCGGGCACGCCCACCGAGCTCATCGACACCGGCGACGACCGCGTGCTCGCCCTGCGCCGACGGCACCCGCGCAGCGGGTCGATGGTGGCGCTCGCGGTGTTCGGCGACGACCCCGTGCGACTGCCGCGCGGGGCAGCCCTGCCCGGCCTCTCGCGCGTCGTCCACCCGGTGCTCGCCGAGGAAGGCGCCGCGCTCACGGCCGACGAGGTCCTGCTGCCCGCGTGGGGGCACCTGTGGGTGGCGGAGGGCTAGGCGGTCAGCACTCTCACCGGTGCCGTCGTACCCCGCACCACGAGCCGGGTCGGCACGGTGAGCGCACAGGGCGCCGGGCGGCCCCCGGACTGTTCTGCGAGTGCGTCGAGCAGGAGCTGCGCTGCGAGCCGGCCCTGCTCCTGGACCGGCTGGGCCACCGTCGACAGGTCGAAGAACTCCGCCATCTCGTGGTCGTCCACGCCGATGACGGAGACGTCGTCAGGGACCCGGAGGCCGGCCTCCCGGGCGGCATGCACCGCGCCGACGGCCATCTCGTCGGAGGCCGCGAACACCGCGGTCGGCCGGGGATCGGACTCCAGCAGCAGGCGCATCGCGGCAAGCCCACCACGCACCGTGAAGTCGCCCACCGCCTCCCACGAGGGCGCGACCTGCAGACCGTTCTCGGCCATGGTCCGGCGGTAGCTCTGCAGCCGGTCCAACGGCGCCGCGAAGTCGAGCTGGTCCTCCAGCGAGCCGCCGATGTAGCCGATCCGGGTGTGCCCGAGCTCGAGCAGGTGGCGCATCGCGATGCGGGCCGCCTCGTCGTCGTCGATGCGGACGCTCGACCACCCGGGGACGGTCGCCCCCACGACCGCGACCGGACGGTCCAGCTTCGCCAGTGCGGCCATCTCCTCCTCGGTCGGGGTGAGGCTCAGCACCAGGACCGCGTCGACCCGTTTGCGGAGCAGGTGCGTCTGGAACACGCGGTGGCGGGCGTCGCGGTCGCCGCCGAGGTTGTACAGCAGCAGGTCGTAGCCGGCCTCGCGCAGCAGCTGCTCGGCGCCCTGCACGACGCCGGCGTAGAACCACCTCGTCACGAACGGCACCACCACGCCGATCGACTTGGTCTGCCCACTGGCCAGGCCGGCCGCGCTCGGCGAGGCGACGTAGTCGAGCTCGGCCGCGACCTGCAGCACCCGTACCCGCGTCTCCTCGGAGACCCGCGGCAGGCCGCGCAGCGCCCTCGACACCGTCGCCGTGGACATGCCCACGGTCCGGGCGACGTCCTTGATGCTGGTCACCGGCCCCGCCGCCCCGCTCTCGTACGGTGGTGCCCATGACCACTCACCTGCCGCGCGGCACCAACCTGGCCCTCGGCGTCGCCACCGCGTCCTACCAGGTGGAGGGCGCGACGACCGCCGACGGTCGCGGTCTTTCGATCTGGGACACGTTCGCCGCGCAGCCCGGCACCATCTCCGACGGCAGCGACGGGTCGGTGGCCTGCGCGTCGTACGAGCGGCTGGAGGACGACCTGGACCTCGTCGCGGAGCTCGGCGTCGCGTTCTACCGGTTCTCCATCGCGTGGCCGCGGGTGCAGCCGACGGGGTCCGGCGCCGTCGAGCCACGCGGGCTGGCGTACTACGACCGGCTCGTCGACGGGCTGCTGGCACGCGGCGTCGCGCCGATGGCCACGGCGTACCACTGGGACCTGCCGCAACCGCTCGAGGACGCCGGCGGCTGGCCGGTGCGCGACACTGCCGAGCGGTTCGCCGACTACGCGGCGCTGCTGCACGACCACCTCGGCGACCGGGTGAAGGTCTGGGCGACGCTGAACGAGCCGTGGTGCTCGGCCTACCTCGGCTACGCCGCCGGCGTGCACGCGCCGGGCCGCCGTGAGCCGGCGGCCGCGCACCGGGCCGCCCACCACCTGATGCTGGG
>DASTVO010000037.1:0-2286 GCA_035759075.1 Actinomycetes bacterium
ACGAGGCGTGGGTCGCCGACGCGCTGCGGTTCCTCCACGTCCTCGGCCCGCAGGACCACATCATCAACTCGGCGCCCGCGGTGGTCATCGGCATCACCTACAACTTCCTGCCGTTCATGATCCTGCCGATCTACGCGTCGCTGGAGAGGGTGGACGTGCGCCTGGTGGAGGCCGCCGGCGACCTCTATGCCAACGCCCTGACGACACTACGCAAGGTCACGTTCCCGCTGTCCCTTCCGGGGGTGGTCGCCGGGACGTTGCTCACGTTCATCCCGGCAGCCGGCGACTACGTCAACTCCGCCCTGCTCGGCAACCGGGACACGGCCATGGTCGGGAACGTGATCGACGCCCGCTTCCTGCGCATCGTCGACTACCCAACGGCTGCGGTGCTGTCCGTGACGCTCATGGTGTCGATCCTGGTCCTGGTCGCCCTCTACATCCGGCGGGCCGGCACGGAGGAGCTCGTATGAGCGTCGCAGCCGCGCCGCGCGGCACCCGTGCGACGCCGGGGCAGCGGGCGTCCCGTTGGCTGTCGCGCAACGCGATCAGGGTCTACGCGGTTGTCGGCTTCACCTACCTGTTCATCCCCGTGGCCTACACGTTCGCCTACTCGTTCAACGACTCCAGGAAGTCCAACCTCAACTGGCGCGGTTTCACGACGGAGAAGTGGGCCAACCCCTGCGGCGCACCCGACGTGTGCCCCGCGCTCGTCAACAGCCTGAAGATCGGGTTGATGGCGACAGTGATCGCCACGGTGCTGGGCACGATGGTCGCGTTCGCCCTGGCGAGGCATCGGTTCCGCGGCCGCACGGCCACCAACCTCACGATCTTCCTGCCGATGGCGACGCCGGAGGTCGTTCTCGGCGCCTCCCTGCTGGCGCTGTTCCTCAACATGGGCCTCCCGCTGGGCACCTCGACGATCGTCATCGCGCACGTCATGTTCTGCATCAGCTTCGTGATCGTCACTGTCAAGGCGCGGCTGGCCAGCCTCGACCCGCGCCTGGAGCAAGCCGCGATGGACCTCTACGCCAACGAGATCCAGACGTTTCGGCGCATCACCCTTCCGCTCGCCGCGCCCGGGATCCTGGCCGGGGCCCTGCTGGCCTTCTCGCTGTCCTTCGACGACTTCATCATCACGAACTTCAACTCCGGGGACGTGAACACGTTCCCGAAGTTCGTCTGGGTGTCCTCGCTGCGCGGGATCCCTGCCCAGGCCAACGTGATCGCGTCGGCGATGTTCTTCCTCGCGCTCGCCGCGGTCGTGATCGGGCAGCTCGTGGCCGGACGCCGGAAGCGCTGAGGCGTGTCCGGTCAGCGCGCCTGTCGGCGACCGTCGCGGCTGCTCGGGGAAGGGCGGGGATGACGAGGTACGGCGCCATGTTCGGCCCCGACATCACCTTCCTCGGCGTCGACCGGTGCGACCTCGCCAGCCCGTCGACCTACGCGGGCGCTGACGTCGTCGTCATCGGGGCGCCGTTCGACGGCGGGACCTCACACCGGCCCGGCACGCGGTTCGGTCCCCAGGCGATCCGCGGCACCGACTACCTCGGCCACGACGGGTCCCGGCCGCACCTCGCGCTACGCGTCGACGCGCTCCAGGACCTGCGCGTGCTCGACGCCGGTGACGTCGAGATGCCCCCCGGGCACATCGAACGGTCGCTGGAGGCGCTGACCGAGGCGGTCGCCACGGTGGCGACGGCGGGCGCGGTCCCGGTCGTGCTGGGCGGCGACCACTCGATCACGCTCGCCGACGTGACCGGGGTGGCGCGGCACCACGGCCAGGGCCGCGTCAGCGTCGTGCACTTCGACGCCCACGCCGACACCGGCGACATCGAGTTCGGCTCGCTCTACGGTCACGGGCAGCCGATGCGCCGGCTGATCGAGTCCGGCGCCGCCCGCGGTGACCGCTTCCTGCAGATCGGCCTGCGCGGCTACTGGCCCGGCCCCGCGACGCTGGACTGGATGGCTGCGCACCACATGCGCTCCTACGAGATGACCGAGATCGGCGTCCGCGGGCTCGACACCTGCCTGGGGGAGGCCTTCGACATCGCGACCGACGACTGCGACGGCGTCTTCCTGTCCGTCGACATCGACGTGGCCGACCCGGCGCACGCCCCCGGGACGGGCACGCCGGAGCCGGGCGGGCTCACGTCGCGGCAGCTGCTCGACTCCGTGCGGCGGGTCTGCCTGGAGCTGCCCGTGGTCGGCGTCGACGTCGTCGAGGTCTCCCCGCCCTACGACCACGCCGACATCACCGCCGCTCTCGCCAACCGGGTCGTGCTCGAG
>DASTVO010000038.1:0-18208 GCA_035759075.1 Actinomycetes bacterium
ACCTCCAGCTGCTCGACGCGCACGGCTGCATCCTGTCCGAGCAGGTGGTCGCCCACGTCGACCTGCCGATGTTCGACAACTCGTCGATGGACGGCTATGCGGTGCGCCTCGACGACGTGGCGAGCGCCAGCGAGACGAGCCCGGTGCGGCTGCCCGTGGTCGGTGACATCGCTGCCGGCTCGCCCCCGACGTACACGGTGCAGCCCGGCATGTCGGTGCGGATCATGACCGGCGCGCCGATGCCGCCCGGCGCGGAGGCGGTCGTCCCGCTGGAGTGGACCGACCGGGGCATCGCGAGCGTCACCATCAACCGCGCACCTGAGCCCGGGGCGAACGTGCGGCGCACGGGCGAGGACGTGCGCAGCGGCCAGGTCGTGCTGGAGCAGGGCACCCGGCTCGGCCCGGGTCAGCTCGGGCTGCTGGCGGCCGTCGGCCGGGACCGGGTGATGGTGCGGCCGCGGCCGCGGGTCGTCGTGCTCTCGACCGGGAGCGAGCTGGTCGAGCCGGGCGCTCACCCCGCGCCCGGGCAGATCCACGAGGCCAACTCCTGGATCCTGACCACGGCCGCGCGCGAGGCCGGTGCGCTGGCGTTCCGGGTCGGGATCGTGCCCGACGACGACCGGTCGCTGATGAACGCGATCGAGGACCAGCTCATCCGCGCCGACCTCGTCCTCACCAGCGGCGGGGTCAGCGTCGGGGCGTACGACGTGGTGAAGGAGGTGCTGTCCCGGCTCGGCTCGGTCGCCTTCGAGACGGTCGCGATGCAGCCCGGCAAGCCGCAGGGCTTCGGCACCATCGGGCCGGACAACACCCCGATCATCACCCTGCCCGGCAACCCCGTCAGCGCGTACGTGTCCTTCGAGGTCTTCGTCCGGCCGGTGATCCGCCGGATGCTCGGCGTCGAACCGCTGCACCGCCCCACCGTGCGCGCCGTCTGCCAGGAGCCGTTGACCTCGCCGGCCGGCAAGCGCCAGTACGCCCGCGGCTGGCTCGACGTCGTCGGCGGCCGGTACGAGGTCCGGCCGGTCGGCGGCGCCGGCTCGCACCTCGTCGGCGACCTCGCCCACGCCAACGCGCTCATCGTGGTGCCGGAGTCGGCCACCGAGGTGCCGGCCGGCGGTACCGTCGAGGTGATGGTGCTCGAGCGGCGCTTGTCATGACCGAGCGGCGGCTCACCCACGTCGACGAGACCGGTGCCGCGCGCATGGTCGACGTCTCCGCGAAGGACGTCACCGTCCGGACCGCGACCGCGTCCGGCCGGGTGCTCGTCTCGCCCGAGGTCGTCGCGCTGCTGCGGGACGGGGCCGTGCCCAAGGGTGATGCGCTGGGGGTTGCGCGGATCGCCGGCATCCAGGCCGCCAAGCGCACGCCGGACCTCGTGCCGCTGTGCCACCCGCTGGCCATCCACGGGGTCGAGGTCGACCTGACCGTCGAGGACGACGGCGTGCGCATCGAGGCCACCGTCCGCACGGCGGACCGGACCGGCGTCGAGATGGAGGCGCTCACCTCGGTGGCCGTGGCCGGGCTCGCCCTGGTCGACATGGTCAAGGCGGTCGACCGCGCGGCCACCATCACCGACGTGCGGGTCGAGTCGAAGTCCGGCGGCCGGTCGGGGGAGTGGCACCGGTGAGGGCCCTCGTGGTGAGTGTCTCGAACCGGGCGGCCGCGGGTGTCTACGAGGACCGCACCGGCCCGGTGCTGGTCGAGGGCCTGCGGGCGATGGGCTTCGAGGTGGACGACCCGGTGGTCGTCCCGGACGGCGACCCCGTGGAGGAGGTCCTGCGGGAGGCGGTCGCCTCCGCGTACGACGTCGTGGTCACCTCGGGCGGCACCGGCATCACGCCCACCGACAGGACTCCGGAGATGACGGCGCGGGTGCTGGACACGCCGCTGCCCGGCATCGCCGAGGCGTTGCGCGCGCACGGGGTCGCCAAGGGGGTGCCGACCGCGTCGCTGTCGCGGGGCCTCGCCGGGCTGGCCGCGGGCACCCTGGTCGTGAACCTGCCGGGCTCCCCGGGCGGGGTGCGCGACGGGCTCGAGGTGCTCGGGCCGCTGCTGCCGCACGCGGTGGAGCAGGTCTCCGGGGGCGACCACTGAGCGCCGGGTGGCCGGTGACCCTGAGGGAGGGCCGGGTCGCCCTGCGGCCGATCTCGCGCAGCGACCGGGAGGCGTGGACCCATGTCCGGAGCCAGAACCGGTCCTGGCTGGCTCCGTGGGAGGCGACCCCGCCGCGCGACCTCGGGCCGCCGGTCAGCTTCACCACGATGGTGCGGACCCTGCGCACCCAGGCGCGGCGGGGCCAGCTGCTGCCGTTCGTGGTCACCTACGACGGCGAGCTGGTGGGGCAGCTGACGGTCGGCGGCATCACCTACGGCTCGCTGTGCTCGGCGCATGTCGGCTACTGGGTGGACTCGCGGGTGGCCGGACGCGGGGTGATGCCGACCGCGGTGGCGCTGGCCGTCGACCACTGCTTCACGGTGCTGCGGCTGCACCGCGTCGAGGTGAACATCCGGCCGGAGAACGCGGCCTCGCTGCGCGTCGTGGAGAAGCTCGGCTTCCGGGAGGAGGGCCTGCGCAAGGCGTTCCTGCACATCGACGGGGCCTGGCGCGACCACCGCTCGTTCGCGCTGACCGCCGAGGAGGTCCCCGGCGGGCTTGTGGCTCGGTGGCGTGCCGCGCAGTCCGGCTCTGAGCGTGGGTGAGGCTCCGGTGGCATCACTCGAGTCACACCAGTCACAGGACTGATCCCGCGACACACCGGCCACGGTGCGTGTCCGGGGCGCTGGCCGGGCCTAGCGTTCGTGCTCGTGGGGAGCGGGCTGATCTACGCGGCGATCATCGTCATGTGGGCTGCGTACTTCATCCCGCGCTGGCTGCGCCGGCACGAGGAGCTCTCCGAGTCGCGGTCGGTGGAGAAGTTCGACCGAGCCATGCGGATCCTGTCGCGTCGCGAGCCCACGCCGGACCGTCGCTACGTGGTGATGCCGCCGCGGCCCGTCCCCGCCCAGCGCACCCGCACCCGCACCACGCGGCCGGTGCGCCGCTCCGTCGCCATTCGCCGGCGTCGAGTGCTGGCCGGCCTGCTGCTCACGACGCTGGTGACCTCGGTGGCCGCCCCGCTCTCGCCGGTGCCCTGGTGGGTTCCGCTGGCCGGCCTCGGCCTCGTCATCGCCTACCTGGTGCACCTGCGGCTGCAGGCGCGCAGCACCCGTGAGCTGACCCGGACCCGGGCCGCGGTGCGCAAGCGCTCCCGCTCGCGCCTCATGCGCTTCGACACGGTCGAGCGGCTGATGACGGTGCGGCGGGAGCTCGCGGAGGAGCGTGCCGCCGAGGAGCGCCGCTGGGCGGAGGCCGAGGCGGCCGAGCAGCGGCTGCGCGAGGAAGAGCAGGAGCGCCGCCGTCAGGCCGAGGCGGAGTGGAGCCCGGTCCCCGTGCCCCTCCCCACGTACGTCAGCAAGCCCATGGCCCCACGGCGCGGCCCCGCTATCGACCTGACCAACCCCGGCGCCTGGACCGAGGCCCAGGCCACCCCGCCGCCCGCGGCGAGCCAGCAGCCCGCGGCGAGCCGGCCGGCCGCCATGTCGGTGCTGCTCGACGACGCCGACGGCGCCGACGACCAGCTCGCCGCGATCATCCAGCGGCGCGCCGTCAACGACTGACCGGGCCTGCCGGCGCGGCCCTGATGCGCTGCACGCACTGTTGCGTGCAGCGCACTACGTGGTCGGAGGGGTATGCCGCGTTTGGTAGCCTCACTGTCTCCACCAGGGGCTGTAGCGCAGCTGGTAGCGCACCTCGTTCGCAACGAGGGGGTCAGGGGTTCGAGTCCCCTCAGCTCCACCCGACCTCATTGCCACGGCAAAGTGACCCACCAGCCTGGCGCCCGCGGCACTACCGTGGCCGGGTGGGCATCGAGGTCGCCGACGAGGGGCCGGATTCAGCCGATCCGGTCCCGGACGTCTTCAGCCTGCTTCCGGCGCCTGTCTGGCGGCCGGCCTGGGACGACTCGCCCGCGCTGGTCGCCGTCACCCATGGGCCCGAGCACGCGCTGCTGTACCAGAACCCCGCGTCCTGCCGCGTCTTCGGGGCCCGCCAGCTGGGCGTCCCGATGCGAGTCGCCTTCCCGGAGATGCGCGAGGGTGCCAACGAGCCCCTTGACCGGGCGCTGACCACCGGCTCCACCGTGACGACACCTGCGCACCCGGTCTCCGTCCGTGACCTGCGCGGCGACGAGGTCGTCCTGTCCTACGTGGTCACCCCGATCGGTGATCCGCCGGGCCACCTCGTGATCACCGCGATGGACATCTCTGCGCAGGTGCGGGCGGAGACACGGGCGGCGCAGACGACCCTTGTCGCCGACCTCACGGACCGGATGACCGCGGCGACCGACGCCGGCAGCGCGCTGGCGGCCCTGACGGACTGCCTCGTCCCGGCCATGGGCGACGTGGCCGCCGTGTACGTCGTCCCCGAGGGTCAGCCGCCGGACGTCGTTCCCCTCCCGCCGGAGGTCATCACCGTCGCCGAGTCGCTTGCCGCTCTCGGCCCTCCGCCCCCACCGGGCGAACGGAGCGGACCGTCGCCCTGGCAGGAGGAGCTCCGAGCCGGCCGGCCGGTGATCATCGGGATCGACGAGTCGACGCTGCCGTCCCTGGCCTCGGGGCCGCAGAGCGAGGCGTGGCTCGTCGCGGCGAAGGCCAACAGCCTGGTCCTGCTTCCGCTGGCGGTGGCCGGCAGCCTGACCGGCGTGCTGCTGCTGCTCGCCGTGGGAGACCGCCCGCCCTACCGAGACGAGGACCTGCCGTTCCTCGAGGACGTCGCCGCGCGGGCGGGTGCGGCGATCGCCCAGGTGCGCACCGCGCGCCGGCAGCGGGACGCCGCCTCGGAGCTGCAGCAAGCCCTGCTGCCTTCCGCGCCCGCCCGCGTCCCGGGGCTCACGGCGGCGGCACGGTACGTGGCGGGCGCGCCGGACCTGCAGGTCGGTGGCGACTGGTGGGACCTGCAGGACCTCGGGGACGGGCTGGTCGGGCTGGGCATCGGCGACGTGTCCGGTCGGGGGATCCCGGCTGCCGCGGTGATGGGGCAGGCCCGGGCGGTGATGCGGGCGGGTGGCTACGCCCACCTGCCGCCGGTGGAAGTGCTCAGGCTGATCGACGGCCAGCTCGTCGAGATGCTCGCCGTCCCGGACGCCAGCCTGGGAGAGCTGGCGCGAACAGTCCAGGCAGCGCCGGTCCGCTTCGCCACCGCCAGCTACGCCGTGCTGGACCTTCCGGGTCGACGGCTACGGGTCGCGAACGCCGGCCATCTGCCGATCCTGCTGCGTTCCGCGGCCGGCGACGTCCGCCGGATCCAGGCGCCCCCCGGTGCGCCGCTCGGGGTGGGAGTGGGCGGCTTCGTCGAGATCACCGAGGACGTCGGTCCCGACGACACGTTGGTGCTGTTCACCGACGGGCTCGTGGAGTCACGGGTGCTCGACATCGACGACGGCCTGGCGATGCTAGCGGATGCGTTCGCGGCCTGTGGTGTCCACGACGACCTGGACGTCGTCGCGGACGCGTTGCTCGACGCCATGGAGCGCCGTCAGGGGCACGGCGAGGACGACCTCGCCCTGGTGGTCGTGCGAATCGACCGCGTCGCCTAGCAGCCGGCGCTGGGGGTCTTTTGACCATGTGCGGCGGACGGGGCCCGTACCTAGCGTCGAGGCATGCTCAAGCGGGACATCACGCCACCGCCGGAGCACCTCTTCCCGCCGGACGAGTGGCGCATCGTCGAGGCCCGGTACTCCGAGCGGTACCGCGGGCGGGCCGAGACCGCGTTCGCCCTCGCGAACGGCTATCTCGGCGTGCGCGGCACGTTCGACGAGGGTCGGCCGTCGTTGACGCCTGGCACGTACGTCAACGGGTTCCACGAGACCTGGCCGATGCCGTACGCCGAGACGGCCTACGGTTTGGCGCGCACCGGCCAGACCATCGTCAACGTCCCGGACGCCACGCCGCTGCGCCTGTACGTCGACGACGAGCCGCTGTACCTCCCCAACGCCCGCACGCCGGAGTACGAGAGGGTCCTCGATCTGCGCGAAGGCGTCCTGACCCGCGACCTCGTCTGGTCGCCGGGCTCCGGTAAGCACGTCCGGGTCACGTCGACGCGGCTCGTGTCGTTCGAGGACCGGCACCTGATGGCGATCCAGTACGTCGTCACGCCGCTGGACCATGCAGCCGCCGTCTCCGTGTCGTCCCTCCTGGTGAACCGCCAGGACACCGCCGGGGACCGTCGCAACGGCGTCGAGGACCCGCGGCTGGCCACGGTGCTGCCCCACCGGGTGCTGGCCTGCCAGGTCCGTCGGCAGACTGGTCTGCGCATGCTCCTTGGCTACCGCACGACGAACAGCGGCATGACCCTGGGCGTCGGCGTCGACCACGTCGTCCAGACCGACTCGCCGATGCGGACAGAGGTACGGCTGGACGACGACGGGGGAGAACTGGTGGTCACGGTCGACGCCCGGGCCGGCGAGCCCGTCACCATCACCAAGTACGCGACCTACCAGTCGTCGCGGGCATCTCCCGCCGACGAGCTCGTGGACCGCTGTGCCCGCACGCTGGACCGCGCCGTCGTCGGCAGCCTCGACCGGCTGCGCACGAGCCAGCGCCTGCACCTCGAGCGCTTCTGGGACCGGGCCGACGTGCGGGTCGACGCCGAGTGGCAGACGGTGCGCACGCAGCAGGCGATCCGGTGGAACCTCTTCCAGCTCGCCCAGGCCACCTGGTGCGCGCAGGGCGGCGGTGTTCCCGCCAAGGGGCTGACCAGCCAGGCGTACGACGGGCACTACTTCTGGGACAGCGAGGTCTATCTCGTCCCGTTCCTCGCGTACACCCAGCCGCGGCTGGCGCGCAACCTGCTGCGCTTCCGCTACAGCATGCTCGACCACGCGCGCGTCCGGGGACGCGAGATGAGCCAGCGGGGCGCTCTGTTCCCGTGGCGCACGATCAACGGTGAAGAGGCGTCGGCGAACTTCCCGGCGGGCACCGCGCAGTACCACATCAACGCCGACATCGCGTATGCCATGAGGCACTACACGCTGGTCCGGGGAGACGACCGGTTCCTGGCGGAGATCGCCGCCGAGGTCCTCGTGGAGACGGCCCGCCTCTGGGAGGACCTCGGGTTCCACGGCACCGACGGCAAGTTCCACATCCAGGGCGTCACCGGGCCGGACGAGTACACGTCGGTCGTCAACGACAACACGTACACGAACCTGATGGCCCGCGAGAACCTGCGGTCGGCGGCCGAGACGGTGCGCTGGATGCAGGCCGAGCGGCCGGCCGACCACCTCGCCCTGGTCGACACCGTGGGCCTGCAACCAGGCGAGGTGAGCTCCTGGGAGGCGGCGGCGGAGGCGATGTGCATCCCGTACGACGACACCCGCGGCATCCACCCGCAGGACGACGCGTTCCTGGACCTCGAGGTGTGGGACCTCGAGCACACCCCGCGCGACCGGTTCCCGCTGCTGCTGCACCACCACCCGCTCGTCATCTACCGGTTCCAGGTGCTGAAGCAGGCCGACATCGTGCTGGCGATGTTCCTGCTCGGCGAGGAGTTCTCGACCGAGCAGAAGCGGCGCAACTTCGACTACTACGACCGCCTGACGACCGGCGACTCGTCCCTCTCGGCCTCGATCGAGAGCATCGTGGCGGCGGAGGTGGGCCGCGAGGAGCAGGCGCTGGACTACTTCGGGCATGCCCTGCTCATCGACCTGGGCGACGTCTCGGGCAGCAACCCCGACGGCGTGCACATCGCCTCGGCGGCCGGTGTCTGGCTGTCCCTGGTCCATGGTTTCGGCGGAGTCCGTGAGCACGACGGACAGCTGACGTTCAGCCCGCGCCTGCCGCGGCGCTGGCGGTCCCTGGACTTCTCGCTGCGCTTCCGGGACCGCCAGCTCCGGGTGCACCTGACCCCGGGCGAGGAGCACTACCTGGTCGAGGAGGGGGACCCTCTCGAGGTCGTCATCCGCGGGAGCACCACGCTCCTCACTCCCGGTGAGAAGGTCGTGCTGCCGACGCTCACTCGCTGACCACGGCGCGCAGCACGTTCAGCTTGGCGGCGCGGCGGCCGGGGCCGATCGCAGCCACCATGCCCGCGAGCGCCGCGAGCACGACGATGACGGCGAGGCTGCCGTACGGGACCCGGAACACCGTGAGGCCCTCGTCCTCCAGCGCACGGATCAGGGCCCAGCCGAAGAACAGGCCGATCACCAGGCCGAGCAATGTCCCCTGCAGGGCGATGATCACCGACTCCCAGCGGATGGCGGACCGCAGCTGGGAGCGCGTCATGCCGACTGCCCGGAGCAGACCGATCTCGCGGGTCCGCTCGAAGATGGACAGCGCCAAGGTGTTGGCGATGCCGAGCAGCGCGATGATGATCGCCAGGGCGAGCAGCGCATAGACGAGGCCGAGCATCCCGTCGAGCCACGCGGACTGCTCCTCCTTGAAGCCGTCGCGGTCGAGAACCGAGACACCCGCGTACGCCTCCGACGCCCGCTCGACCGCGGCCAGGGCCGCCTCCTCGGACACCTCCGGCGCCTTCTTGACGGCCACCTGCGCGTCGTAGCTCGTCGCGAAGTTGCCCTCGTAGGCGGGCATCCCGAGCAGGTAGGAGCCGACCACCTCGTCGCGTGCGTAGATCATGGAGACCCGAAGCGTCTGCGCGCCGGTGTCCTTGAACGCGACGTCGAGGGTGTCCCCGACGGCCAGCTTCTTGTCGCTGGCGACGTCCTTGCTCACGGCGATGGCGAAGCGGCTCAGATCGGCTGGGGTGCCGTCGATCGGCTGGATGTCGATCACGTCGAACGCCGTTGCGGTGTTGACGCCGGTGACGAACGTTACGTCGCCCTCCACGCTGGCGAACCCCTGCCTGACACCTGTCGCGTAGGAGACCTCGGGAAGGGCGTTGACGTCTCGGGCAAGGCCGGGGTCCACCCCGCCCACGAGACCCGCGCCGGAGGAGATGACGATGTCGCCGGTGAAGGCCTGGTCGATCGCCGCGTCCTGGGACGCCTTGGCGGACGACACGAAGATCGTGATGAAGCCGACGAGGCCGACGCCGATCATCAGCGCGGAGGCGCTGGCCGCAGTCCGCTTCGGGTTCCGCATCGCGTTGTCGCGGGCGATCTCGCCCGTGATGCCGCGCAGTCGGGGCAGCGGCCAGCCGATGAGCCGGCTGAGCGGCAGCGAGACGGTCCGCCCGAGGACCGATACGCCGAAGAACACCAGCAGGACGCCCGCTCCGACGACCATGACGGCGTTGTCGACCGACCCGAAGAGCCCGGTGAGCAGAGTCGCGAGACCGACCAGCAGAACGCCCGCGCCGACGTACACGCGCTGCCGGGAGCCATACCCGGTGCTCCCGGCCAGGCCCTCCTGCATGGCAGCGATCGGAGGCACCTTCGCAGCCTTCCGAGCCGGCGACAGCGCGGCCAGCACCGTCACGCCGATGCCCGCCACCATCGAGATCAACACGGTTCTCGGCGCGAACACCACGCCTCCCAACGTGTCGATCATGCCGAGCGCCTTCAGGAGCTGCTGCAGTGCGTAGGCCACCCCGAGGCCGGCGACGACCCCCAGCACGGACGCGAGCAGTCCCACGACGAACGCCTCGATCACCACCGAGGCCATGATCTGACGCCGCCCGGCGCCGAGGGCGCGCAGCAGCCCGTTCTCTCTGGTGCGCTGCGCCACGGTGATCGAGAAGGTGTTGAAGATCATGAAGGCGCCGACGAGCAGGGCGACGACCGCGAAGACGAGCATGAACGTCCGGAAGAACGCCAGTCCCCGGCGGACCTCGTCCTGTGTCTCCGCCGTGATCTTCGTCCCGGTGACCGCCTCGGCGCCGGCGGGCAGAACCCGGCGGATGTCGGCCACCAGCTCCCGCTGCGAGACACCGGGGGACGCGACGACGGAGATGTCGTCGAACTTGCCCGGCTCGGCCACCAGCTCCTGGGCGACGGTGTCGCGGAACATGACGACCGTGGAGCCGCCCGGAGTCTTCACGGTGCCGAACCTCGCGACGCCACTGATCGTGACCTGCAGCGGCGGTCCCTGCACCAGCACCGTGGTGGTGTCGCCGACGGCCAGGCGGCCGATCTCGGCACTCCTGGCGTCGATGACCACCTCGTCGTCAGCAGCCGGCGGGCCGCCTTCCACGATCTGGAACGGGTTCAGCCGTTTCGAGTCCGACCAGTTGAGCCCGATGGCGGGTGCCCCCGTCGCCGGGTTGCCGAGCGCCTCGCCGTCGCTGCCGATCAGCCGGGCGTAGCCGAAGACCCCACCCTGGGCCTCGTCGACCCCCGGGACCTGCCGGACGGTCTCGAGCAGGGACTCGTCCAGCCGGCCTCGCTGCGCACCCACGTTGGGTCCACCGTCGAAGACCTTCTCGCCCCGCACGACCGCGTCGGTCTGCCGGTAGACGTCTCCGAACAGGTCGTCGAAGGTCTTGGTGACCGTGTCGGTCAGCACGAGGGTGCCGGCCATGAAGGCGACGCCGAGGGTGACGGCCAGCGCGGTGGCGAAGAGCCGGAACTTGTGTGCGATCAGGTTCTTGATCGTGGTGAAGAGCACGCCCGCTCACTCCCCGAACTGCTTGAGCCGCTCGAGCACACGCGCCGCGCTGGGGTGCGCCATCTCGTCGACGATGCGACCGTCGGCCAGGAACACGATCCGGTCGGCGTAGCTGGCCGCGGTCGGGTCGTGGGTGACCATCACGATGGTCTGGCCCATCTGGTTGACCGCGCTGCGCATGAACGCAAGGACCTCCGCGCCCGCTTTGGAGTCCAGGTTGCCCGTCGGTTCGTCGGCGAAGATGATGTGCGGCCTCGTCGCCAGCGCGCGGGCAACGGCGACACGCTGCTGCTGACCGCCCGACATCTCGGTCGGCTTGTGGTGCAGCCGGTCCTGCAACCCCATCGTGCTGACGACCTTGTCGATCCATTCCTGGTCGGACCGACGGCCGGCCAGCCGCAGGGGGAGGGTCAGGTTCTCCAGCGCGGTCAGGGTCGGCACCAGGTTGTATGCCTGGAAGATGAAGCCGACCCGGTCCCGCCGTAGCACCGTGAGCTCGCGGTCGTTCAGCTTGCTGATGTCGGCCTCGCCGATGTAGGCCTGGCCGGACGTCAGGCTGTCGAGACCGGCGACGCAGTGCAAGAGGGTCGACTTCCCCGATCCGGACGGGCCCATGATCGCGCTGAACTGTTCCGCGGCGAAGTCGACCGTGACATCGTCGAGCGCGCGCACCTCGGTCGCATCCTTGCCGTAGACCTTGCAGGCGTGCACCGTGCGGGCGGCGGCGCCGAGGGCGGGAGGTGCCTCGGGCTGGCGATCGGTCACCGGTGTCGTCATCACGTCTCCGTGCTGGTTCGAGCCGTCTGGGGTCGCGTCCAGCCTTGCGCCGGAGGACGAGGAGGGAGAGGGCCGAACGGCCCTGTCGGGTGGACCAACGGCCGACTCACGGTGGGGGTCGTGAGGCGAGGGATCGCAGCAGGAGTTGCGGCGGTCGTCCTGCTCAGCGCCGTGCAGTGCAGTGCGGGGAGCGACGGCCCTTCCTTGGCCGGACGTGACCTCGAGGTGCTGGGCGTCTGGTCCGGCGTCGAGCAGCGCCGGTTCGAGGCGGTGCTGCGGACGTTCGGGTCGCAGAGCGGCGCATCGGTCCGGTACACCTCGGCGGGAGACCGAGGAGTGCCGGTGGTGCTGACCGAGCGGCTGTCCCGCGGAGACCCGCCCGATGTGGCCCTGCTGCCGCAGCCCGGCCTGCTGCGCCGGCTCGCGGCGCGCGGGCAGCTCGCGCGCCCCAGCGCGGACGTGGGGGCGGAGGTCCGTCGGAACTATGCCCCGGTCTGGCGTCGTCTGGGGTCCTTCGACGGCCGGGTGTACGGCGTCTGGTTCAAGGCCGCGAACAAGTCGTTGGTCTGGTACGACGTCGGGGCGTTCGAGAGTGCCGGAGTCGTCCCGCCCACCGACCTGAGGGGACTGCGCGAGGTCGGCCGGACGCTGACCGCAGCCGGGGTGGTGCCGTACGCCGTGTCGGCCCGGGACGGGTGGACCCTCACCGACTGGTTCGAAGACCTCTACCTCAGTCTCGCCGGCCCCCACCGCTATGCGCGGCTGGCAGATCGCCGGGTCCCGTGGACCGACCCGTCCGTCGAGGAGGCCTTGCGCGAGATGGCAGCGATCCTCACTCCCGCGAGCATGCTGGGCGGCGTGGACGGTGCGCTGCGCACGGGGTTCGAGGAGTCGGTCGAGCTGACCTTCGGGTCCCGGGCGGCCGCCGCGATGGTGCACGAGGCGGACTTCGTCGCCGGCGTCATCACCAGCCGGACGACCGCGGAGCTCGGCGTCGACGCCGACGTGTTCGGGTTCCCGGCGGCCGGACGGGCAGCGCCGGGCGTTGTCGCCGGAGGGGACGTGGCCGTCATCCTCGAGGCGTCGGCCGCGGCCGATGCGCTGTTGCACTACCTCGCGTCTCCGCAGGCCGCAGCGGTCTGGGCGGCCCGTGGCGGCTTCGTCTCGCCCAACCTCAACCTCGACCTCACCGTGTACCCCGACGACCTCGCCCGTTCGGTGGCGCGCAACCTTCTCGACGCCGGGAACGGCTTCCGCTTCGACCTCTCCGACCTGCAGCCGCCCTCGTTCGGCGGCCAGGAGGACACCGGCATGCAGCAGGAGCTGCGGGACTTCCTCGTGCACCGCGACGTGGCACGCGCCGCCGCGCGCCTCGAGCGGGCAGCCGCGGCGGCGTACGCCGGGGACGAGCTCGGGACTCTCGCCCTCAGCGGGACGGGGTGAGCAGGTCGTGCCGCCGCAACCAGCCCCGCGCCTCGCCCGCGACGTCCTTGCCTGCGACGGACACTCGCCAGTTGAGGAAGACCAGGTTCGCGGTCGTCAACCGGGCCGAGACCCGCTCGAGGGTCTGCACCAGTCGGTCGCCGTAACGCCGCACGACGCGGGTGGAGACCACCGGCACGACGTTCTCCGCCGGCTGCAGGTTCCTGTCGTCAGCCAGGACGACGAGGTCTCCGACCGCCAGGCGCCCGTCCGTGGTGAACATGAGGGCCACGTCGACCACCTGCTGGTCCAGGGCCTGCGCACGTTGCGACTCGGTGTCGAACGCGAGAGCGTCACCGAAGGTCAGGCCGTAGACGCGGCGAAGGCCGAGCAGGCAGTACTGCCGAGTCGGGCACTCGGGTGTCATGCCGAGCGTCAGGTCCCGGGCAACCGGCCGCAGGTCGCTCACCGATCGCAGGCCCAGCCGGCGCGCCGTGGTCCGCTCCACCACGAGACCGTTCTGGTTCGAGGCGGCGGCGGGACGCAGGGTCCGCAGCCCCCATCGCAGCAGCGACCGGTCCAGCGCCGCCCGAACAGCGGCCACATCCCGGATGTCCACGTCGACGCCGGGCGCGACGGTCGCGAGCGCGGTGCCCAAGTACTCAGGGACGACGTCCACCAGCCCCTGTCGCAGCGCCGGCAGCACCAGCTCACGTGGTCCGAGGTCCGGCTCCCGCCGGACGGGGACTCCTGCGGCCTCCAGCGCCTGGGCGTAGATCTCCGCCAGGAGGCCGCTCTCGGGGAACGAGAACGAGGCCACGACGACCGAGGTGTCCCCCCTCGCCGCTGGACCCGGTGGCGCCTCGTCGCCCTGGCAGGCGCCGGCCGTGAGCGCCACAGCCAGGAGGCCGGCCACGACGGCGACCCGCGTCGCAGAGCGCCGGCCCACGGACTGGCGCAACGCCCTCACCTCGCCCGCACGGGAACCGCGTCGCGGCGCCCGGCACTGGTGACCTGACATGGCCACGCTACCGGCGGGGGACGGCGATCGGCAGGACGCGATCACTCCGGTGGTGTCCACGACTCGGGTCGGGCGCCGCCGCCGGCCCTCGGGGGAGCCACCGCCGCTGCCGTGGCGGGTCGAGCGACGCACCCGGGCCTCGGCGGTGCTCGTCGCGGTGACGCTGGCGCTGGCCCTCGCGATGAGTGCCGGCCCGGTTCTGAGAGCCGTGACGTCGCTCGACCTCGTCGTGCTGGACGGCTTCGCCAGGCTCCGCAGTGACCCGATGACCGAGCTCATGGGGGTCGTGGCCGGGCTGGGTTCGGACGGAGTCGTCCGGGCCGTCGCGTGGACCACCCTGGTGGTGCTGCTCGTCGCCCGGCGCTGGCGACACCTCGTCGTCTACCTCGCCGTCACCCTGACCACCACGCTGCTCGTCGCCGAGGTCTCGCTCGCCCTGGGCAGGCCGCGCCCGACCGGAGTCGCCATCGTCGGCGAGTGGGAGGGGTACTCCTTCCCGTCCCGCCCGGTCGCGGCCACCGCCCTGGTGCTGGTCGGGGCGCTCTGCGTCGCCGTGCCGCCGGGACGCCTGCGGACGGGGGGCGCCCTGGCGGCGGTGCTGGTGGTGGGCGGGCTCGGCGCCGCGCGTCTCTACCTCGCAGTGGACCACCCGAGCGACGTGCTCGCCGGGCTCGCCCTCGGTGGGCTGCTGCCGCTTGCCGCGTTCCGGCTGCTCACTCCCGACGACGTGTTCCCGGTCACCTACCGGCGTCCGGCGGGGGCGCACCTCGAGCTGTCGCAGCAGCGTCTCGAGGCGATCGGCCGGGCCCTGGACCAGCAGCTGGGGCTGACCGTCGAGGCCGTCGAGCCCTTCGGGCTCGCCGGCTCGGCGGGGTCGACGCCGTTGCGGCTGACGGTCCGGACGTCCGACGGCGGGCGCGATGACCTGTTCGGGAAGCTCTACGCGGTCACACACCTGCGTTCTGACCGCTGGTACAAGCTGATGCGCACCGTTCTCTACGGCCGGATGGAGGACGAGAAGCCGTTCTCGACGGTGCGACGGCTGGTCGAGTACGAGGACCACCTGCTGCGGTTGCTCCGGGACGCCGGCCTCCCGACCCCGGCGCCGCACGGCTTCGTCGAGCTCACGCCCGAGCGCGAGTACCTCATCGTGATGGAGTTCCTCGCCGGCTCGCAGGAGCTGGGCGTGGCGCCGGTCGGACAGCGGGAGATCGACAGCGGCCTGCGGGTGGTGCGCAAGCTGTGGGAGGCAGGCGTGGCCCACCGTGACATCAAGCCGTCCAACCTGCTGGTCCGCGACGGTCAGGTGCTCCTGATCGACGTCGCGTTCGCCACGGTGCGGCCGACGCCGTGGCGGCAGGCGGTGGACCTGGCGAACATGATGCTGACGCTCGCGCTGCGCAGCACCGCCGACCAGGTCTATGGGCGGGCGCTGCGCCAGTTCGCGGCCGACGACATCGCGGAGGCCTTCTCCGCCAGTCGCAGCGTGACGCTGCCCACCCAGCTGCGCAGCCGGCTCCGCGACGACCCGCGGGACCTCATCGCAGAGTTCCGGCGGCTGGCCCCGCCGCGGGAGCCGGTAGCCATCCAGCTCTGGAGCGTCCGCCGGGTGGCGCTCACGGTTGCGGTGCTGCTCGCCCTGGCGGTCGGTGCCGGGCTGGTGGCCAGCTACGTCCGGCTGGCCGGCCTCGCATGACCGCGTCCCGCCGACGGCTCGGGCCGCTGCTCGCGGCAGGCGTCCTGCTGTCCGGGCCCGGGTTCGCCGGCTGCGCCTCGGCCACGCCGACGGTGCCCAGCTGCACGTCCGTGGTCCGGCTGGTCCTGGTGGCCCAGTCGGTGCCGAGCGCCGCGTACGTACCGTGCGTCGCGGAGCTGCCGACGGGGTGGCAGGTGACCGCGTTCCGGGCCGAGAGCGGGCGGACCACGCTGTCCTTGCTCTCGGACCGGGCCCAGGGACGGGCCGTCCAGGTGCGCCTGACCGACGGGTGCGACGTCCGGGGAGCGACGACCGAGCCCGCGCGCACGCCCGGAGGTAGGACCTACCTGAGGCTGCGCGGGATCACGCCCCGCTACCAGGGAACGCTGTACGACGTGTTCCCGGGCGGCTGCGTCCGGTACGCGTTCGACTTCGCGCGCGGCCCGCACATCGCCCTGATGGAGGGCCTGTTCTCGGCGATCGACCTGGTGTCGCGCCGGCAGCTGCGGCTCGACGTCCGCCGCGAGCTCGGCGAGGAGCTGGACCCGTGAGACCTGCACCGCTCACCGGCCCGGGCGCGCGGCTCCTGCTCGGCGTGGCCGGTCTGGTCGTCAGCGGCATGTCGATCGACCACGACCATGTCGGCAGGCCCGAAGAGGCGGTGTTCCGCCGGGTCAACGAGCTGCCCGACAGCCTCTACCGGCCGGCCTGGCTGGTGATGCAGGTCGGGACGATCGGTGCCGTCCCGGTGGCTGCGGCCGTCGCGCTCGCCACGGGACGGCGGCTGACGGCTCGACGGGTGCTGCAGACCGGCACGGCGACCTGGTTGGTCGCCAAGGCGGTCAAGCGCGCCTACGGACGGCCGCGCCCGGCCAGCCTTCTCGCCACGGCCCGCTGCCGGGGCGAGGCCGCGACGGGGATGGGTTACGTCTCGGGTCACGCCGGCATCTCGACCACGTTGGCGCTCTCCTGGTGGCCCGAGCTCGGCCCGGTGGGCAGGTGGGTCGCCCTTGTCGTACCGCCCGTGGTGGGTGCGACCCGCGTCTACGTCGGCGCGCACCTCCCGCTCGACGTCCTCGGAGGTGTCGCGCTCGGCATGGCCGTCGACGGCGCCACAGGTCTTCTCACGAGGTAGGTCAGATCCAGGACTTCCACCACATCCGCTGCGCCCACTCCGCGTACGGGATCACCTCGGCGGACAGGACCGGCAGCAGCCAGTAGAAGTTCGCCACCGCCAGCAGGACGTACGCGCCGGCCGCCGCCGCGCCCCACTGGCGGCGCACCGGTGACGCGTCTGCGGGCCCGATCAGCAGCCCCAGGCACATCGTGACCGCGAGCACGACGAACGGCACGAAGGAGACGGCGTAGAAGGAGTAGATGGTGCGGTCCTGGTACAGGAACCACGGCAGGTAGCCCGCCGCGACACCGGCCAGGATCGCGCCGGCCCGCCAGTCCCGCCGGCCCGCCCAGAGGAACAGCAGCACCGGCAGCGCGACCAGTGACGCCCACCAGATCGCCGGCGTCCCGAGCGCGGTGATGGCCTGCGAGCAGGTCTCGACGTCGCAGCCCCTCTCGCCCATCGTCGGGCCCTCGTAGAAGTAGGAGACCGGCCGGGCAAGGACGAGCCATCCCCACGGGTTGGAGCGGTAGGGGTGGAAGGACTCGAGGCCGGTGTGGAACTTCCACGCCTCGTGGTGGTAGTGCCAGAGGCTCCACAGCGCCTCCGGAACCAGCGCCGGGCCGGGGTTGTCGGCCGCCCAGCTCCGCAGGTAGGCGTCCTCCCCTCCGAGGAACCAGCCGGTCCAGCTGGCGAGGTAGACCGCGAGGGCGACCGGCACGATCGAGACGAAGGCCGGCCCCGCGTCGCGGACCAGCGTCGCGAGCCACGGGCGCCGGACCCCGGCGGCGCGGCGCGCCCCCACGTCCCACAGCACCGTCATCAGCCCGAACACCGCCACGAACCACAGCCCGCTCCACTTGGTCGAGCAGGCCAGCCCGAGCGCGACTCCTGCCGCGACCCGCCAGGGCCGCAGCCCGAGCCCCGGGCCGAACCGGGTGGTCTGCGCCGACGTGAGGTGCTGGGAGAGCCGCCGCCGGGTGCGGTCGCGGTCGAGCAGCAGGGCGCCGAAGGCCACCAGCGCCCAGAACATCAGCAGCGGGTCGAGCAGAGCGGTGCGGCTGTGCACGAAGGCGAGCCCGTCGACCGCCAGCAGCAGCCCCGCGGCGCAGCCGAGCAGCGTGGACCGGAGCATCCGGCGCCCGATGCGCGCCACCATGAGCACCGCCAGCGTCCCGAGCAGCGCGACGGTGAAGCGCCAGCCGAACGGCGTGAGCCCGAACAGCTGCTCGCCGAACGCGATCATCCACTTGCCGCCGGGCGGATGGACCACGTAGGACGGGTCGCCGGTCCACAGGCCGGTGAGGTCACCCGCCAGGATCTTGGCGTTCGCCGGGTCGGCGGCACCGTCTTCGGACGCCTTGACGTAGTCCTGCTCCACCCCGAAGTGCAACAGCGACCACGCGTCCTTGGCGTAGTAGGTCTCGTCGAAGATGAACGCCTTGGGCCGTCCGAGGTCCCAGAACCGCAGCACCCCCGCGAACGCCGTGACCAGCAGCGGGCCCAGCCAGCCCCACAGCCGATCCGTCATCGGTGGCGGCGCGAGCTGCTCCCGGGCCCGGGCGCGGTCCGCG
>DASTVO010000039.1:0-6327 GCA_035759075.1 Actinomycetes bacterium
GCTCGCCCCCGAGCTGGTCGAGGAGCTCGAGCGCATCTCGCTGCCGTTCACCGACGAGGCCGTCCCCAGCGAGTCGGAGCTGCGGGTTGCGCAGGCGCAGCTGGTCGGCTGGCTGGAGGGCCTCTTCCACGGGATCCAGACGGCGCTGTTCGCCCAGCAGATGGCGGCGCGGGCGCAGTTCGAGGAGATCCGGCGGCGCGCGCTGCCCGGCGGGACGCCCGTCCCGGGCGGCCCGGGCCAGCCGGGCGGCGACGAGCAGAGCGGCCAGGGCACCGGCCACTACCTCTAGCCCGCCACTACCTCCAGCCGCGCCGGGCGGACCTCGGTGAGGACGCCGATCTTGTCGATGCGGTGCTCGGGGTTGCCGAACTCGTCCGACCAGTAGTTGCCGGCCGCGCGATCCTCGGGCGTCGCGCAGGTCGACAGCGTGATCACCGGCTCGACCGACGGCTCGCCGGGACGGCCCGGAACGGCTGCGACCTGCGCCGCCTTGGAGCGGGCCGACCGGAAGGACACCTCCCGGGTCTCGGCGATGACGTAGTCGTAGACCGTGTCGCCGGAGCGGACCAGGACGTGGTCGCCACCACGCAGCGACGGCAGGTCGCGGAACGGCGCGTCGTGCGAGGTCCGGTGGCCGGTGACGATGTAGTTGCCGACCTCACCCGGGCCGACACCCCCGTCCGGGCCGCGGGGCGAGGCGGCCGGGCCCCGGTTCTGGATGCGCGTCCCCGGGCCGTCGTCCGGGCTGCCCCGGTAGCGGACGACCGGCACGTCGCGCACGCCCAGCGCCGGGATGCTCAGCCACGCGCGCCTCGGCTCCGCGGGCTGCTCCGGCGCGGTCTCCGACAGGCTCGGCGCTGCGGGCGACGGGCTCGGCGCTGCGGGCGAGACGGATGCCGCGGACGACGGCGCCGGCTGGGACGGCTCCCCAGATCCCGACTCGGCGCCGTCGGCCACCCCGCACCCGGTGAGTGCGGCGGCGAGCAGCACCACCAGCGCGGCGCCGCCGACCCGTCCTGTCATCACCTCACGCTACGTCGAGGGTCCATGATCTCCACGACCGTGCCCAGAAAGCGAGTCGACTGCGCATCTGAGCACGACGACAGGGATCTTGGGCGTCCGCGGCGGCCGACTACAGGCCGAAGAGCCGCTCGAGCTCCTTGGCCACGCCGTGGTCCTCCGGGCGGTCGACGACCCGCTCCACGGCGGCGAGCACCTCGGGATGCGCACCGGCCACCGCGTACGGCTGCCCGGCCCAGGCCAGCATCGGTAGGTCGTTGGGCATGTCACCGAAGGCCACCACGTCGGCCGCGTCCACCCCGTGCTGCTCGCAGACCCGGGCCAGGGTCGTCGCCTTCGAGACCCCGGCCGCGGAGATCTCCAGCAGCCCACCGGTCGACGAGTGCGTCAGCTCGACCAGGTCGCCGAGCACCTCCCGGGCCGCCGCGAGCAGGTCGTCAGAGGCCATCGCCTCGTGCCGGGCGAGCAGCTTGACCGCCGGCTCGGCGTAGATGCGCCCGATGTGGTCGACGCCGCGTGCGCTCCCCACGTCCCAGCGCGGCCGGTAGGACTCCTCGTGCGCGAACCCGTCGAGCGTCTCGACCGCGAAGGCGATGTCGGGCAGCGCGGCCCGCAGCCGCTCGGCCACCTCCAGGCCGACCTCGACCGAGAGCGGGAAGTCCGCCACCACCTGCTCGGTGTGCAGGTCGTAGAGCAGGGCCCCGTTGGCGCAGACCGCGACACCGGTGTGCCCGGTCCGCTCGGCGACAGCGCCCATCCAGCGCGGTGGCCGTCCGGTCACGAACACGACCGGGACGCCGCGGGCCTCGACCGCCCGCAGCGCGGCGACCGTCCGGTCGGTGATCTCCCCGTCGATCGGGACGATCGTCCCGTCGAGGTCGGTCGCGACGAGTCGCGGCGGTCGGGCGGGCACGTACCGATCCTCCCTGATCCCTTCCGGCGAGCGCGTGCGCCCCACTAGCGTCGGGGTCGTCCAGGACAGAGCCAGGGAGGCACACGTGGCGGACCAGCACAAGATCCTGCTCGACGAGTCCGAGATGCCGACGCGTTGGTACAACATCATTCCGGACCTGCCCTCACCGCCGCCCCCGCCGCTGCACCCGGCGACCCACCAGCCGGTCGGCCCGGACGACCTGGCCCCGCTGTTCCCGATGGACCTGATCCTGCAGGAGGTCACGCAGGACAGCTATGTCGACATCCCCGACGAGGTACAGGACGTCTACCGGCTGTGGCGGCCCTCGCCCCTGTTCCGGGCGCACCGGCTGGAGAAGGCGCTCGGGACGCCGGCGAAGATCTACTACAAGTACGAGGGCGTGTCCCCGGCCGGCTCGCACAAGCCCAACACCGCCGTGCCGCAAGCCTTCTACAACAAGAAGTCCGGCGTGACGAAGCTGACCACCGAGACCGGCGCCGGGCAGTGGGGCACCGCACTCGCCTTCGCCTGCGCGGTTTACGGGCTGGACTGCGAGGTGTGGCAGGTCGGCGCCTCCTACGACAGCAAGCCGTACCGCAAGTCGGTCATGGAGACCTTCGGGGCGACCGTGCACCGCAGCCCGTCCGAGCTCACCGAGTCCGGCCGCAAGGCGCTCGAGGACGAGGGCAACCACTCCGGCAGCCTCGGCATCGCCATCAGCGAGGCGGTCGAGGCGGCGGTCGGCGACGAGGCAGCGCACTACGCGCTGGGCAGCGTGCTCAACCACGTGCTGCTGCACCAGACGGTCATCGGCGAGGAGGCGCTGCTGCAGCTGGCCAAGGTCGGCCACTCCCCCGACCTGATCGTCGGCTGCACCGGCGGCGGGTCCAACTTCGCCGGGCTGGCCTTCCCGTTCCTGCGCGAGAAGATGGCCGGGAAGATGGCGCCCACGATCCGTGCCGTCGAGCCGGCGTCCTGCCCCTCGCTCACCCGTGGCGTCTACGCCTACGACTTCGGTGACACGGCCGGCTTCACGCCGCTGATGAAGATGCACACCCTGGGCCACGACTTCATCCCGGACCCGATCCACGCCGGCGGGCTGCGCTACCACGGCATGAGCCCGCTCATCTCACACGTCTACGAGCTCGGCCTCATGGAGGCGGTTGCGATCCCGCAGACCGAGTGCTTCACGGCGGCGGTGCAGTTCGCCCGGGCCGAGGGGATCGTGCCCGCACCCGAGCCGACCCACGCGCTCGCCGCCTGCATCCGGGAGGCGCTGGCGTGCAAGGAGTCCGGCGAGGAGAAGGTCATCCTCACCGCGCTCTGCGGGCACGGGCACTTCGACATGGCCGCGTACGACGCCTTCCTCGGCGGCCGCATGGTCGACGAGGAGGTCTCGGACGAGCGCTTCGCCGAGCCGCTCACCCGCCTGCCACAGATCGACGTCTGAGCGCGCGGCGGGCCGCCTCGCCCTACGGCCGCTGTCCTAGTCCTTCTCGGCCTTCTGGCGGACGGCCGGGGCCGCTGACCTGCCTACAGTCACAGACGGTGGTGCCGGGCGGCTCCTGGGCTGAGGCTGCGCGGCAGGTCGGACGTGTCAGCCCGGGGGGATCGCGATGACGGCTGCACGGACCATGGCCAGGGAGATCTGGTGCACTCTCGGCCCTGCCTCGATGAACGACCACGTGATCGGCCGGCTGGAGGACGCGGGAGTCAGCCTGCTGCGCGTCAACCTGTCGCACACCAAGGTGGAGGACCTGCCGCGGATCCTGGAGTACCTCCAGAGCCGCACGTCGCTGCCGGTCTGCCTCGACACCGAGGGAGCCCAGGTCCGGACGGCGGCGGCCCCGGTACGGGCGGTCGAGGAAAACCGGCACCTCCGGCTCAGCCGGCGCGCGGACGACCCCGAGGCGATGACCTTCTACCCGGACGGGATCGTGGCCCGCCTGGTCGCGGGCGACCTGGTCCGCGTCGACGCTGAGGTCCTCGCCCAGGTGGTCGCCGTGGACCAGGACGGTGCCGACCTGTGGGTGCTCAACGGCGGCACCATCGGGTCGAGCAAGGCGATCACCGTCCTCGAACGCGACATCGAGATGCCCCCGCTGACCGACAAGGACCTGGCGGCCATCGAGATCGGCAACCAGATGGGCGTCCGGCACGTGGCACTGTCCTTCGCCAACTTCCCGTCCGACGTCGACGTGGTCCGGGCGGCCGCCGTGGAGGGCACCACGGTCATCTCGAAGATCGAGTGCCTCAACGGCCTGTTCAACCTCGCCGAGATCGCCGAGCGCTCCGACGCCCTGCTCATCGACCGCGGGGACCTCTCCCGTCAGGTCAACCTGGAGAAGCTGCCGTTCGTGCAGAAGCAGATCATCCGCCAGGCCAAGCAGACCGGGGTCCCCGTCTACGTCGCGACGAACCTGATGGAGTCGATGATCACCTCCCCGCACCCGACGCGGGCCGAGGTGAACGACGTCTACAACACCCTCATCGACGGGGCCGACGGCCTCGTCCTCGCCGCGGAGACCGCGGTCGGTGCCTATCCGGTGGCGTGCGCCGCCATGGTGCGCCGCATCATCGGCGAGTTCGAGACGAGCTGGGGACGCCAGGCGCTGGACTACTCGCCGGCCCCGATCTCGCTGCTGGTCGAGCCGCACGGCGGCTGCCTGGTGAACCAGGAGGCGTTCTCCGCCAACCGTCACGAGCTGCTCAACCTCAAGCGGCTCGTGGTCCGCCCGACCGACCTGATGGACTGCGCGCAGATCGCCAACGGCACCTACTCGCCGCTGCGCGGCTTCATGGACAGCACGACGCTCGAGAGCGTCCTGCGGACCAACCGGCTGCCCAACGGCCTGCCCTGGACGATGCCGATCGTGCTGCAGGTCGACGAGGCGTCGGTGGCCGACATCCGCGTCGGCGACCGGGTGGCGCTCAGCAGCCGCGCCGGCAAGATCCACGCGACGCTGGACGTGACCGAGATCAGCGCGTTCGACTTCCGCGAGGTGGCCGAGGCCTGGTTCGGGACCGCCTCGCTCAAGCACCCCGGGGTGGCCCGGCTCGCCTCCGGGGGCGGGCGGCTGGTCGCGGGCGCGGTGAGCCTGGTCGAGCGCCCCGCGTCGGTGCACCAGCGCTACGAGCTCAGCCCCTCGCGTACCCGCCTGATCTTCAGCCAGAAGGGCTGGAGCCGGGTGGTCGGGTTCCACACCCGCAACGTCCCGCACCGCGTGCACGAGTTCATCCAGAACCGCGCGCTGGAGCAGGTGCACGCCGACGGCCTCTACATCAGCCCGGTCATCGGGCCCAAGAAGCCCGGCGACTTCCTGTCCGGGCCGATCCTGCGCAGCTACCAGCTGCTGCTCGAGTCCGGGGTCTACCCGCCCGGCCAGGTCGTGCTCGGCGCGTTCTCCACCTACTCGCGGTACTGCGGTCCGCGGGAGGCGGTCTTCACCGCGATCTGCCGCAAGAACATGGGCTGCGACCACTTCATCGTCGGCCGCGACCACACCGGCGTTGAGCACTGGTACGAGGACTCCCAGACCCGCGAGCTCTTCGACAGCCTCGACGACCTGGGCATCACGCCGGTCTTCTTCGAGCCGTTCGGGTTCAACGTCGGGTCGGGCTCCTACGACGTGCTGTCGGCGCCGGGCACCGAGGCCATCAGCGGGACCCACCTGCGGTCGGCGCTGCTCGACGACGAGCCGCTGCCCGACTGGTACCTGCGCGACGCCGTCCAGCTGATGCTGCGCGAGGAGATGGCGCAGGGCCGGTCGGTGTTCTGGGAGCCGGAGCCCGACCTGACGACGGTGGCGGCGCAGTAGGGGGCGTGGCACCGTGAAGCCGGCCGGCGGCGGCGTGGTGACCGAGCTGCGACTGCCGACCTTCCTCGTGATCGGCGCGATGAAGGGCGGGACGACGAGCCTGTTCCACTACCTCGGTGCGCACCCCGAGGTGGCGACACCGACGTACAAGGCGCCGGAGTTCTTCGTCGAGGAGGCGAACTGGCACCGCGGCACCGACTGGTACCGCCGGCAGTTCCGGTCGACCGGCCCCGAGGTGCTGGCGATCGGGGAGGCCTCCAACGCGTACACGAAGTTCCCGCGGTACCGCGGGGTGCCGGCTCGCATCGCGGCCACCCTTCCCGACGTCCGGCTCGTGTACGTCGTGCGCGACCCGGTGGCGCGGACCCGCTCGCACTACCAGACGCGGGTGGCGGAGGGCGTGGAGAAGCAGCCGTTCGGCGAGGCGGTGCTGAGCAACCCGATCTACCTGGACTACAGCCGCTACGCGATGCAGATCGAGCAGTACCTCGAGCACTTCCCCCGCGAGCAGCTGCTCGTGGTCACCTCGGAGGAGCTGCGAGGTCGGCGCGCAGAGACGGTGGCGAAGGTCTACGA
>DASTVO010000040.1:0-3234 GCA_035759075.1 Actinomycetes bacterium
ACACGCAGCACGAGGGCGCGGACCGCGCCATCACCTTCATCGACACCCCGGGTCACGAGGCGTTCACCGCCATGCGTGCCCGTGGTGCTCAGGTGACGGACATCGCGATCCTCGTGGTCGCTGCCGACGACGGCGTGATGCCGCAGACGGTGGAGGCGATCAACCACGCCCAGGCGGCCGAGGTGCCGATCGTGGTCGCGGTCAACAAGATCGACAAGGAGGGGGCCAACCCCGCCAAGATCCGCCAGCAGCTCACCGAGTACAACCTCGTGGCCGAGGAGTACGGCGGCGACACGATGTTCGTCGACATCTCGGCGCTCAAGCGCCTGGGCATCGACGAGCTGCTCGAGGCCGTCCTGCTCACCGCGGACGCCGCGCTCGACCTGCGGGCCAACCCGAACATGGAGGCCCAGGGCGTGGCGATCGAGGCCCACCTGGACCGCGGTCGCGGTCCGGTGGCCACGGTGCTGGTGCAGCGCGGCACGCTGCACGTCGGTGACTCCATCGTGGCCGGCGACGCGTCCGGCCGCGTGCGGCGGATGCTCGACGAGCACGGCGAGCACTTGGACGTGGCACTGCCGTCACGTCCGGTGCAGGTGCTGGGCTTCACCTCGGTGCCCGGCGCCGGCGACAAGTTCCTCGTAGCCGACGAGGACCGGATCGCCCGGCAGATCGCCGAGAAGCGCCAGGCGATGCAGCGCAACGCCGCCCTGGCCAAGGCCCGCAAGCGGGTCTCGCTGGAGGACTGGCTGGAGCAGAGCAAGGTCGACACCCTCAACCTCATCCTCAAGGGCGACGGCTCCGGTGCCGTCGAGGCCCTCGAGGACGCCCTGCTGGGCATCGAGGTCGGCGAGGAGGTCGCGCTGCGCGTCATCGACCGTGGTGTCGGTGCGATCACGCAGAACGACGTCAACCTGGCCGTCGCGTCGGACGCCGTCATCATCGGCTTCAACGTGCGGCCGGCCGAGCGCGTCGGTGACCTGATCGACCGCGAGGGTGTCGACGTCCGCTACTACTCGGTCATCTACCAGGCGATCGAGGAGGTCGAGGCCGCGCTCAAGGGCATGCTCAAGCCCGAGTACGAGGAGGCGCAGCTCGGCACGGCGGAGATCCGCGAGGTGTTCCGTTCCAGCAAGTTCGGCAACATCGCCGGTGCGCTGGTGCGCAGCGGCGAGATCCGCCGGAACGCCAAGGCTCGCCTGGTGCGCGACGGCTCGGTCGTGGCCGACAACCTCACGGTCGAGTCGCTCAAGCGGTTCAAGGACGACGCGACCGAGGTCCGCGAGGGCTACGAGTGCGGTATCGGACTCGGGTCGTTCAACGACATCAAGGTCGACGACATCATCGAGACGTTCGAGATGCGCGAGAAGGCCCGGGCGTAGCCGAGGACGGTCGTGTTCGTCGGCAGCCTCGAGCTCGACCTGCTCCTCGGTGACGTCCGATCGCTGAAGGAGAAGCGCTCGCTCGTGCGACCGGTGGTCGCCGAGCTGCGCAGGAGGTTCGACGTGAGTGCGGCGGAGGCAGGTCATCTCGACCTGCACCGCCGCGCTCTGGTCGGAGTCGCGGTCGTCGCAGCCGACCGGTCGCACTGCGTCGAGATCCTGGACGCGTGCGAAAGGCTGGTCGCGGGGAGACCGGAGATGGAGCTGCTGTCGGCACGGCAGCGGCTCAGCAGCAGCGCGGACGACTAGTCCGCGCGGACGAGCCGGAAGGGGCGTGGAGCCGTGGTGGACGCAGCGCGTGCGCGCAAGCTGGCCGACCGCATCAAGGTCGTGGTCGCCGAGATGCTGGAGACCAGGGTCAAGGACCCGCGGCTTGGGTTCATCACGATCACCGACGCACGGGTCACCAACGACCTGCAGCAGGCCACCGTCTTCTACACGGTGTTCGGCGACGAGACGGCGAAGGCCGACACGGCCGCTGCGCTGGAGAGCGCGCGCGGCGTGCTCCGCTCCGAGGTCGGGCGTCAGACCGGCGTGCGCCACACGCCGTCGCTGACGTTCGTCGCCGACGGGGTGCCGGAGAACGCGGCCCACATCGAGGAGCTGCTCACCAAGGTGGCCGCCGCTGACGCCGAGGTCCACCGGGCGGCCGCGGGTGCCACCTACGCCGGTGAGCCGGACCCGTACAAGGCGCCGCGCGAGGCTCTCGACGGCGAGGACGATGGCGACGACAGGTGACGGCCTCGTCGTCGTCGACAAGCCGGCGGGGCTGACCTCCCACGACGTCGTCGCCCGGGTGCGGCGCCTCGCCGGCACCCGGCGGGTCGGGCACGCCGGGACTCTCGACCCGATGGCGACCGGCGTGCTGGTCCTCGGCGTCAACCGGGCGACGCGGCTTCTCGGCCACCTCGCGCTGACCGAGAAGGCGTACGACGCGACGATCCGGCTCGGCGCGACGACGGTGACCGACGACGCCGACGGGGAGGTGCTGGTCACCACCTCTGCCGCGTCGGTCACCGACGAGGCCGTCGTGGCGGGGCTGGCGGCGCTCACCGGAGCCATCGAGCAGGTGCCGTCCGCGGTGAGTGCCGTGAAGATCGACGGCAAGCGGTCGTACAAGCGGGTGCGGGAGGGCGAGCAGGTCGAGCTGCCGCCGCGGCCCGTGACCGTGCACGAGCTGACGCCCGTCGCGACGCGACGCGACGGCGACTTCGTCGATGTGGACGTCCGCGTCGTGTGCTCGAGCGGCACCTATGTGCGCGCGATCGCCCGGGACCTCGGGGCGGCACTCGGCGTCGGCGGGCACCTGACGGCGCTGCGGCGTACCCGGGTGGGGCCGTACGACCTGTCGCTGGCGCACACGCTCGACGAGCTCGCCGAGAGCTTCGCCCTCCTGCCCATCGCCGAGGCCGCGCGGTCGGCGTTTCCGGCTCGGGACGTCGGCGAGGACGAGGCGAAAGTCGTGTCGCACGGCGGGCCGCTGGCATCGGTCGGGGCCGGCGCCGGCCCGGTCGCGGTCTTCGCCCCCGACGGGACCTTCCTGGCGCTGGTCGAGGAGCGCGGGGCCACGACCAAGGCCGTCGCGGTCTTCGTCTGACCCCGCGTACCTCGCGCCTTGCTCAGGTGACGGGCACTGCCCGCGGCGCCTGGGCCGGCTCCGCGGTCGGTGTCCACATCGAGTAGGCCAACGGCCACAGCGCCAGCAGGCCGGCCACGGCCCCGATGTAGAGCGTCGCGCCGAGCGGGATGAACCGCGTCGTCGCCATGACCAGCAGCGCGATGACCACGACCC
>DASTVO010000041.1:0-5555 GCA_035759075.1 Actinomycetes bacterium
TGCCCGACGGCTCACGGCTGCATGTGGCGATCCCCGACATCACCCGGGCGCACTGGTCGGTGAACGTCCGCAAGTTCGTCGTACGCGCGACGCACCTCGACGACCTCGTACAGCTGGGCACGCTCACCGTGCAGGCAGCGCGCTTCCTCGAGGCAGCCGTGTCGAGCGGGCTCAACATCCTCGTGGCCGGCGGCACCCAGGCTGGGAAGACCACGCTGCTCAACTGCCTGGCCGCGGCGATCCCCGCGGGCGAGCGGGTGGTGACTGCCGAGGAGGTGTTCGAGCTCAAGGTGCCGCTGCCCGACGTGGTCGCGATGCAGTGCCGGCAGCCGAGCCTCGAGGGCACCGGCGAGATCAAGCTGCGACGGCTGGTCAAAGAGGCGCTGCGGATGCGGCCGTCGCGCATCATCGTCGGCGAGGTCCGGCAGGAGGAGTGCCTCGACCTGCTGATCGCCCTGAACTCGGGGCTGCCCGGCATGTGCACCATCCACGCCAACTCCGCGCGCGAGGCCGTCACCAAGATGTGCACGCTGCCGCTGCTGGCGGGTGAGAACGTGAGCCACGCCTTCGTGGTGCCGACCGTCGCCGGCTGCATCGACCTCGTCGTCCACATCTCGACCGAGCGTGACGGCCGTCGAGCCGTGCGAGAGGTGCTCGCGGTTCCGGGCCGGGTGGAAGGCGACGTCGTGGAGACCGCCGACGTCTTCAGCACACGCGAAGACCGGCTGGTGCGCGCCGACGGATGGCCGCCGCACCCCGAGCGCTTCGAGCGGGCCGGTCACGACCTGCGTGCCCTGCTGGCACCCCACGGGTTCGACCTCTGATGGGCGCTCTGGTCGGCCTCCTACTCGGCCTCGGCCTGTTCATGGTCTGGCGTTCCTTCACACCCCCGGCCCTCGGACGCCCGGGCAGAGTCACGTGGAGGGACAAGGTCTCGGACCTGCTGGCGCAGGCTGGCGTGGAGGCCGTGACACCGAGTGGTCTGGTGGCCTCCAGCGCCGGCGTGGGTGGCGTCGTCCTCGCCCTCATGTACGTCGTGTCCCGGTCGCCCGCGATCGCGTTGGCCTTCGCACTCATCGCCTGCTGGGGGCCGTTCGCCCTCGTCCGGTTCCGGGCAAGGCAGCGCCGGAGCGAGCTGCGCGACCTCTGGCCCGAGGTCGTCGACAACCTGGCCTCGGGCGTCCGTGCGGGGCTGTCGTTGCCGGAGGCGCTGACGCAGGTGGGAGTGCGCGGACCGGACGAGCTCCGCCGGCCGTTCGCCCGGTTTGGTGAGGACTACCGCGCCAGCGGGCGCTTCTACGACTGCCTGGACCGGCTGAAGGCCTCTCTCGCCGACCCGGTCGGCGACCGCATCGTCGAGTCGCTGCGGATGGCCCGCGAGGTCGGCGGCAGCGACCTCGGTCGACTGTTGCGCACCTTGTCGGCGTTCCTTCGCGAGGATGCGCGGACCAGGGCGGAGCTCGAGACCAGACAGGGCTGGACCGTCAACGCCGCCCGGCTCGCGGTGGCGGCGCCGTGGATCGTGCTGGCGATGCTGTCGTTGCGCCCGGAGGCTGTCGCTGCGTACAACACCGCGTCCGGGGCCGTGGTCCTGGCGATCGGCGGCGGGCTGTGCCTCGTCGCGTACCGCGTCATGATCCGCATCGGCCGGTTGCCGGACGAGGAACGGGTCCTGCGATGAGGAGCCAGGAGTGAGCCCGGCGCTGGCCGGCGGGCTGGCCGGGCTGCTCGCTGCCTCCGGGCTGCTGCTCGCGGTCAGCCGGGTGCCCGCGCTGCGCCGGCCGCGACTCGACGACCGGCTCGCCCCGTACCTGCGCGACTCCGCGCGGCCGTCGAGGCTGCTGCTCACGGAGCGTGCACTGACGCCCTTCCCGACGTTGGAGCGCATCGTCGGGCCGGTGCTGGCGGACGCCGCGAGGTTCCTCGAGCGGGCACTCGGTGGCGCCGCCTCGGCTCGACACCGGCTCGAGCAGGCCGGCCGTGGGACGACGCTGGAGGAGTTCCGCGCCGAGCAGGTCATGTGGGGCGGCGCCGGGCTGCTGGGCGGCATCGGGCTGGCTCTGGTCCTCGCCGCCAACGGTGGCTTCCGGCCGGTGCCGCTGCTCGTGGTGTGCCTTCTCTGCGCGGTGTCCGGGGTGCTCGTCCGGGACCGGTGGCTCTCCCGCGAGGTCGCGGTGCGGGAGGAGCGCATGATGGCGGAGTTCCCGACCATCGCCGAGCTGCTCGCCCTGGCGGTCGCCGCGGGGGAGGGCGCCGTCGGCGCGCTGGAGCGGGTCACGACGATCAGCAGGGGCGAGCTCGCCCGGGAGCTGGGCCGGGCACTCGCCGACGCCCGCGCCGGCGCCTCGCTCGTCCAGGCGCTGCAAGGGATCGCGACGCGGACGAGCCTGCCCTCACTGGCCCGCTTCGTCGACGGGGTCGCGATCGCGGTCGAGCGCGGGACACCGCTCGCCGAGGTGCTGCGCGCGCAGGCGGTCGACGTCCGCGAGGCCGGCAAGCGGGCGCTGCTCGAGTCCGGCGGCCGGAAGGAGATCGCGATGATGATCCCCGTCGTGTTCCTCGTCCTCCCGGTGACGGTGCTGTTCGCGCTGTTCCCGGGGTTGTTCGGCTTCAGCTTCGCCGGGTGAGAGCACTCGGCACCGTGTTCGACGTCAACGAGGGAGTCAGGATGCACGAGATGCTCGCGGCCGCGGCCAGGCCGCTGTCGGAGGCCGCGCTGCGGGTGTGGACCCGCGTGACCTCGCCGGGCCGGGACCGCGGCGACGTGCCCGGCTGGGTGCTCGTCACGATCATGACGGCTGGTCTGGTGACCGCGCTGTGGCTGGTGGCCGACGACAAGCTCAAGGAGCTGTTCAGCGAGGCGCTGGACGGTGTCGTCGGCAACGCACCCTGACGACCAGACGCATGCGCGTTCGGGACGACCGAGGCTCGGCGATCGTCGAGTTCACCCTGGTGGGCGTCCTGCTGACCATGCTGTTCCTGGCACTGCTGCAGCTCGGGCTGGCGCTGCATGTGCGCAACACCCTGCTCGCCGCGGCCGCCGAGGGCGCCCGGCACGCGGCCAACGCCGACCGCGACCCCGACGACGGGGCGGCGGTCACCCGCACGCTGATCCGGCAGTCCCTGGCCGACACGTTCGCCGCCGGTGTGACGAGCGGCTTCGAGACCGTCGACGGCGTCCCGACGGTCTATGTCCAGGTCGAGACGACGCTGCCCGTCGTCGGCCTGCTCGGGCCTTCCCGCGGTCTCCGGGTACGTGGCCATGCGATGGAGGAGTCTCCGTGACCGGCGCCGTCGCGCGCGGGGTCGACCGGGTGCGGAGCGGTGACGACGCGGGCAACGCCATCGTCGAGTTCGTCTACCTCGCCGTCCTGCTGATGGTTCCGCTGGTCTACGTCCTGCTGACCGTCTTCCAGGTGCAGCGCGCGGCGTACGCGGCGTCCAGCGCTGCTCGCGAGGCGGGCCGCGTCTACGCCACCTCCGAGTCGGTGGAAGACGCCGGACCGCGGGCCTTCACGGCGGCGCGCATCGTGATGCACGACAGCCGGCTGCCGCTGGCCGCCGACGAGCTGCGCATCACCTGCTCCTCGACGCCGTGCCTCGAGCCGGGGAGCCACGTCGACGTGGTCGTCGCCTACGACGTCTCGCTCCCGCTGCTGCCGAAGCTCTTCGACGGCCGCGCTCCCGCGACAGTGCGCGTCACCAGCCGGCACCTGGAGGTCGTCGACCGGTTCCGGGACGGCCCCAGGTGAACCGCCTGCGCGCGGTGACCGCCCGCGGCGACGACGGCCAGCTGCTCCTGCTCGTCCTGGTCTACGCCGTCATCGCGGGACTGCTGGTCACGGTCGTCGTCAACCTGTCCAAGGCCTTCCTCTACCGGCGCTCGCTCGTCGCCGCCGCCGACGGTGCCGCGCTCACCGCCGCCAACCAGCCCGACCTCGCGCGCATCTACTCCGGGGCGGGCCCGGTGCTACCGCTCTCCAAGCGCGGTGCCCGCGCGGCCGTCGGCCGGTACACCGACGACGCCGAGCTCGCCGACCGCTTCGAGGGGTTCCGGGTCGTCGGTGTCGAGACCGACGGGCAGACCGTGAGCGTCACCCTTGGCGCGATCGTGGAGATGCCGTTCGCGAACCTTCTGTCCGCCGGGCTCGCCGACGGCTACCCGGTGACGGCCACGGCTCGCGCGACCTCCCCGTTCGTGCCCTGACCGACCGCCCCGCCCCGGTTGGGCGACGTTCCGCACGCCGCGCCCGGCGTGTCGTCCGGCGTGTCGGTGCGCAACGTCGCCGAGCCGGCCACCCCGGCCGCGGCCCGCGCTGCGACGGGGCATGGCGGCCGCCGGGCTGCGAGGATGCCCGCTCGGGAGGGTGGTGCGAGATGCGTACGCGTGGGCAGCTGCGCTGCACGGCGCGGTGGGTCGCAGCCGCTGTCGCGGTGCTCGCAGGGTTGACGGCCTGCACCGACGGCTCGGCTACGCAGCCGCCACCTAGTGAGACGGAGCAGACCGCCGGCTCGGAGCCGCCGGTGACCGCCGAGGTCGTGCAGCTGCGCCGCGACCAGGTGCTGCAACGCGTCGAGGTCGCGGTCCGCAACACCGGCCGGACCCGGCTCGTGGTGGAGAGCGTGCGGCTCGAGGTGCCCGGGTTCCGGATCCCCGGGCCGCTGCCGAAGGACTCCCCGGTGTTCGCCGGCGGCGTGGTCAACCTCCCGGTCCCGTACGACGGGGTCGACTGCCCGGCCAGCGGCGACCCGGACATCGGACCCGCGACGGTGACCCTGCGCGTGCACCCGGACGACGACCCGACGGCGACCCGGACCGCGACGATCGACGCGGGCGACGGCGGCGGGCTGCTGCAGCGCATCGCCGACCGGGCCTGCGCCGTGGAACGGGCAGCCCGCCAGGTCGACCTGCGCTTCACCGACCGGTGGCGCATCGAGCAGACGCCGGAGGGACCGGTGGCGCACGGCGAGCTGCGCGCGCGGCTCCTCGACGGCGACGGGCTGCGGATCACCCAGGTGGCCGGCGCGATCCTCTACGGCCTGCGACCGGAGGACGGGGCTCCGTCACCGCTGGCGAGGGTCACCCCGCAACGGCCGCTGGCGCGAGTGCCCGTCGTCGCGTACGCCGCTCGGTGTGACCCGCACACCATCGGCGAGATCAAGAAGCCCTACGAGTTCCTGGTCTGGGTCAGCGGCGCGGACGGCGAGGAGCTCGCGCTCACCCCCGAGGTCAGCGACCGCGACAAGGCGGCGCTGCAGCGGGTCTGCACGTTCTGACAGTCGTCCTGAGAGCACCCGAGAACCACGAAGGGCGCGGCCACCCCGTGGATGGCCGCGCCCGGCATGGGGGAGGGGAGGTCCGGTCTCAGCGCACCCGGCCGTAGAAGACGCTGCTGGTCCAGATCTCGCTCTTGCGCACCGGGGTGCCCGGGCGCGAGGAGTGCCAGATCTTGTTGCGGCCGGCGTAGATGCCGACGTGGTAGATGCCGCCACGGCTGTGGAAGAACACCAGGTCGCCGCGACGACGGTCCTTCTTCCACACCCGCTTGGTCTTG